>DATMJE010000075.1:0-7610 GCA_035553995.1 Usitatibacter sp. | reverse complement strand
CACCCGTGCCTATACCGAGCAGCGCTATCCGCCGCGGCCGAGCCGGCGCTTCGTCTCGCAATCGGCGCGCGAGATGCTGCGGGCGCTGTTCGCGCATCGCGAGGACCAGATTCTCGCCCACCCGCACAACCGCCTGCACGTGCTGGCCGTGCGCGGACGCTGGCCCCTCACGCGCGATTCGTCGCTGCACACGCCGCTCGGTTTCGGTTTCGCCGCGCTCGCCAACACCGTCGGCCGCAGGCATCTCGCGCGCTTCATCGAACGGGTCGTGTTCCACGACGCACGTGCGCGGCCACCGTTCCTCGCGGTCGGCAGCCTCTCCGCGCCGGAGGATGTGCAGCCGATCCGTTTCGATCCCTTCCACACGCACGTGGTGCGCCTCGACCGCGCGAACCTCGCCGATGCGCTGATGGCTTCGGGCTCGATCCCGCTGGTGCTCGAAGGGGTGCCCGACATCGCGCAGGCGCCTGCGGGCATCTATTGGGACGGCGGCATCGTCGACTACCACCTGCACCTGCCTTATCACCACGCCGAAGGGCTGGTGCTCTATCCGCACTTCACCGATCGCATCGTGCCGGGCTGGCTCGACAAGGGCCTGCCGTGGCGGCGCGCGCGCGGCGCATGGCTGGATAACGTCCTGCTCGTTTCTCCCTCGCGCGAGTACCTCGCGAAGCTGCCCTACGGAAAGCTGCCCGACCGGCGCGACTTCAAGCGCTTCGCGGGCGACGACGCGGCGCGCATGCGTTACTGGCGCGAGGCCATCGCCGGGAGCGAGCGCCTCGCCGAAGCGTTCCTCGATTTCACTCGCCGCCCGGATCCGTCGGTGGTGCTGCCGCTCTAGACCGGAAGCTGCTGCCAGTCCCCGTGCCGTTGCACCGGCTCCGGGGCCGGGAAGGCGCTCAGGTCGCGTGCAAACGCGGCGTGCAGGAATGCATCGACCCAGCCGAACACGTCGTGGCGCCGGATCGAGCGGCGCATGGTGCGCATGCGTGCGACGCGCTCTTCCTGCGGCATCTGGTGCGCGCGCCGGATCGCTTCGGCCACGGCATGCACGTCGTACGGATTCACGAGCAGCGCGCCGTTGCCGAGCTCTTCGGCCGCGCCCGCGAACTCCGACAGGATCAGCACGCAGTCCTCCTCGATGCTGCAGGCGCAGTACTCCTTGGCGACCAGGTTCATCCCGTCCTTGAGCGGCGTGACCAAGCCGATATCCGCCGCGCGGTAGTACGCGAGCAGCTCGATGCGCGAGAGGCTGCGGTACTCGTACCAGACGGGCACCCATCCGCCGGGCCGCGCGAGCGCTCCGTTGATGCGGCCCACGAGCGTCTCGATCTCGGTCCGCATCGCCTGGTACTGCGGGATGTCCTCGCGGCTGGGCACCACCACCTGGATCAGCGAGACCTGCCCGCGCAGCGCGGGATGGGTTTCGAGCAGGTGCTGGAACGCGCGCAGCCGCAGCGCGATGCCCTTGGTGTAGTCGAGGCGGTCGATGCCGAGCACGAGCTTGCGCTTGGGCAGCAGCCGATGGAGCTCGCGCGCCTTCTCGGCCACCTCGGGTGCGGCCGCCGCGCGCATGAACGCGTTGTAGTCGATGCTGATGGGAAAGCTGCCGATGCGCAGCTTGCGCTTGCCCACGGTCGCGCTCACCACCGGCGCGCGGCCCTCGAAGGTGAAGTCCTCGCAGAGGATCTGCGCGCAGGCGAGGAAGTTGCGGCGGTCGCGCGAGGTCTGGAAGCCGACCAGGTCGTACTGCAGCAGCGCATCGACCAGGGTCTTGCGCCACGGCAGCTTCATGAAGATGTCGGGCGAGGGGAAGGGGATGTGCAGGAAGAACGCGATGCGTGCCTGCGAGCCCAGCGCACGCAGCTCCTTGCCCACGTTCATCAGGTGATAGTCGTGGACCCAGATGAAATCCGCGGGCCGTGCGACGACCGCCACGGTGTTCGCGTACTTGCGATTCACGTCGCGGTAGACGTCCCAGTAGCGCGGGTCGAAGTTGCAGAGCGACGTGAGGTCGTGGAAGAGCGGCCACACGACCTCGTTGGAGAAGCCGAGGTAGAAATCGCGCACCTCCTCGGCATCGAGCGGCACGGCCGCCAGGGCATAGCCCGCTTCCGCACCGGCGGCCTCGAGCGCCGGCGCGAAGCCGCGCTCCTCGCCCGCGGCCCCGGGCCAGCCGATCCACGTGCCGCCGCGGTCGCGCAGCACCGGCAGAAGCGCCGTGACGAGCCCGCCGCTGCCGGGCTGCGCCGTCCACTCGCCGGAAGGCGCGCGCTTGAACGCGACGGGGAGGCGGTTGGAAACGACGATGAGGCGCGAGCGCCCCTGGATGGGCCGCTGCTGCCCCATCACGCGCCCGCCGCGAGGCGGCACCCGGAAGTGCTGGTTGCTGGAATCGATGCGTGCACGCGCATGCCACCTCGTGGAATGAAGGTCGTCGGATTATCCACCGAGCCGGATGCGTGGCGTCATTTCGTCGTGCGACCTCGCGGCACACATTGAAACGATCGCACACCGGCAGCCGGGAATCGCATGGTGACAAACCGGAAAAACCGGTTGACAACCGTGCTGTCCGGGTTTAGTTTTGCGCGTTTCGTTTTGCACCAAACTAATTTCAGGGGGCAATAACAACAGCGGCCACGGTTGGACCGGCAGGCGCACAAGACACGCGTAGAAGAAGCGTCGCGGTGCTCGTCTCGAGGACCGCGGATGGCGTTTTGCGTCTCCTGTCGCAGGAGCGGTACGGGCACGGTCGTGGGGACCGTGCATCCATCACCTGCGCACCAGGAGGTGTCGATATGCCCATTTTTCTCGACAGGAAAGCTTCGCCCAATCGCGTGCGGGAAGCGGAGGACGCGCGCCGCAACCGGCAGGAGATCATCAAGGCGCTTTCGCAGGGCCGCGTGAGCCGCCGCGATCTCATCAAGTGGGGTGTGTTCACCGCGGGCGGCATGCTCGCCTGGAAGCACGGCCTCAATCCGTTCGTGAGCAGCGCGTACGCGGAGATTCCCACGGGCATGCCGGCGAGCCCGATGTTCGGCGTCCTGCCCTTCACCACGCCGATGCCGCGCTTCGACGTGCTCGCGCGCAAGCCCCCTGGCTCGCTCACGCCCGCGCCGACGGCGCAATCGAACCAGGCGCAGCGGGCCGTGCCCGCGGTGCTCGGCGGCGGCACGGGACCGATCGAGGGCAGGCCGCCCGGCCCCATCTGGGCACACCAGGGCTTCGACGTGTTCCCGCCGAAGGTGGCGGTGGAGGCCACGCAGGAAGGGGCCAAGGGCAATAGCGTCTACAACCCGGCGGTGCCTTCGAGCCTCAATTGCGGCATCGATCCGGCGCAGTCCATGCCGCTCAAGTTCCATCCCGGCCTGCCCACGCAAAGCCCGCTCGCGGTATGGACCTTCAACGGGACCGTCCCGCCGAAGCTGGTGCAGGCGCGCTACGGCGAGCCGGTCCTGTTCCGCCACCACAACCTGCTGCCGGAGGACGAGTCGCAGAACGGCGGATTCGGCCGCCACACCATCAGCACGCACGAGCACAACGGCCATCACGGCGCCGAGAACGACGGCTTCACCGGTGCGTTTTTCTACCCGGGCCAGTTCTACGACTACCACTGGCCCATCGTGCTGGGGGGATTCCGCACCATCAACACGGATGCGACCGATCCGCGCGCCGGCTCCCCGGACGGCAGCGGCGGCATCGTCAAGGTGGCCGGCGACTGGCGCGAGACCATGAGCACGCACTGGTTCCACGACCACATGTTCAGCTTCACGTCGCAGAACGTGTACAAGGGCAACGCCGCGATGTTCAACCTCTACAGCGCGCTCGATCGCGGCAACGAGGCGATCAACGACGGCGTGAACCTGCGCCTGCCGAGCGGCACCGCCAACGACTGGGGCAACCTCGACTACGACGTGAACCTGATGCTGGCCGACAAGGCGTGGGACGCGAACGGCCAGCTCGCCTTCGACATCTTCGACTTCGATGGCTTCATCGGCGATCGCATGACGGTGAACCTCACCTACAAGCCGTACTTCGAGGTCGAGCGGCGCAAGTACCGCTTCCGCATCCTCAACGCGAGCGTCTCGCGCTTCTTCAAGCTGGCGCTCTCCGACGGCTCGCCGATGGTCCAGATCGCCAACGACGGCAACCTGCTGCCGCATCCGGTGGTGCTGACGGAGCTCGACGAGCAGGGGATCGCGGAACGCTACGACATCGTGATCGACTTCTCGCGCTATCCGCTCGGGACGCGCGTGCACATGGTGAACCTCGCCGAGCACCAGGACGGCAAGCGCGTCGCCGATGATCTCTCGCTCGCCGAAGCGCTGTCGGGAAGCTCGGCGGACCCGTGCGTGGGCCGCTTCCTCGAGTTCCGCGTCGTGCGCAATCCCCTGAAGCCGGACCAGAGCCAGGTGCCGGATCCGCTCATCCCGAATCCCGACCTCTCCGCGATTCCGGTGGCGCGGCGCCGCACCTTCGAGTTCGGGCGCGGCGCGGGCCAGACGACCAACGATGCGGTGAGCACGTTCTTCGGCCCCTGGGGCATCAGGACCGACAACGGCAGCACGCTCGCGGCCGATTTCGGGCGCGTCTCGGCGGCGCCACGTGCCGGAACGCGTGAGATCTGGACGCTCGTGAACGGCGGCGGCGGCTGGGACCATCCGATCCACATCCATTTCGAGGAGGGACAGGTGCTCGCGCGCGATGGCCTCGCGTCGAACGTGCCGCCGTGGGAGCGCGGCCGCAAGGACGTCTACCGGCTGCGTCCCGGCGGCAGCATCACCATCACGCTGCAGTTCCGCGACTGGGGCGGCATGTTCATGGAGCACTGCCACAACACGGTGCACGAGGACAACGCGATGCTGCTGCGCTGGGAGATCGACGATGGCGGCGCGCCCTTCCTGAGGCCGCTGCCGACGCCGATCCCCACGCCGCGGGGGGTGACCTTCCGCAACGCGGATGACGTGCTGCCCACCGCGCTCTGACGCGCCGTTCCTCGAAAGGAGCAAGACATGACATCGAATCGGTTCTGCAACCGTTGCGCGGCCGTGCTGCTCGCCGTGCTGGCCGGCGTCGTCTCCCTCGCATCCAGGGCGGACGTCCTCTCCACCCTGGTGCCGTTCGTGACCACCCTCAAGGGATCGACGGAAACGGTCTCGTTCACCGGCATGGCACGCCTCGACACGCAGGTGATCCTCGACAACGTCCTCGGCAATGCGCCGGTGATGGAGATCGTGGTCGACATGAGCGGCGTCACCGGCGTCGGCGCCGCGAGCGGCAGCAGCTACAGCATCTCGGGGCCTGCGATCATCCATCGTCCGCTCTCCGCGACCGACCTCATCCGCGTGACGTTCCCGTTCTACCGCGGCAGCGATCTCTTCGGCGCCGAGACGGTGGAGGCGACCTTCAACTGCAAGTTCGACACGGCGACCGGTGCCGTGACCGCGGTGAAGCTCACGACCCTGAAGATGTAGCGACGCGGCCCGCCCGCGTGCCTGCCCCCGACGGCAGGTGCGCGGGCCGGCGCACGCACCCACGCAGGAGGAATTCATGAAATGCCGGATTCGCCGCCTGGCGGCACTTCCGTTGTTGCCGTTCGCATGCCTCATCGTGGCGCTCGGTGCCGCAGGCCCGGCCGCTGCCGGCCGCTGGGGCGCCGATTACTTTCCCAACGTCGAGCTCACCACGCAGGACGGGCAGAAGGTGCGCTTCTACGACGACCTGCTGAAGGACAGGATGGTCGCGGTCAACGTGATCTACACGCGCTGCCAGGACGAATGCCCGCTCGAGACCGCGCGCCTCGCGATGATGCAGAAGGCGCTCGCGAGCCACATGGGGCGCGACTTCTTCATCTACTCGATCAGCATCGATCCCGAGCACGACACGCCCGAGGTGCTGAAGGCTTATGCGGGCAAGTTCCACACCGGTCCCGGATGGCTCTTCCTCACCGGCAGCCCCGAGGACGTGAGGCTCGTCACGAAGAAGCTCGGCCTCTCGCGGCAGAGCGATGCGGTGAACAAGGACGGGCACGCGAGCAGCCTGATGGTGGGCAACGTGGCGAAGGAGCAGTGGACCCGGCAATCCGCCGTGGACAATCCCGCCTTCCTCGCGACCTCGATCGCGAATTTCTTCCACTGGCCGCTTCCCGGCACGGAGCGCAGCTACGCCGAGGCGCACCCGATCACGACCGACGCGGCGCAGCTCCTCTTCCAGAGCCGCTGCAGCGCATGCCACACGGTGGGACAGGGTGACCGCGTGGGCCCCGATCTACGGGGGGTCACGACGCGCCGCGAGCGCGCATGGCTCGCGCGTTACCTCGCCGAGCCCGACCGGATGCGCGCTGAAGGGGATCCGATCGCGAAGGGCCTCCTCGACAAGTACGGCGGTGTGCCGATGCCGAACTTGAGTCTCGGAACCGACGACGTGGCGATGCTGATCGGCTACCTGCAGGCGCAGTCGGCTCCGGCGGCCTCGCGGCACGAGTAATTCAGCGAATCGCGGGCTGCGACTCGAGGCAGGCGTGCTTTGCCCGTTTCCTGCTTTGCCCTTTGGCACTCCCGCTCTTCGTGCGGGTTGCCGCCGCCCAGGCGTCACTTCTCGTCGCGAGGCTGCGAGGAATGGCAGCATTGCCGTCCCGATTTCCCGGATAGCGGGACGCCGTACCAGTCCGCGGGAAATCGGGATTGTCCCGATCTCCCGCGTGGCGGATCAGTTGCCGCCCGGCGAATCGAACCACGAGAAGACGTGCTTCGCCCCCATCGTCTTCAGCTTTCTCTCGAGGCGGGTGGCTTGCGCGAGATCCGTGGTCGTGCCATTGGCGACGATGTCGCCGTTCTGCGCGACGATCGTGAGCACCGAGCCGTTCATGGATCGATCCGCGGCGATGGCGCCGACCGCCTGGCCCGCCAGCATCGAGTCCGCCTCGCCCGCGTAGCCCATATAGCCGCCGTGGTACGGACCCCGCGATATGTCCTCCGATTGCACGTAGATGCGTTCGCCGGGCATCGTCCCGGCCGTCGATGCATCGCTGCGGCCTTGCGCTTGGATGGTGGCGGGGGAGCTCGCTGCGGCGGCCAGTGCGGCCGCGACCAGCATTCGTCCGATTCTCATGGTGCCTCCATGCGATACGCCCGGAGCGCGCGCCGCGATGATGCCGCGCCTCCTGGACGTTGAAGGTCCCTTGCCGGCCCGGGCCCTTGCGCTCGCTGGATCAGTGCGATCCGGCCCCCATTGTTGTTCCACGACCGCGCAAGATCCGGGGAGGGCGCGAAAATATTAACACTCGCAGCTGCCGGCAAGCTGAAGAAAATGGCGCGCGTTCCGCCTGTCGCCGCGCTGCGACTTGCACCGCCGTGGGCGGCGCAAGCCACGATCAATAGTTGAGCACCGGCGAGAGCCAGCGCTCCACCTGGGCCACGTCCATGCCCTTGCGGTGCGCGTAGTCCGCGACCTGGTCGCGCTCGATCTTGCCCACCGCGAAGTAGCGCGACTGCGGGTGCGCGAGATAGAAGCCGCTCACGGCCGCCGTGGGCACCATCGCGAAGGAATCGGTGAGCACGATGCCGGCGTTGCGCTCCGCGTCGAGCAGGCGGAAGAGGTCCGCCTTCTCG
>DATMJE010000074.1:0-33448 GCA_035553995.1 Usitatibacter sp. | reverse complement strand
GCCTGCGCGTGCTCCAGCGCCCGCTTGCGATCGCCACGCTGGTTGTGGATGCGTCCGAGGTTGAAGTGGGCGAGCGCGAAGCCGGGATCGATCGAGAGCGTGTGATCGAAGGCGCGCACCGCCTCGTCGATGCGATCGAGCGCCTGGAAGGCGACACCCAGGTTGTTCCAGCCGCGCGCAAGCCGCGGCTCGCGGTCCACGGCCGCGCGAAAATCCTCGACGGCGAGATCCGGCCGCCCCTGGTCGACGTGCACGCGTCCCAGCTCGAGGTGGCCATGCGCCCATTCGGGCTTCGCGGCGACGACCCGCCGGAACCGCGCCTCGGCCTGCGCGAGGTCGCCGGCATCGTGCAGCACGCCGCCTTCGAGGAAGAGGAACGGCACCCGTTCGCCTCCCAGCGCGATGGCGCGCGCGGCACTCACGCGCGCGGCGGCGATGTCGCCCGCCTGGTGCTCGGCCATGCCCTTGAGATGCCACACCTCGGCGAGGCGCGGATCCTCGGCGAGGACAGCGCCATAGGCCGCGATCGCGTCCGGCAGGCGCCCCTGCAGGTGGAGCTGCCGCGCCGCTTCAACGCGCTCCACGCTCACGACGTCCCCACGGCCTCGCGCACCGCGCGCCCGGGCCGCCACTGGTGCGGCAAGGCGACGAGGCCGTAATCGCGCGTCTCGCCGCGCACGACGAACTCGATGTCGAGCGTGTCGAAGAGCCGCAGGCCCTCGGCATCGAGCGCGTGCACGCGCAGGCGATACTTGCCCGGCAGCAGCGACAGGGGCTCGAAGCGCACCTCGAAGGCGAACTGCCGCGGCGCGCTGCGTGCGGGCTGGAAATCGCTTTCGTTGGAATGCGAGCCGTAGATCGACGTGCCGTCGGCGCGCACGATGCCGAAGAGCAGCACCGGCGCGCGATCGTCCGGCTCGTAGGCGTGCGCCTGCAGCACCAGCGTGCCGCCCTGCGCGAAGACGGCGGCGGGCTCGCCCGTGCCGTCTTCCGTCCACGCCTTCATCACGCGCGGATACGGACCCTCGGGCGCGCGCTGCGCCGGTGCCTGGCTCGCGTTGCGCTCCTCGTGCCAGGTGAGGTACTCCTGGGTCACGTCGAAGCTGTTGCCCAGCATGCGCAAGCGGCCGTGGTGGATCCATGCGGCGTGCGCGCACAGCGTCTGCACGTGGTACATGCTGTGCGAGCACAGCAGCAGCGTACCGCCGTTGGCGCGGTAGCGCTCGAGCCACGCGATGCATTTCTTCTGGAACGACTCGTCGCCCACGGCGAGCACCTCGTCGGTGATGAGCACGTCGGGCTCGAGCGCGGTGGCGACGGCGAAACCCAGGCGCACGACCATGCCCGAGGAGTAGTGCTTGATCGGCTCGTCGATGTGCTCGCCGATGTCGGCGAACTCGATGATGGAATCGATTCGCTCGCGCACGTCGCGGCGCGTGAGCCCCATCAATGCGCTCGACAGGTGGATGTTCTCGCGGCCGGTGTAATCGGGATGGAAGCCGCTGCCCAGCTCGAGCAGGGCGCCTACGCGGCCGTTCACCTCGATCGCGCCGGCGCTGGGACGGACCACGCCCGCGATCGCCTTGAGCAGCGTGGACTTGCCGGCGCCGTTCTCGCCGATGATGCCGAGCGACTCGCCGCGGCGCACCTCGAGGTCCACGCTGTCGAGGGCGCGGAAATGCGGCATGTCGTGGCGCCGGAAAAGAAGCGCCGTGAGCGTGCGCAGCCGGTCGCCGCCCGTGGCCACCTTCGGGTAATCCTTGGTGACGCCGCGCAGGCTCACGAGCGGGCGTGCGTCGCTCACAGGAAGTCCTCGAAGTGCGGCGACAGGCGCTGGAATACCCACAGGCCGCCCGCGAACACGGCTACACAGCCCAGGGCGGCGAGCGCATCCCCCGGCACCAGCGGGCTGCCGAGGAAGAGCACCTCGCGCAGCCGCTCGGAGAACCAGCCGAGCGGGTTCATCTCGACCCACACGCGCATCGACTGCGGCACGAGCGAGGCGGGATAGAGGATGGGGGATGCGTAGAACAGCACGCTCAACACCACCTGCAGGCCGTGCTCCACGTCGCGAAGCAGGATGTGCAGCGCAGCGAGCGCGGCACCGATGCCGGTGGCGAGCAGCATGTAGGGCACCAGCAGCACCACCACCAGCGGCAGCCGCAGCAGGTGGATCGGATCCCCGAGCGCCGTGAGCACGGCAAGCACGGCGATGAAGCCCACGCCGTGGATCGCGCAGCATGCGAGCACGGCCGCATACACCAGCAGGCGGTGGGGAAACGCCACCTTGCGAATGAGGCCGGCATTGGCGCCGATGGAGGCCATGGCGCGCTGCAGCCCCTCGGAGAACATGATCCACGGCCACAGCGCGGCCGCCACGAACGCGAGGTAGCTCACGCGCGGGTAGCCTTCGGGCACCCCGATGCGGAAGATGTGGCTGAAGACGAACGCGTAGATCGCGAGCTGCGCCAGCGGATGCAGCAGCGTCCACGCGAGGCCGCTCACGCTGCCCGCGTAGCGGCCCAGCACCTCGCGGCGCGTGAAGGAGAAAAGCAGCCAGCCCCAGCGCGGCCCGCGCGCGGGCGAGTCGAGGCTCGCGGGACCGGATGCCACCGTGCTACGACGCCTTCGCCGCCCTGGCGCGCTGGTCCACCGCGAGCATGAGGCTGCGCTCGTGCCACCACTCGCGCGCGTACTCGCATTGCGCGTACTCCTCGAAATACGGGCCGCCGATGGTGTAGTGCACGAGGCTCGCGTCCTTGCGCGGCGCATCGTAGCCCACGAGGTGGTTCCAGCCGCTGGGCAGCTCGCCGATGAGGCTGTCGTCCTCGAGCCACTTGAACTGGTGGAGCTGCAGGCCGGTTGCGGTGTTCACGTACTCGGGCGTGAGGGCCGTGCACTTCGCGCAGTTCATCAGCATCACCGACGACCAGTTCTTCTTCTCGTACTTGGTCTGCACGGCGCCGAGGAACTTCACGTCTTCCTTCGGCACGTGCACGTGCTTAACGACCTGCACGGCGTAGCGCTCGTCGCGCAGCGCCCAGAGGCGTGCGATGTCGTCCAGCACCAGCATGTCGCAGTCCATGAACACCGCCCAGCCCTCGTAGCCGCAGAGCCAGGGCGTGAGGAAGCGCGAAAACGAGAACTGCGTCGACTGCAGCGGATTCACGTCGCGGCGATAGACGCCGCCCAGCTGCGACAGCATGACCGGGGCGATCGACACCGGCTGCGACGCATTGCGATGGATCGAGTGCGCGAGGACGCTGAAGGCGACATCCTCGCGCCCGTCGAAACCGATGAAGACACGGATCGGCGACATCGCTATTTCTTCGCCGCCGGCGCGGGTTCCGCGGCCTTGCGCTTGAGCTCCTCCGGATCGATCGGCACCACGAGCTTCTCGACGTTCTCGTTGTGCACGACCACGGTCTTGGAGCCCCGCACCGCCGCCACCACCGCATCCACCCGCTCCTTCTGCAGCTTCTCGCTCTCCGCATCGATGATCTTCTTGCGCACGTCCTCGTACTTGAGGGGCTGCGGCGGCTTGCGGTCGATGAAGCGGATGATGTGATAGCCGAACTCGGACTGGACCGGCTCGGAAACCTGGCCCTTGCGGTTCAGCGCGGCGATCGCCTTGCGCACCGGCTCGACGAAAGACGTGGGCGAGTTGTAGCCGAGGTCCCCGCCGTTGCGGCGCTTGTCGGGATCGTCGGAGTACTTGTCGGCGAGGGCGAGGAAATCGGCGTTGTCGGCAACGGCCTCGGCGCGCACCTTCTTCGCGAGCTCCGCGGCCATCTCGGGCGTGCGGCCCTTGAGCCCGATGAGGATGTGCTGGATGTACACCGATTCGGGCCGCACGAGGCTCGCGGCCTCGGCCTTGTAGATCTCGCGCGCGCGCGGGTCCAGGTCCACCTTGGCGGCTTCCTTCTCCAGCTTCTGCATGTAGAGGTCCGCGAGGAGCCCTTCCTGGAGCTGCTGCATGCGGCGCTGGACGGCCGGATCCTTGTCGAGGCCCGCCTCCTTCGCACGCGCGGCGAGCGCACGGGTCACGAAGATGTTGTCCACCACGGCGGACACGCGATCGTAGCTGGTGCGGAACTCGATCCGCCTCGCCTCGGGGATGCGCAGCATGTTGCCTTCGAAATCGGCAGCGTCGACGACGATGGGGCCGTCGACGATGAGGGGTGTATCGGGGGCGATCGCGGCACCCGTCGCGCCGAGCGTACATGCGGCGAGGACGAGCGGCGAGAGCCTGCGGAGGATTCGATTCATGGCGGGGGATCCAGGCGAAAAGACGCGCGCGCCGGAGCGCGCGGAATTGAAAAGTCTAGCAGGTAAGCCGAAAGCAAAAGGGACGAAGGCGCGAGCCCTCGTCCCCTTTGCCAGGCGCGGGGCTTACGCGAGCAAGCCCCGGCCCTCTTGCTGCATCAGTACGATCCGTAGTTCTGCTGGATCGCGAAACCGCACACCGCGGCGCCGAACGCGCAGCTCGAGTAGTTCCAGCGGGCATTCATGTACCACTGGCCTTCCGAGCGCGGCGCCCAGCAGAAGCCGTAACGCTGGGCCGAGGGCGGATCCTGGATCGAGGAGTACGGAGCCGCGAACCAGGTGACGGCGTTGTAGTTGCCGTTGGTGGTCACGATGTTGCACGAGTTGCTCTGATCCGTGTCCACGACGCCGGGGCACTTGCTGATGGTGACGTTGAGCGACACGGGCTGCGGCGTGAAGGCGCCGCCGGCCGACTCGCTGATGACGAGCTGGCCGCTGTGGAAGCCGCTCACGACCTCAGGCAGCGGGATCGAGACGACCTGGCCGGACTTCTGCATCTGCAGGAGGACAGCGCCGATCGACTTGAACGAGGCGGTGAGCATGTCGGCCGGCGGGGCAGCGCAACCCGCTGCGCCAGGCGCAGGCTGGGGCGACTGCACGCTGACGGTCGCGGAAGAAGGCGAGCCAACGCGCGGACCGGTAGCAACCGCAGCCGCCGTGGTGGGCGTGCCGAGCGACACGGTGCAGGTACCGGCCGCGACCATCGGAACACCGAAGCTGTAGGAGCCCGCGCCATCGGCGAAGCTGGCGTTGCCGCTGCCGTTGGTGCACCCGCTGCCGGTGAGGGAGTAAGGCACGTTCACCGAACCACTGCTGCCGACAGAGCGCGTGATGGTGAGCGTGGGCTGGTCGCCGACGTTGGCCAGGCCCTGGTTCGCGGCGATGCTGAAAGCGCCGGCATCACCGGTGTTGGACGGCGGCGGGGCCGTCGTGCCGGAGCACTGCACGGTCACGTTGCCATCCGGGGTGATCGACATGGTGCTGTACGAGCACGTCGAGCCGTTGGCGCCGCTGAGCGTCACGACGGCAGCTTCCGTTGCCAGCGACGCGAACAAGCCCACGGCAGCTGCAACAGCCATCGCTGTGCGGCGCAGGAGGCGGAAATTGGTAGGGGTCATGCGATTCCTCTCGATCGGAGCAGTTGGGGCGGTTGCGCGCGGCAAGAAACTGGTTTGTTTCCCGGTGGATACGGGTCCTACTTGATACTCGACGTGAAGTCTATCAGCAAACGGATCAAGAGCTATGAAATAAATCAAAAAAATGCGACTCAGGCGTAGGAAAAAAGACAGGCGGACTGAATCGTCCGCCTGTCGGCAATGCTGCCCGGGAAAAGGTGCTTTCCCGGGCGTTCACGCTATCCCCGATTACGGGATGATGACGTTGCGATAGCTGTGGTTGAACAGCGCGCTGTAGTTGCCCTGGCAAGTTGCCGTGGCACCCGCAGCGTTCGTGCAGCTCAGGCCGCCGTTCTGGAAGATCCGGACCATGAAGCCCGTGACCGGCAGGCCGACGAAGGTCACAGCGCCCGTGGCCACCGTCGGAGCACCAAGCAGCGTGCTGTCGAGGGCGATACGGTTGCTGGTCGCAGTCGAGTTCAGGCCCAGCGGCGAGAGGGCGTTCGCGCCGGTGAACGAGAGAGCCGCCCAGCCGTTCTGGAAGTTCGAGTTCGGGGTCACGTTGACGTTCGTCACGTTCGCCGAACCGAGGATCGCCGAGGTAGCGTTGTTCAGGCCGTTGAACTGGCTGAGCGAGCTGTTGCGGATCGACAGCACGTTCGACTCCCAGCACAGCGAGTTCGGCGCACCGGCAGGCGGCAGCGGCGAGAAGTCCGCACCGGACGCGGTAGCGCTCTGCTCTTCGCGGTTGAAGAACGTGAAGTTGATGGTCTCGCAGGCACCCGACGAGGTGAGCACGGCCGTGTACGGCTGCGCGGCGGTCGTGGACGACACGAACACGCGCTTCAGCGGCTGGGTGATGACCCAATCCGTCGCCGAGCCGGTGGCCTGGTCGAGGATGTACTCGTTCATCACGGTGGCATGCATGAACACCGAGGCGACAGCGCGCGCGCCGGCCGCAACGCCCGACTGGGCGATGAAGTCCGAACGGTACGCGGTGAGCTGCACCGAGGCGCCCGTGGCATCCGTGCCACCGGCGTTGATGACGAGGCTGTTCGTCGGCGTGGCGTTGGCCAGCGACGGCGTGACGAAGCCCGGATCCGTGTACTGCGGGATGTTGCTCCAGGCCTCCAGGGCATCGGCCTTGTAGCCGACATCCGTGCCGCTGTTGACGTTGATCAGCGTGCCGGTGCCCATCAGGCCGCCGGACGGCGCTTCGATCGAGCTCGGCGTGAGCGAGGAAGCCGCGTTGAACACGCCGCAGTTCGCCGGCACACCGTTGACGTGCGTGGCCGCAGTGGCCCACGCGCCCGTCAGCGAGCCCATCTCGATCATCTCGACATAGCCTTCACGCGTACGCTCCAGGCCCGTGCCCGGGAGCGCATCGCCGCCGGTCGAGAACTGGAAGTTACGGAACGGCTGGCCGCCATTGGCAACCGGCAGGTTGCCGATCGGCGCCGTGCACGAACGATCCGCCGTGACCATCGCGCCAGGGGAGGTGGCGCTGCTGCTGGCCGGGACGATTGCCGCCGTCCACACATCGTTCGGCGACAGGAAGAGGTTGAAGTCCAGAACTTCAGCCGAGGTCTTGCCCTCGAGCACGCGGACCTTCACGGCCTTGGCGCGCGTCGTCGTGTTCACCACCGACAGGTAGGTGTTCCACGAATTGCCGTTTTGCGCAGACTGGACCGTGTAGTAGGGGTAGACGAGGACCTGACCCGTACCGTTCGGGTTCAGGTATACAGCCTCCGCAGTACCAGCAGCGCCGAGACCGGCCAGCACCGCGGTAAAGAGAGCTTTTCTTTTGAACGTATTCATGATCTCGGGTTACTCCTTTGTGAGAAAGTGATCACTTTCTAGAGGTTACAACTCGCGGATTATATCCCATGCACTGCTTTTTTTACAATTCCGTGAAGCGCTTGGCACCACTCCTGATCCATGCTGCTTAACGTCGCAAATACCACCATTCCGAACCTTCGCGAATCCAGGTTTCACGCAACGGCGTCTTGGTGCGGCGCCCCTGGAAGTCGTATTCGATGATCGCGTGCGCATCGCAACTGTCCGCCGAGGCGCACTCGACCTTTGTCACCGTCGCCGACTTCCAGAAGCCCTCGCGCAGCGATGCGGCGTAGGCCTCCGGCGTCGTCGTCGCCCGGCTGCCCGGGCTGAGAAATCCGTATGCGGTCTTGATATCCCACTTCACCAACGCGTCCCAGCGCGCCTGCGCCCGCTGCTTGACCACTTCCTCGGGCGCCGCGGGCTTCATCGCCGCACAACCGAGCATTCCCGACAATGACACCACCATGAGGAACCTCGGAAGGTTGTGCAGCAAGGCCACGGACCGGACCGCTCGACTACCGTAATGCGTGGAAAGACTATTCAAGTTGAACCCCCGCGTCAAACAAATTCGCAAGATTTTTACAACAGTGTGTTGTTTCTGCAACAACGGCCATGTAGCGCCCCTGAAAGGCCTTGGAGGTCAAGGCCTTTCAGGGTGAAGTTGAAGCGTTGCTTAAACGCCCGGAGCGCGCGTTCCGCGGCTATTGGGGCGTGGCGGGCGGCGGCGCGGCGGGTGTTGAAGGAGCGGCGGGCGGCGGCGCCGGGACCGCCGGGGCAGGGGTGGCGGGGGCCGGTGGCGCGGGCGCCGGAGGCGGTGTCGGGACGACAGGTGTTGCAGCAGGCGGAACGGTCGGCGGGGGCAACGTCGGCGGCGGCAGGCCCGCACCCCCCGACGGCGTGATGGAAACGGTGCCGCCTCCCGGGATGGAGGGCGGGAACTGCACCGGCGCCACCGTGATCGGCGTGGACGAACCCGGCGGGGGCAGCACGTCTGACGGCAGCGCGCGCACCTTCGACGGCGGCGGCAGGGTGCCCTGCAGCGCCGGCATCTTGCGGCGCAGCTCGTCCGTGGCATCGCGTGCCTGGCTGGTGTCGCTCACGATGTGCGGCGTGATGACGAGGATCAGCTCGACGCGGCTGTGGCTGAAGCTCTGCGTGCCGAACGCGGCACCGAGGATAGGGATCTTCGACAGCAGCGGCAGCCCGCTCGTGCCGGAGTTGTCGTCCTCGCGGATGAGGCCGCCCAGCACGATGGTCTCGCCGGAGCCCACGACCACGGTGGTCTGCGCGGAGCGCGAGTTGACCGCGGGGTTCGGGTTCGCCGCGCTCACGCTGTTGGGATCCGCGACGCTCACTTCCTGGTTCACTTCGAGCGTCACCAGGCCGCCGGAGTTGATGCGCGGCGTGACGGCCAGCAGCACCCCGGTCTCGAGGTACTGGAAGCTGTTCACCAGTCCCGTGGTGGTGCCCACGACGCTCTGCGACTGCGTCTGCACCGAGATGCGGTTGCCGATCTTGATCTGGGCCTTCTGGTTGTCCAGCACCATCACCTGGGGCGAGGCGAGCACCTTGAGCTTGCCGTCGTTGCCCGAGGCGTTCAGCACCGCGCGGATGTCGCCGTTCGCGACCCGCTGGATGAGCTGCAGCCCGCCGTTGCCGGGGGGAGTGGGCTTGCCCTGCGGCGTATCCGGCAGCCCGCTGCCGACCTGGCCGGTGATGCCGTTGTGCGAGTTGATGAACCAGCCCACGCCGAGGCTTGCCGAGTCGGTGAGCGTGACCTCGACCAGCGCCACCTCCACCAGCACCTGGCGGGGCACGACGTCCAGGCGCCGCAGGGCGCCCTCGATCACCTCGTAGTCGCTGGGGCTCGCGAGGATCAGCAGCGAGTTCGTGTCCTTGTCGGCGATGACGCGGACTTCCCCGCTCGTGGTGCCGCTGCCCGGGATCTGGAACGCGGCCGCGCCCGGTGGCGGCGTCACGCTCGTGGTGGTCGTGCTCGGTTGCGGCTGCGCCTGTCCGAACGGCGCGCTGCGGATCTCGGTCGGGCGCGCACCGGGTGCGAGCGTGGGCGCCGATGTCGTCGTGCGGCGCGAGGAGAAGAGGTCGCCCACGAGCTGCGCCAGGTTCTCCGCCTTGCCATTGCGGACCTGGTAGACGTAGAAGCGCGTTCCGCCGCCGGTGCTGCCGGCCTGGTCGAGGCGCTCGATCCAGGTGCGCGCGGTCTCGAGGTAGCGCGGCTGCGTGGTCACCACGAAGAGCGCGTTCAGGCGCTCGATCGGGATCAACCGCATGATGCCCGCGAGCGGCCCTTCGGCCGCCGCGCCGAAGACCTTGTCGAGGTCGCCCATGAGCGACTTCACGTCGCCGCTGCGCACCGGGAAGAGGCCCACGGAGTAGCCCGCGAGCCAGTCCACGTCGAAGAGGTCGATCGTATCGACGAGGTGCTTCAGCTCCCGCTGGCCGCCGGCCATGATCACGAGGTTGCGCGTGGTGTCGATGCGCACCGTGTTGTCGGCGGCGAAGGGCTCGAGCAGCTTCTGCATCTCGCGCGCGCCCACATAGCGCAGCGGCACCACGACTACCGAGAAGCCCGGCGGCAACGGCCGCGTGCCGCCGCCCAGCTGCGGCGAGACGGAGCCGCGCACCTGCGCCACGGGCAGGATCTTGTAGACGCTGTCCTCCTTCACCACCGCGGCGTTGTTCTGGCGCAGCAGCATCTCGAGGGTGGGCAGCAGGTCCCGCATCGGGATCGGGCGGATGGTGCGGAAGGTGACCGTCCCGCTCACGGCGGGATGGACGGTGTACGACTCGTGGAGGTAATCGCCGAGGATCACCTTGGCGACCTCGCGCACGTCGAGCGCCTCGAAGTTGAGGCTCGCTTCCTCGGGGCCCGGCGGCGGCGGCGGCGCGGGCGGCTTCTCGTTCACGAAGACGCCGGTGCCCGAGAAGAGCTTGTTGGGCTGGGCGATCCCCGGGGGCGGCGCCGGCGGCGAGGCCGGCGGCATCAGCTGCGCGTCCGTGGTCGGGACCTCCTCGGCCGCCTGCGTGTAGCCCTTGCGCATGCTGGGCGGGAGCAGCGAGCACGACGATACGGCGAAGGCCGCCAGCACCGCGGCGGCGCAGGCACGCCGCTGCAACCGGCCGGCGCCTTGTGCGCCCGCCTCACTCCCCGTTTGCTGTTGTTCGAATTCCATGTTTCCACTCATTGGGTTGTCTGGGCACGCCGGGCGCGGCGGCGGGCGAGGAGCTCCTCGGGCGACAGCGCAGGCGGCACGATGCCGGGCTGGACTCCCGTCGGGCTGGGCGCGACAGGCTGCGGGCTGCCGGGCACGCCGGGCGGCGGCGCTCCGAGCAGCGCGGCAGTTGCACCCGTCAGCGGCACCGGCTGCGGCGTGCCCGGTGCGGGCGGCGCGCCCGGCGCGCCCGGCACGGGCGGCGCCCCCGGCTGGCCGGCGTGGGCTTCGGGGCCGCCGAACGGCCCGGACTCGTGCGCGGGTGCGCCCGCGGCGGCCAGCTTCTGCACCTGCATCGGCACGCTTTCGGTCTCGCCGCTTTGCGACAGGGTCACGGTGTCGCGCTCGATCGTGGCGACCTTCACCCCGTTCACGTCGCCGCCCTGTGCCACGCGATGGATCTTGCCGGTCGACTTCTCGCGCAGCATCGCGATCTTGGTGTTGCCGGCCATGATCACGCCGAGGAGCTGGAACTGGCCGCGCACGAACTGCGGCGCCGCGGCGGCGGTCGGCACCGGCGGCGCGGGCCGGCGGGTGGGAATGAAGAGCGGCCGCGTGACCGTCTCCGGATAGGCCTGCTCGGCGGCGAGGCGCGTAGCCGCAGGCAGCAGCTTCGCATCCGGCGGCACGGCGGGCTTGGAGGCCTCGGTGGGTATCTGCGGGCGCGACGCCTCGTTGACCTCGAGCACGAGGAGCACGGCGAGCGCCACGGTGAGCACGGCCAGCGCGGCGAGCAGCGGGCGGCGGCGGAGGATATCGATCATGTCTGGGCCGGCAATGTATAGCCGTAAACGTCGAACTGCACGAACATTTCGGGCTCCTGCCCCGGCTGCGGGCGGAAGCTGCCCGGAACCTGCGAGCGGATCATGAGGTTGTCGACGAAGAGGAACGGCGTGTGCGCGTCCACCGCGTCGAGGATCTTGCGCAGCGCCTGGATGTTGGCGGTGAGCTGCACGTTCACGCTCACCATGCGGTAGCGCCCTTCCTCGCGCGAGACGGGCGCCTGCATGGTGATCAGCTTGCCGCCGTTGGTCTCGACGAACTGGCGCACCGCCTCCTGCGCCTCCGCCGCGGACAGGGCCACCGCCCCGCTGCGCAGGAAGAAGCGGCGCGGATCCTTGTCGCGCATGGCCTGCAGGCGCTTGGCGACCTCCGGGCGTGTCCCGGCGATGCGGCGGTAGCGATCGAGGGTGGACATGCTGTCTTCCAGCACGCGATCGTAATGGCGGTGCAGCAGCCATGCGGGAACGCCGACCACCGCCACCACGGCGGCGATCGCCACGAAGAGAAACGCCAGCGCCGTACGCCGGCTCTGCTGCGGATTCAGGTTCATGGGGCAGGCCTCATCGGCGCCGGGTGATGGTGGCGGTGCCCGGCTGGGCCGCGGGCGCCGCAGGCTGTGCCGTGGCGGGCGCAGGTGCGGGCGCAGGTGCCGGATGCGCGGCCGGGGGCGGCGCAGGGTGGGCCGGCACGGGTGTCACCGTTGCCGCTTGCGGGGCCGGCTGCGCAGCCGCCTGCGGAGCCGGCGCGGGGCGGGGCGGTGCCGGTGGCGTCGCGGCGCCCGGTGCAGGCGTGACCGGCGTGGGAATGTCCGCGAGCGCGAGCGCCTCCGGCATCGGCCGCGGGCGCGCCTCGAGCGAGATCATGAAGCGCTCGGTTCCGGGCACCGAGCCGCGCGTGACGGTGCCGCGGGTCATCGCGTTCTGCATGAGGGTGGACTGCTCCATCGTCTCGATCAGCTTCGAGGAGGAGTTGGTCTCGCCCTGGATCTGGATCTCGCGCGTCTTGCCGGTATTCTTGATCTGCAGCTCCGCGACCCAGGTGTTGTCGGGCAGCAGGCGCGAGATCTCCTCCACGTAGGCGAGCGCCGGATACTGGCCGTGCTTCTTCGCCAGCAGGAAGTTGTAATCGCCCACCTGCCGCTCGAGGTCCTTGGCCAGCGCGTCCGTGCCCTCGGCATCCTGCTTCGCCTTCGCCACGACGGGGCCGAGCGCGATGGCCGTTTCGCGCTTCTGCCAGATCGGCAGGAAAAGGACCGCCACGATGAGGATCGCCACCGCCGCGGCGAGGCCCCGGCGCAGGAAGCGTTCCGCGCGCGACTCGCGCTCGCCGCGCTGCTCCGCGGGCAGCAGGTCGATGGGTGCGCCGGGATGGGCGGGCTCCTCGCGCAGCGACACGCCCTGCACGCTCACGCCCAGCGCACGCAGCCGCTCGATGCGCGCGTCGACCACCTCGCGCCGCGCGACGGCGAGAAGCGCGCAGAGCGTGCCTGCGTTCGAATCGCGCGACAGGATGCGCTGGTCGTAATAGACGTCCTCGGCCCGGAAGGGCGTGAGGCGGTCCATCTCGAACGCGAGCACCTGTCCGAGGTTTTCCTCCGTCGCGAGCGGCATGGTCACGCGGCGCACGAGGGCATCTTCGTGGCGCAGCGCGAGGCGCGCGCGCCCGCGCATCTCGCTCGCGCGTTCGACCAGCGCGCGCACGGCGGCGCGTGCCCGGGCGGTGTCGAGCGCGGCCAGGTCCACGCTGGAGCCTTCCGGCGCCGCGGTGCCCGGCGGCGGGACGAGGGCCAATACATCGCCTTCGAAAGTGAGCAGCGGCAGCCGGGCAACGCGTCCCTGCGGGGACAGCGCCTCCGGCACCAGCTGCGCGAGCTCGGTGGTCCACCAGCGCCACAGGGCGCCGAGCTTCGCGCCGGCCGCTCCTGTCGGGCGGCCCGATGCGGCTTCGGGAGCGATCGCCATCAGCGCATTCCTGGCATGGGTTGTTGCAGCTTGGCGGGTGCGGGTGCGGGCGCGGCTCCGCCGGGCTGTGCGCCGGCCGCCGCCTGGGCAGCCGCGGGCTGCTGCGCATCGCCGGCGGCGGGCGCATCGGGCGAAGCGGTGCTCTCGCGCCACGCGACGAAGGTGACGGGCTTGCGCGGCACCGGGCGCAGCAGCGCCACCGCCTCGCGGGTGAAGATCGCGCCATCGTCCAGGCGCGCCTCGGAGCGAACGGTCGCCACCATCGTGTTGCCGCTGGTGAACGGAGCCGCCTGCGGCAACGTGGGCACGGGCTGGTTCGCTTTCTGCGCCGCCTCGCGGGTGGCGATGTACGAGTCGACGATCTCGGTCGTGATGCCGGGAATGGCCATCAGCACGTCGCGGCTGGCGAGCGCCGGGTTGATCCCCGGCTGGCGCGAGAAGACGGTGATGTTGGGAGCGAGCCGGCGGTAGATATCGGGACGCATGCCGAGCACGAGTTGCAGTTCCTCGATGGCCTGGAAGGGCGCGTTGGCGGGTTTGTAGGTCAGGCCGGCGGCTTCGTAATCCGCATCTTCGGCGCCGTTGGGGCGCTTGAGCGAATCCGCGTCGCGCCAGTCGAGGATGGCATCGAGGACTTTCGCGGCATCCTCGTCGCTGAGTCCGGCGTTCACGAGCAGGCCGCGGACCAGCGGATCCGCGGCGGTGTTGATGTCGATCTTAGCAGACTCGTCGCGCAACTCGACACGCACGGGAATGCCGTCGAAGGTCCAGTCGTGCGGCGTGCCGTCGCGAGCCCACTTGTCCGGGGAGTTGTCGTTGCGGTACATCTCGATGATGCCGCGCTGCACACCCGCATCCGCGGCCGCCTCGGCACGCGCGAGCGAGACCGAGTTGCGCACCACCATCGCCTCGGTGCGGCGCTCCACGATGAACGTGGACGCCACCACCATCAGCAGCAGCGAGACCCAGATCACGATGACGAGGGCCACGCCGCGCTGCGCGGCTCGCGGGGCGCGCCTCACTGGCGCCTCGGGCGGCACAGCCGCTGGAAGGAGTTCTCGAGGCAGCCCGCCTCCTCGCCCAGCATCACCTTCATCACCATCTCGGGCAGGGACGTGCCGTCGGTGGTCTTCACGCGCAGCCGAATCATGAGGGGGATGCGGTTCTGGAATTTCCAGCTGTCGGTCCACGCCGGCTCCGCGAAATCGTTCTCCGCGCCGAAGTACGAGAAGGCGACGCTGTCCACTTCCGGGATGAGGATCGAGCTCTCCGCCTTCTCGACCGGTGCGAAGTCCTTCTGCGCGTCGTCGGGCATGGCGCGCCGCATCACGAGGTTGTGCAGCCGCTGGTTCTTCGGATCGGCCTCGACGTTGATCGCGACCAGCGACAGGCCGCCCGTGGCGATGCCCGCGGGGCGCGCGGAGACGAAGCGCAGATGGTCCGTATCCCCCTCGAAGGCGAGCTTGAGCGTGGTCGGGTCCTTCCAGCGCATCGGGAAGAGCTCCGATACCTCGCGGCGCAGGAAGTTGGCACCGATGCGCCGGTCCACCGTGAGCCGGCCGTTGACGTCGCCCGCGTCCCAGCTGCGCAGCGCGAACGAAAGCCCCGAGTACAGCAGGAGCAGCATCGTGCCCAGGATCGTGAGCGCGAGCACGAGCTCGATGAGCGTGAAACCTTGCGCGCGCCGCATCAGGTCCTCGAGCCGATGACGAGCGTGGACATGCCGATGGTGCGCGCGTGCGTGTCCGCATCGTGCCAGTCCACGCGCACCTCGACGTGGAAGAGCTGGTACGGGTTGTTGTTGGTCTGCGTGGGGTCGGGCGCGCCCTCGTCGCTGCGGCGCACGGCCATGGTCCAGTGATAGCGGCCGTCGTCGCTGTCGCCCTGGGTCTCGCCCTCCTTGATCTGCTCCTCGGTGCCCGCGGCCGCCAGCCGCGACTGCGCCAGCGTGAGCGCACGCGAGTAATCCACGAGGTCGCCGGCACGCCGGAGGCCGCCGGTGAACACCTCGAAGGACACCGACAGGACCAGCGCCAGCATCACGAACGCGACGATCACCTCGATCAGCGTGAATCCGCCCTCGCGTTGCGCAGAGCGAGGGCGCCCCGGCGCAGGCCGGGGCCTAATTTCCGGCCGCCCCGAAGCAGGCGCGATGCCGCTAGTCCCCAATCGACACCCTCCCCGTGAGCCAGTCCACGTCGACCAGGTACTTGCGCTCGCCGACCGAGACGGTGATGCGCCCCCCGGTCGAGCTGCCGTCGGGATAGAAGCGGATGCCGCCACGCTTCTCGCTGGTTACCTCGCTTTGCGCGGTGTAGAGCTTGAGGTCGATGCCCTTGGGCAGGTGTCGCGCCTCGGTCTCGCCCGGCAGCGTGTACTCGCGCGCGTCCATGTCGAGCGTGAGGCTCGCATCGCGCCGCGTGGTGATCGCCATCGTCTGCGCCTGCCGCAGCCCCGAGGCGAGGGTGCGCGCGGCGGCTTTCAGGTCCGCGGTGGAGGCGCCGCGGAAGGGGATGCCGAGGATCATGACGTACGCCATCGCGCCGATCGCGAGCACGATGATGATCTCCAGCAGCGTGAATCCGGCCTGCCGATCCGTGGAGGCAGGCCGCCCCGGCGCAGGCCGGGGCCCAATTGCCGCGCGCCCCCGCGAAGGCCAGCGCCCGGTCGTATTCCGGCCCTGGCCGGAATGACGCTTCATCAGTTGCTCACGTCCCGGTTCTCGCCCTCGCCGCCTTCCTTGCCATCGGCGCCCAGCGAGACGAGGTCGAAGCCCTTGCCCTGCCCGGGGACGTTGTAGCGGTAGTCGTTGCCCCACGCGTCCTTGAGGTCCGTGTCCTTGGCGTAGGGGCCGTTCCACTTGTCCACGCCCGGCGGCTGCTTCACCAGCGACTGCAGGTTGTCGGGATACTTGCCGACCTCGAGCTTGTACATCTCGATGCGGCCGGCGAGGTCCTGGATGCGGATGCGCGCCTCCTGCGACTTGGCGCGGCCCATCTGCTCGAAGATCTTGGGACCGACGAACGCCATGATCCCGGCGAGCAGGATGAAGACGATCACGATCTCGAGGATCGTGAAGCCGCGTTGTCGGCGCGTGCGCGGGGCGGGACGGGTTTTCATTGGTTTCTCCTGGAAGGTCTACATCGGTAGGTCGTAGACGGACAGCATGGCGTAGAGGATCGCCACGATGATGAAGCCGATCACCGCCGCCATCGCGACGATCATCACCGGCTGCAGCAGCGACAGCGCGCGGCTGATGGCGACCTCGACCTCGCGGTCGTACGTCTCGGCCACCTGCATGAGCATCTCGTCGAGGCGGCCGGTCTCCTCCCCCACCATGATCATGTGCACCGCGAGCATGGGGAAGCGGCCCGTCTCCATCATCGGCCGGCCCAGGCCGCGCCCTTCCTTGAGCTCGCGGGCCACGTTGCCCACGGCTTCGGCGAGCCAGGCGTTGGCCATGGTCTCACGCACGATGGCGAGCGCGGAGACCAGCGTGACACCGTTGGAAAGCAGCGTCCCCAGGGTGCGCGAGAAGCGCGCCATCTCCACCTTGGCGAAGAGGTCGCCGACCACCGGGGCCGTCACGCGGCGCCGGTCGAAGCGGTAGCGCACCTCGGGATCGCGCAGCCGGCGCATCATCAGGAAGCCCAGGAGTGCCAGGCCGATGAGGATGGCGAAGCCCCAGTTGCGCATGATGTCGCCCGCGAGGATCACGATCTGCGTGATCGTCGGCACCGCCTTGCCGGCACCGGCGAAGATCGGCTTGAAACGCGGCACCACCACGCCCAGCAGGATCACCACCGCCAGCACCGACACCACGGCGAGGAATGCGGGATAGGTGACCGAGGCGGCCACGTTGTCGCGCAGCGCCTTGGCCCGCTCCATGTATTCGGCCAGGCGCACGAGCACCGTCGGCAGGCTGCCGCCCGCTTCGCCGGCGCGGATCATGTTCACGTAGAAGCGCGTGAACACGCCGCGCTGCGCATCGAGCGCGCGCGACAGGGACTGGCCGCCGCGGACGTCGTTGCGGATCTTGGTGAGCAGCTCGACGATGCGCGGGCTGGCCGCGAGGTTGATCAGGATCTCGAAGGCCCGGTCGAGCGGCAGCCCCGCGCGCAGGAGTGTCGCCAGCTCGCGGGTGATGACGCCGATGTCCTCCTCGTTCACCTTGCGGCGGCCGAAGCTGAACGCGGCTGCGCGCGCGGCGGGAGCGGCGCCCTTGGCCGCCGCGGCTTCCTGCGCGCGGATCGGGATGAGGCCCATCTCCTGCAGGCGCGCGATCGCCGCCGGCGTGCTCGAGGCCTCCAGCACGCCCTCCTGGACTTCCCCGCCGGGGGTCACCGCCTTGTACTGGTAGAACGCCATGACGCGGTCAGTCCTCGCGGGTCACGCGCAGGACTTCCTCGATCGTGGTGATGCCGGCGAGCGACTTGCGCACGCCGTTCTCGAACATGGTCTCCATGCCCTCGCGGATCGCCTCGGCACGAATGTCGCCGGAGGTGGAGTGGCGCATGATCAGCGAGCGGATGTTGTCGGTCATCGTCATCATCTCGATGATGCAGATGCGGCCCCAGTAGCCGGTGCCCGCGCATTCGGAGCAGCCCACCGGCTTGTAGAGCACGATCTCGCCGTCGGGCACGTACTTGCGCAGGTTCATCTGCTCGACCACTTCCGGCAGCGCCGGGTGCGGCTCGCGGCACTTGGGGCAGAGCGTGCGCACGAGGCGCTGCGCGAGCACCCCGTTGAGGGTGGAGGTGAGGAGGTAATCCTCCGCGCCCATGTCGAGAAGGCGGCTGATGGTGGAAGGCGCGTCGTTGGTGTGCACCGTGGAGAGCACCATGTGGCCCGTGAGCGCCGACTGCATCGCGATGCGCACGGTTTCCACGTCGCGGATCTCGCCCACCATGATGATGTCCGGGTCCTGCCGCACGATCGAGCGCAGCGCGTTCGCGAACGTGAGGTCGATCTGCGGCTTCACCTGGATCTGGTTGATGCCCGCCATCTGGTACTCGACCGGGTCCTCGACGGTGATGATCTTCACGTCGGGCTTGTTCAAGCGGTCGAGCGCCGTATAGAGGGTGGTGGTCTTGCCGCTACCCGTCGGGCCGGTCACGAGCAGGATGCCGTGCACCTGGTCCAGCGAGTGGATGAAGCGGCGCATGTTCTGGCCCTCGAAGCCGAGCGCCTCGAAGTTGAGGGGCACGCCGCCCTTGTCGAGGATCCGCATCACCACGCTCTCGCCGTGCATCGTCGGCACGGTGGAGACGCGCAGATCGATCTCCTTGCCCTGGATGCGCAGCTTGATGCGGCCATCCTGCGGCAGGCGCCGCTCGGCGATGTCGAGCGCGGCCATGATCTTCACGCGCGAGATCACCGCGGCCGACAGCCGGCGCGGCGGCGATTCCACCTCGTGGAGCACGCCGTCGATGCGGTAGCGCACGACCAGCCGGTTCTCGTAGGGCTCGATGTGGATGTCCGAGGCACGCTGCTCCAGCGCCTTGGTGAGGACCAGGTTCACGAGCCGGATGACCGGCGCCTCGGAGGCGAGGTCCTTCAGGTGCTCGACATCGCCCAGGTCCTGCTCCTCGTCCCGGGTGGTGATGTTGTCGACGATCTGGCCCATCGACGACTTGCCCCCGCCGTAGAGGCGTTCCAGCGCGGCATCGATCTCGTTGGGCGCCGCGATGTACGCCCGCACCCGCTTGCCCGACGCCATCTGCACTGCGGAGATCACGTACGAATCCGTGGGGTCCGCCACCGCGACCGCGACCTCGTCATCGTCCTCGCGCAGGGGCACCGCCTGCGCATCGCGCAGGAATTTGGACGACAGGCGCTCCTCCATGAGCGGCAGCTCGGGGAAGTCGCTCGCCTGCGCGACCGGCAGGTCGAGCTGGTCGGCGAGCGCATCCGCGAGGTCGCGGCCCGAGACCATGCCGAGCCGCAGCAGGATGACCCCGATCTTCTCCCGCGATTCGCCTTCCTGGAGCTTCAGCGCGCGCTCGAGGTTCGGCAGCTCGAGCTTGCCGCGCTCGACGAGGATTTCACCGATACGTTTATGCAACGGAGGACTTTCAGGCTAAACAGCTGAAAATTATACGTGCCTGCGGGGCAGGAACGCCGGGAGCGGCTTTTTTGAAACAGCGACCGGTAAATAGTTCGTGCAGAAATTGTGCAACCCGCAAGCGCGAGCGCCCAAAAAAAAACGGGCGGTTGCCCGCCCGTGGATCCGGCCTCTCGAAGAAAAGGTCAGTTGTAGGCGCTCTCCCCGTGCTCGGAGATGTCGAGGCCCTCGCGTTCGGACTCCTCGGCAACGCGCATCCCGATCAGCATGTCGACAATCTTGTAGGCGACGAAGGCCACCAGGCCCGACCACAGGATCGTGACGCCCACCGCCTTCGCCTGGATCAGGAGCTGCGCGGCGATGCTCTCGTAGCCGGGCTTCATCTCGAACCAGTTGTTGTAGAAGCCGGGGCCGCCGAGGTCCGGCGCGTTGAAGACGCCGGTGAGGAGCGCGCCCAGGATGCCGCCGATCGCGTGCACGCCGAAGACGTCGAGCGAATCGTCCACCTTCAGCATGCGCTTGAGGCCATTGACGCCCCACAGGCACACGATCCCTGCCGCGATGCCGATCACGAAGGCGCCGAAGATGCCCACGTTGCCCGCCGCGGGGGTGATCGCCACGAGGCCCGCCACCGCGCCGGAGGCGGCACCCAGCATCGAGGGTTTGCCCTTCAGCATCCACTCGGCGAAGATCCACGAGAGCACCGCGCAGGCGGTCGCGAGGTACGTGTTCATGAACGCGAGCGCTGCCGAGCCGTTGGCCTCGAGCGCGGAGCCGGCGTTGAACCCGAACCAGCCGAACCACAGGAGCGAGGCGCCGATCATGGTCATCGGCACGTTGTGCGGCGTGAGCGCTTCACGTCCCCAGCCGATGCGCCGCCCGACGATGTACGCGCCGACGAGGCCCGCGACACCGGCGTTGATGTGCACCACCGTGCCGCCCGCGAAGTCGAGCGCGCCCCACTGCCACAGCAGGCCCCCCTTGGCGTTCTGCGCATCCACCACGTTCGCCGCCGTGTAGGCATCCGGGCCGGGCCAGAACCACACCATGTGCGCGACCGGGATGTACGAGAACGTGAACCACAGCACGATGAACAGGAGCACCGCGGAGAACTTGGCGCGCTCGGCGAACGCGCCGAGGATGAGGCAGCAGGTGATCGCCGCGAAGGTCGCCTGGAAGGCGACGTACACCAGCTCGTAGAGCGGCGTGCCCTTCGAGAACGTGGCCGCCATCGAGTACTCGCCCTTCACCGGATCGAACGTGCCCTTGAGGAACAGCCGGTCCAGGCCGCCGAAGTAAGCGTTGCCCTCGGTGAACGTGAGGCTGTAGCCGTAAACGCACCACAGCACGGTGATCAGCGAGAACACCACGAACACCTGCATGAGCATGGACAGCATGTTCTTCGAGCGCACCATGCCGCCGTAAAACAGCGCCAGTGCGGGCACGCTCATCAGCAACACGAGCGCGGTGGAGGTGAGCATCCACGCGACGTCGCCCTTGTTGGGCGTGGGCGCCGGAGTGGCCGCCGCGGCGGGCGCCGTGGCAGGTGCAGCCGCGTCGGCCGGTTTCGCGTCGGCGGCCTTGGCATCGGCAGCCTTGGCGTCGGCGGGTTTGGCATCAGCCGCCTTCGCCTCGGCGGCAGGCGGCGTGGCCGCGGGTGTGGCAGGCGCCTGTGCGAGCGCCGCACCTCCGAACGCGAACGCGGTCGTGAGGGCCAGGAGAGTCAGTAGGCGTTTCATTGGAGTTGTCCCTTGTTCAAAGCGCGTCGGCGCCGGTTTCGCCGGTGCGGATGCGGACGACCTGCTCGAGGTCGAAGACGAAGATCTTCCCGTCGCCGATCTTCCCGGTGTTGGCGCTCTTCTCGACCGCCTCGATGACCTGCTCGAGCAGCGTGTCGGCGACCGCCGCCTCGATCTTCACTTTCGGCAGGAAGTCGACGACGTACTCGGCGCCGCGATAGAGCTCGGTGTGGCCCTTCTGGCGCCCGAAGCCCTTCACTTCCGTGACGGTTATCCCCTGCACCCCGATCGCCGAGAGCGCCTCGCGCACCTCGTCGAGCTTGAACGGCTTGATGATGGCCGTAACGAGTTTCATGGTTCCTCTCCTGTGGCTGGTGGGCCGGCCTTGTAGCTGCTTGTCAGAACGAATAGGTCACGAAGGCCACGAGCCGGTCGCGGCTCCAGTCCTTGCCGTTGACCGTGTAGAGCGCGCTTTCGGCGTCGGTCCCCTTGTAGTAGCCGCCCGCGTTCCAGCCGCCGCCGAAGTCGTACGTGGCGCCGAGCTTCCACACCGTGTACGAGAGGTCGCTGTTGTTGAAGCCGCTGTCCTGCGTGCCCTTGTAGCGCTGGTGGCCGAGCAGCCCGTTGAGGGTCACCTTGTCGATCACGGGGTAGTTCACCGTGAGCTCGAGATAGTCGGAGCCCTTGCTGTTGGGCACCGCGAAGGTGTCGTTGAAGGAGTACGAGTACTTGAGCGTGGCCGGGCCCCAAGACACACCCGCATACACCTCGTCGGTGTTGGGCTTCGGATGGAACGCGCCCGAGCTCGGGTACTCGTAGCGCAGGTAGCCCACGTCGAGGGTCCAGTCCTTGACCACCTCGAATTTGTAGCCGCCGTAGATATCCCACTCGACGCGCGCGTTGGTATCGAAGCCGTTCGCGGTGGCGGTGTCCTTGAGCCACTTGATGTTCGACAGGAACGTGCCGAGGTAGAAGCCGCTGCTGTGCGCGTAGTCGAGGTTGAGCTGCAGCGCGGGGTTCTGCGACGACTGGGCGATGCCGCGGTACTCGTACTCGGTCCAGAGGCCCACCTTGCCGGTGAACGAGTGCTCGGGCGTGGGCGCAGCCGCAGCCGCGTCCGCGGGCGGAGGCGTATCCTCGGCGCGAACCGCGCCTGCAAATGGCGCGCAGAAGGCGCCCGCCACGATGACTGCCAGGGGCAGCTTTTTCATCTTCGATATCCTTTGGCTGTTGTTTGACGAACGTGCTCCGCCCGGTTGACAGCAGCAAACATGCCATCAGCCAGTGGCCCTTAAGGGCCTGATTCGCAACGCATGCACGACGGCGGCGCACGGCGTCGCACCTGTCTTGTGCACGGTGCAGCGGGGCGCGGCACCATCGCGGTGCGGATCGCCGTCCGATACGGAAAAGACGCAAACGGGACATCGAAAACGGGACATCGAGATGAATGAAAAACTGCTGGGCGAGCTGAGCGCGAGGCTGGCCGAAATGGCCGCGAGCAATCCGGCGAAAGACTTCCAGAAGAACGTGCGCGGCGTGCTGTCGAGCGCTTTCTCGCGCCTCGACCTGGTGAGCCGCGAGGAATACGACGTGCAGGTGGAAGTGCTCGCACGGGCGCGCGAGAAGCTCGCCGCGCTCGAGGCGCGCGTGGCCGAGCTCGAAGCGAAGCTCGCCGCGCGCGACGTACCCGACCGGGGCTGAAACGGCCGCGCCGCGTTCGCGCGGCGTCAACCGAAAGCGCGGCGGCGGGTTGAAGCGGGATGACCGTCGCCGTCGTCTTCAGCCGCGGGCTCGCGGGCCTCGATGCGCCGCTCGTGCGCGTGGAGGCGCACGTGGGCGGTGGGCTGCCGGGCACGCACATCGTCGGCCTGCCCGAAACCGAGGTGAAGGAGGCGCGCGACCGCGTGCGCGCCGCCATGAGCACCGCCGGCTTTTCGCTTCCCGCCGGCCGCGTCACCGTGAGCCTCGCCCCGGCGGACCTCCCCAAGGAAAGCGGCCGCTTCGATCTTCCCATCGCCATCGGCATCCTCGCTGCGAGCGGGCAGGTGCCGATGAAGGCGCTGGCGGGCCTCGAGTTCGCGGGCGAGCTGGCCCTGTCCGGCGAGCTGCGTCCCATCCGCGGCGCGCTGGCGATGACATTCGGCGCGCAGCGCGAGGGACGCGCCTTCGTGCTGCCGCATGGCGTGGCGCCGGAGGCCGCGCTCGCGCGCGGCGCGGTGGTGCTGCCCGCACGCAGCCTGCTCGAGGTCTGTGCGCATCTGTCGGGCGAGGCGTTGCTGGCGCCCTTTTCCGGCGCCGCGGCCGTCGCGCAACCGTCCTATCCGGACCTGGCCGAGGTCCGCGGGCAGCTCGTCGCGCGTCGCGCGCTGGAAGTGGCCGCGGCGGGCGGCCACTCGCTGCTGCTCTGCGGGCCGCCCGGCACCGGCAAGACCATGCTCGCCATGCGCCTGCCGGGCATCCTGCCGTCGATGACCGAAACCGAAGCGCTCGAAGCCGCGGCGGTGCGCAGCCTTGCCGGCGGCGCCTTCGATCCGGCGCATTTCGGCGTCCGCACCTTCCGCTCGCCGCACCACACGGCGTCGGCTGCGGCGCTGGTGGGCGGCAGCTCCCCGCCGCGCCCCGGCGAAGTCTCGCTCGCGCACCACGGCATCCTCTTCCTCGACGAGCTGCCGGAGTTCAATCGCCACGTGCTCGAAGTGCTGCGCGAGCCGCTCGAATCGGGCCGCATCACCATCTCGCGTGCCGCGCGGCAGGCGGATTTCCCCGCGGCCTTCCAGCTCGTCGCCGCCATGAACCCCTGTCCCTGCGGCTACCTCGGCCACTACTCGGGCCGGTGCAGATGCGGGCCGGAGAGCGTGGCGCGTTATCGTTCGCGCATCTCCGGGCCGCTCCTCGACCGCATCGACCTGCACGTACCGGTGCCGCCGCTGCCTGCGAGCGAGCTTGCCGAGGCACCCGGTGAAGCCTCACGCATCGTGCGCGAGCGCGTGGGACGCGCGCGCTGCCGCCAGCTCGAGCGCCAGGGCGTGGCCAACGCGCGACTCACCGGCAGCCACGCCGAGCAGCATGCGCGCGCCGATGCGAAGGCGAGCGATTTCCTGCGCGAGGCGAGCGCGCGCATGGCGCTGTCCGCGCGTTCGCACCATCGCGTGCTGAAGGTGGCGCGCACGATCGCGGACCTGGAAGGCTGCGCGCGCGTGAGTGCCGCGCATGTCGCGGAGGCGCTGCGCTACCGGCCGGAACAGTAGCCTTCGCCCCGTCCGCAACCGGTCTTGTGCCTTGCGCCTTGTACAGCGTTTCATCAGTCGAAACTATGTCGCATATTCCGTAGCGCTCGAAAAATATAATTTGGGACAAACGTCCCAAAAACCGACTCGACTGGCGTACATTCGGTTCCAGCAGCCGGCGCATTGCCCCCAAACCCCGACTGCCCACAGGAGCCCCATGTTTCAACGCCACGCCTTGCGTGCGCATATGTTCCCGACCCGGTCTGCGACCCCCCGCGCAGCCGGTAGTAGTGCCAAGCGCACGTCGGCGCGGGCTGAAGTGTGATGGACATGGCGCTCCCGCTGTCGACCGCCGACCACCGCGTCCAGGACGCGACTGCCTCTCCTCCCGGGCAGTCCGCCCCAGCCGCGGTGGCGGCGGGTTTTCCCGCGGCTACCGAAGCCGGCATCGAAGTCCTGCGCGAAGGCGGCAACGCGATGGACGCTGCAGTCGCGGCGGCGTGGGCGCTCGGCGTATGCGAGCCGAGCGCTTCGGGCCTCGGCGGGCACACGGTCATGCTGGTGCGCTTCGCCAATGGCCGCACCGTCGCCATCGACGGCTCCTCGCGCGCGCCGGCCGCAGCCTCCATCGCCACGATCACGGCCTCGGACCAGCAGCGCGGGTACCGTTCCTGCACGGTTCCGTCCACCCCCGCCACGCTCGACTGGGCGCAGCGCCGCTATGGCGCCTTGTCGCGCGAGCGCGTGATGGCCCCGGCCATCCGCATCGCGCACGAAGGCTATGAAGTGACGCCGCTGCAGCACCGGCAGACGCGCTGGGTAGAGGAGTCGCTGCGCGCCACGCTCGGCGGCCACCTCTTCCTGCACAACGGCAGGGCGCCCCGTCCAGGCGAGCGCCGCCGCCAGCCGCAGCTCGCCGCGACGCTCGAGCGGCTCGCGAGCCTCGGCGCCACCGATTTCTACGACGGCGCCATCGCGCGCCAGATCGCGCACGACATGCGCCGCAACGGCGGGCTCCTCAACGAAGGCGATCTCGCGCGTTGCGCGCCGCCCGAGGAGATGGAGCCGCTGTCCACGGTGCACGGCGACCACCTGCTCCTCAGCGCGCCGCCGCCCTCGAGCGGCCTCGACCTGCTGCTCGCATTCAACGTCATGAACGAGCTGCGCGCCGGGGGCCTCGAGGTGTGCTCGGACCAGTGGCGCGAGGCGGTGGCGCTCACGACCTCCGCCGTGTTCCACGAGCGCGAGCGCCGCGCCCTGGGAGCGACCGACCTCGACCAGCACGTGCGCCAGCAGGTGCTGGGCGCACCTTACGCCCGCGACATCGCGCGCAACCTCCATAATCCGGCCGCCTGGGGCGTCGAGCGTCCCGAGGAGCCCGGCGACACCACGCATGTTTCCGTGTGCGACGCGGCGGGCAACGTGGTGCTGCTCACGCAATCCATCCACTCGGTCTTCGGCGCGCGCGTGGCGCATCCGGACCTCGGCTTCGTCTACAACAACTACCTCGCCATGTGCCCGCGCACGCGGCATCCGTACCTGCTGCGTCCGCATTGCCGGCCGCGTTCGAACATCGCGCCGCTGCTGGTGCTGCGCGCCGATGCCGCGGATGCGAAGCCGCTGATGGCGCTGGGTGCAGCGGGAAGCCGGCGCATCGTGTCTGCCACGCTGCAGGTCGTGGGCGCCGCACTCGCCCTCGGCCGTGGCATCGCGGAGGCGGTCGCTGCGCCGCGCGTGCACGGCCTCATGGGCCGGGAAGTGTGGATCGAGCGCTCCGCCGCATCCGATGCGCTGCTCGCCCGCCTGCATGCGCGCGGGCGCGAGCCGATGGTGAAGCCCGACTTCGACTATTCCATGGGCGCGGTGCAGGCCCTCCAGTTCAACGAGAACGGCCGCGTGAGCGCCGCCGCGGACCCGCGCCGCGATGGCGCGGTGAGGGTCACGGCGTGAGCAGCGGCGTCTCCGGCATGGAAGGGCGGGCCCCACGCAACCGCGTGAAGCAGGACTGGCTGCTGGTGGCGCTGTTCGCGCTGCCGCTCGGCATCCTGCTCGCGCGAGGGCTCGCGCTTCCGGCCCATGTGGCCAGCGCGCTGTCGCTTCAAGGGTTGCCCCCGGACCTGCGCACCGCCGCGGAAACCCTGCTGGTGGTGCCTGTCGGCGCGTTCGTGGCGGTGCTGTTCCGGCTCACCCTCGGCATCGAGGTGCTGGGCGTGCTCGAGCCGATCATGATCGCGGTCGCCCTGCAGGTCGTGGGCATACCGCAGGGCCTCGCCTTTCTCGCCGCCGTCCTGGTGCTCGTCTCGGCGCTGCGCTCGCCGCTCCGGCCGGTGCGCGCCGATGCGCGCCTCGCCGTGGTGCTGAGCCTCGCCACCGGACTGGTCTTCGCGTTGCTCGCCACGGGCGTGATTCCGGATGAGGCGTGGACGCGCGCCATCGCCTTCTTCCCGGTGATCGCGCTATGCCTCGCGTGCGAGGGGTTCTCCAGGGTGCTCAACCAGGAAGGCCTGCTCGAAGCGATCTGGCGCACCCTCATGACGGTGCTCGCCGCATGTGCGACGCTCGCGCTCGCCAATACGGCCACCGTGATCGACCTCCTCTTCAGTTACCCGGAGCTGCTGCTCGTGCAAACGGGCCTGATCGTGCTCATCAGCCGGCATTTCTCCATCCGGCTCTTCGGACGCCTGGGCTTCCTCGCGCGCCGCACGCCCTCGCAGCACGCCAGGGCCGCGACGCGGAGGAACGTGTGAAGGTCGCCGTCGCCTGGAACCACGAACGCTCGCACGTCATCAGCCGATGCGGGACCGCTGCACCCGACCATCACTCCCGGCCCGCTGCGGAGAACGTGGTCGGTGCCCTGCGCGAGCGCGGCCACGATGCGTTGCTGTGCGAGGCCGACAGCGCCTTTCTGCAGTCGCTCGCCGGTTTCGTTCCGGCGCGAGAGGATGGACAGCCCGGCGGCGTCGTGTTCAACATGGCGCAGGGCATCCAGGGCGAGTCCCGCCAGGCGCACGTGCCCGCGATGCTCGAGATGGCCGGTGTCCCCTACACGGGCGCAGGCCCGCTCGGACATGCGCTGGCGCTCGACAAGGTGCTCGTGAAGCGCCTGCTGCGCGACGTGGGTGTCGCCACGCCCGCTTACCGCGTGATGCGCACGGGGCACGAAGACACAGGCCCCCTCGCATACCCGCTGGTCGCGAAGCCGCTGGAGGGCTCGAACGGATTCGGCGTCCACCTCGTCGGCGAGCGCGCGCAGCTCGCACCCACGGTGCAGGCACTGGCGGCGCGTTATCGCCAGGAGGTCCTGGTCGAGGAATACGTCGACGGCCGCGAAATCTGTGTCGGCCTGCTGGGCAACGCGCATCCCGACGTCCTGCCTTTCGTGGAGCACGACTTCGGCATTCGCACGGCACGCATCATCACCGCGGAGGATCTGGCGAGCCGTGCCCAGGACGAGCCTGCGAGGCTGTGCCCGGCGCGCGTAGGTCCCGAGCTGGGACGCCACCTGCGCGAGGCCGCCCTCGCGGCGTTTCGCGTGTGCCGCTGCCGCGATTACGCGTTCGTCCTCCTGCGGGTCGATCGCGCCGGGCGCGTGGTGGTCCTCGCGGTGGATCCGATGGCTTCCCTCGGCGTGAACGCCCCCTACGCACTGGCCGCACGCACGTCCGGGATGTCGTTCCCCGTCCTGGTCGAGCGCATCCTCGATGCCGCGCACAAGCGCATCTTCGGCGTGCCGCTCGCGAGCCGGGAGGCCGAGCCGGCGATGGAGCCCGCGCCGGGCGAGGACGTGCCGCTCCCGGGGTAGGACAGCGCAGCGGCGCTTCGCGCCGATGGCGTTTGCCGTCATCATGGCGGGCTACCACTGCCGGAGCCCGTGCATGCGGAAGTCCTTCCTTGCCCTCGTCGCCGTCGCCGCCTCGCTGGTCACCACGCCGGCGATGGCGCAGCCCGCGGCATTTCCGGCGCGGCCGGTGACGCTGGTAGTGCCCGTCGCACCCGGCGGCATCCTCGACACCGTCGCACGCATGCTGGCGCCCGAGCTGGGCGCGCAGCTCGGCCAGCCGATCGTCGTCGACAACAAGGCCGGCGCCAGCGGCAACATCGGCGCGACCTTCGTGGCGCGCAGCAAGCCCGACGGCTACACGCTGCTGGTGGGCTACTCCATGTTCCACGTCGGCAATCCGGCGATGTTCCGCGACCTCGCCTGGGACCCGCTGCGCGACTTCGCATCGGTCGCGATGGTGGCGGTCTCGCCGCACGTGGTGGCGGTGCACCCGTCCGTGCCGGCGCGCACGCTGCAGGAGCTGGTGGACCTCGCACGCGCTTCGCCGGGCAAGCTCAACTACGCCTCGCCGGGGAGCGGTTCCGTCCCCCACGTGGGCATGGAGCTCTTCAAGCAGCAGGCCGGCATCGACATCGTGCACGTGCCTTACAAGGGCGCGGGACCGATGATGCAGGACGTGGTCGCGGGCGTCGTGCAGGTCACGGTCGCGACACCCGCATCGTTGCTGGGCTTCGTGCAGTCGGGACGCGTGCGGGCGCTGGCCGTCGCCGCGAAGGAGCGCCATCCGCTGCTGCCGGACGTGCCGACGACCGCCGAAGCGGGCTATCCCAACTTCCAGCTCGAGGCCTGGATCGCGCTCTTCGCACCCGCGAGCACGCCGGCCGAGGTCATCGACCGGTTGACCCGTGCGGTGCAGGAATCGCTGCGCACCGGCGCCGTGATCGAACGCGCGCGAGCGAGCGGCATGAGCATCCGCTTCATGCCGCCCGCGCAGCTCGATGCCACCGTGCGCAGCGACCTCGCCTACTGGTCGAAGGTCATCCGCGACGCGAACATCAAGGCGGACTGAAGCGACCATCCCCCCAATGGCGGCAGTACACCACGCATCCCGGCGGTTCCGCTGGAGCTTCGCCGCGCTGCTCGCGGCGCTGGCGACCCTCGGCCCCTTCTCGATCGACGCCTACCTGCCGGCGTTCGCGGGCATCCAGGCGTCGCTCAACGCTTCTCCCCTCGAGATCCAGCAGACGCTCTCCGGGTATCTCTTCGCCTTCGGGCTGATGTTCCTCTTCCACGGCGCGCTCTCGGACAGCTTCGGGCGCCGGCCGGTGATCCTCGTGGCGCTGGTGTTCTATACCTTCGCCTCGGCCATGGCGGCGGTGGCGGGCTCGGTCCAGGGCCTCATCCTGTGGCGCATCGTCCAGGGCCTTTCCGTCGGCGCCGGCATGGTCGTGGGGCGCGCCATGATCCGCGACCTCTTCAACCCCGAGGATTCGCAGCGGCTCATGTCGCTGGTGACGCTCTTCTTCGGGCTTGCACCGGCGGTGGCACCGATCATCGGCGGCTGGCTCTTCGTGGGACTCGGATGGCGCTGGGTCTTCTGGTTCCTGGCACTCGTGGGAATCACGCTGGTCGCGGTGAGCTGGCGTTTCCTGCCGGAGACGCTGCCCGAGCATGGCCGCCACTCCTTCCACCCGGTCGCGTTGCTGAAGGGCTACCAGGAAGTCGGCATCCACCTGCGCTTCGTGCTGCTGTCGCTCGCCGCCGGCTTCAACTTCAACGCGTTCTTCCTGTACATCGTCTCGGCGCCGGTGTTCCTCGGCGAGCACCTGGGATTGGGCCCGCAGCAGTTCGCGTGGCTCTTCATCCCGTCGATCGGCGGGATCATGATCGGCGCGCAGCTTTCGGGCCGCGCGGCCGGGAGGCTCAAGCCGCCGGTGACGGTGAAGCGCGCCTACGGCTTCATGGTGGTTGCCGCGCTCGTCAATGCCGTCTACGCCTTCAGCGTCGCGCCCTCCATCCCATGGGCGGTGCTGCCGATCATGATCTACGGCGTGGGCTTCGCGATGGCGATGCCCTCGATCACGCTGATCACGCTCGACCTCTTCCCCACGCGCCGCGGCATGGCGGCGTCGCTGCAGGGCTTCATCTCCGGCATGGTCAACACGCTCACGGCGGGTGTCATCGCACCGCTGCTCTTCCACGATCCGCGCCTCCTCGCCGCGGGCATGGCCGCGATGCTCGCGTGCGGCGTCGCATGCTGGGCGCTCTACATGCGCTCGGCCCGGCGCAAGGCGCTCGAGCCGCTGCGGCCGGCACCGGAGCTGTGACGATGGCGGACCGCACGCTCGCCGACGCCTTCGCGCTGCTGCAATCGGGCCGCGCGGCCGAGGCGCTGGCGGTGATCGAGCACATCGAGGCCACGTTGCCGCCGCAGCCGCGCGTGGCGCTCGCGCGCGGCCTGGCACTTCGAGCCCTGGGCCGCGAGCCCGAGTCGCGTGCCGCGTTCGAGGCCGGCGCGCGGGCAGCACCGCTGGACTATGCGCTCGCGTACGAGCTCGGCGTCGCGTGCGAGCGCGCGGGCGACGATGCGGCCGCCCTCGCCCACTTCGAGCGCGCCGGCGTGCTGCGCGCGGCGTTTCCCGCCGCGCGTTTCGCCGCGGGCGTGCATCGCTTCCGCCGGCGCGAATGGGCACAGGCGATCGCGCACTTCCGCGCGGTCGTGGACAGCGATGCGCGCAACGTGGATGCGCTGGTCAACCTGGGGCTGGCACTCGCCGAGAGCGGACGCACGCGCGAGGCGGAGCAGGCGCTGGAGCGCGCGCTCAATACGCAGCCCGGCTCGGCGGAAGTGCGCCACGCGCTCGGCTGGGCACTGCACCGCACGGGACGCGCCGCCGATGCGCTGCCGCACCTGGAAGCGGCGGCCGCTGCCGATGCGCGCCCCGAATGGCTCGTCGACCTGGGCAAGGCGCTCGCGGACGCGAGGCGCGCCGACGAGGCGGCGCGCGTCTTCGAGCGCGCCCTGGCACGCGACCCGAAGAACCTCTCCACGCTGCGCACCTATGGGCAATGGAGTGTCGCGCGCGGCGAGTTCAACCGGGCCGCGCGGCTCTTCGAGCGGGCGCTGCTGCAGGCACCCGGCGATGAGGCGCTGCCGATGTACCTCGCCCAGGTGGAGCTGCTGCGCAGCCGCTGGGACCACGCGTGGGAGCTGTATGCGCATCGCGAGCCGCGTGCGCTCTTCGAGCAACGCGCGCAGGCCACGGGCAGCGACTATCGCGTGCCCACGCTCCGGATGCTGTACGGACGCAGCGTCGCGTTGGTGGCCGAGCAGGGCCTGGGCGACATCCTGTTCTTCCTGCGCTTCGCGGCACCGTTGCGCGAAGGCGGGGCGAAGCTCACCTTCGCCGGCGAGCCCCGGCTGCATCCGCTCATCGCCCGCACGGGCCTGGTCGAGCGCCTCGAAGACGCCTTCGACTTCGAGGCCGGCGTCATACCCGTCCTGCTGGGAGACCTGCCCTCGATCGGCGATTTCCGCGTGCGCCCGACGCTGCGCGTGGCACCCGAGGGGCCGCGCCTCGAACGCCTGCGCGACATGCTGGAGCGACTCGGGCCGCGCCCGTGGATCGGCCTCACGTGGCGCGCCGGCACGCCCGCGGATGTGGTCGCGCATGGCCTCTACAAGACAGTGCCTGCGGAACGGCTGGCGGCATTGCTGCAGCCGCTGGACGGCACCGTGTTCGCGCTGCAGCGCGGCATGCGCGAGGGCGAGCTCGCGGCCGCGAGCTCGGCGCTCGGCCGGCCGGTGCACGACCTCGCCGCGTTCAACGAGGATCCCGAGGACGCGCTGGCGCTCATGGCGCTCCTCGATCGCTACATCGGCGTGAGCAACACCAACATGCACCTCGCGGTCGCCTGTGGCGCGGTCGCGGATGTCATGGTCCCGTTCCCGCCGGAATGGCGCTGGTCGCTCGCGGGCGATTCACCGTGGTTCCCCGGCTTCCGCGTGCATCGCCAGCTTGCGGATGGCGACTGGGGCGGCGCGTTCGCGTCGCTCGCCGCGAGCCTCCAGGGCGCCTAGCCGCAGCAGTCGCAGGCTAGTACTGCTCCCACGGCAGGCCTTCCACGCGCCAGCCATTGCGGGTGTTGCGATGGTGGTTATCGTCCAATTCGCCCTCGAAGCCGTGGAGCACGTTCACCACGTGGTGGAAGCCCGCGCGCTCCAGCGCTTCGCCCGCCTCGAGCGTGCGGTTGCCGCTGCGGCAGATGAGCACGATCGGGCGCTTCTGGAAGTTGGCCCCCGCGAGCTTCTTCACGTGCCCGACGAAGTGCGGGTTGAGCTCCCAGTCCGCGCCGTCGTAGTACGGGATCATCACCGCGCCCAGCGGGTGGCCGACGAACATGTACTCCATCTCGCTGCGGCAGTCGACGAAGAGCGCGTCGGGATTGTCGCGCAGGAACTGGAAGGCCTGCTTCGGATCGAGGTGGTCCATGGAGACGGGATTATAGATTCCGGCCTAATATGGTGTCCCGATTTCCGTACTCCCTTCCTCCCATGAACGCTCCCGACAGCCCGTTCGCCTTCGATGCCGTCATCGCGGACAAGGCCGATGCCATCGAGCCGCGCGTGATCGCGTGGCGCCGCGATATCCACGAGAACCCCGAGCTCGGCAACCGCGAGGTGCGCACTGCGGCCCTCGTCGCGCGGCACCTGCGCGAGCTGGGATTCGACGAGGTACGCGAGAAGGTCGCGCACACCGGCGTGGTCGGCGTGCTGAAGGGCGGCTTGCCGGGGCCGGTCGTGGCCCTGCGTGCGGACATGGATGCGCTGCCGGTCGCCGAAGAGGTCGACGTGCCGTTCGCGAGCGAGGTGCGAACGCAATGGAACGGCCAGGAGTGCGGTGTCATGCACGCGTGCGGCCACGATGCGCACACCTCGATCCTGATGGGCGTGGCCGAAGTGCTCGCGGGCCTGCGCGCGCGCATTCCCGGCACGGTCAAGTTCATCTTCCAGCCCGCCGAGGAGACGCCGCCCATCGGCGAGGAAGGCGGCGCGCGGATGATGATCGAGCAGGGGTGCCTGCAGGATCCCGACGTGGGCGCCATCTTCGGCCTGCACGTGACCTCCATCCACCCCACCGGCACCATCGGCTATCGCTCCGGCGCGATGATGGCGTCGGCGGACGACTTCCGCGTCTTCGTGCGCGGCACGCAGACGCACGCGGCCATGCCGTGGCGCGGCGTGGATCCCATCGTCGTGAGCTCGCAGATCGTGCTCGGGCTGCAGACCATCGTCTCGCGGCAGATGAACATCGCCCACGAGCCGTCGATCGTCACCGTGGGGGTTTTCCACGGCGGCGTGCGCCACAACATCATCCCC
>DATMJE010000073.1:0-7927 GCA_035553995.1 Usitatibacter sp. | reverse complement strand
GGCCGAATAGCGATGAAGAGCGACGAGTTCCGCATCCTCGGCCGGCGTCCCGGCAACGAGGACTCCATCCGCTTCACCTATCGCGGCGTCCCCTTCCACCAGGATTGCTTCCACGTGGTGGCGGGCATGAACGCGGTGGATACGCGCGAGTTCGTGGAGCAGACCTTCCGCGCGCTGCAGGCCGCCGGGCAGGTGTGCGCGCGCATGGGTGCGTACAAGCCGCGCACGAGCCCTTACTCGTTCCAGGGCTACGGTGCCAAATGCCTGCCGTATGTGTTCGAGCTCGCGGGCAAGTACGGCATCCGCGTGATCGCCATGGAAGTCACGCGTGACGAGCACCTCGACGAGATCCGCACGGCGCTCCGCCAGACCGGGGACCCCACCGGCGTCATGCTGCAGATCGGCACCCGCAACACGCAGAACTTCGAGCTGCTGAAGACCGTCGGCAGCCAGCGCGATTTCCCGATCCTGCTCAAGCGCGGCTTCGGCATCACGCTGCACGAGTCGCTGCTGGCGGCCGAATATGTGGCGAGCTCCGGCAACCGCGACATCGCCTTCTGCCTGCGCGGCATGAAGACGCACTTCGGCGACCCGCATCGCAACCTCGTGGACTTCGCCCACGTGCCGGTCGTGAAGCGGCTCACGCGCATGCCCGTGTGCATCGATCCTTCGCATTCGGTCGGCATCCGCGCCGAATCGCCCGACGGCATCCCGGATATCTTCCACGTGGCGGCGCAGGGCATCGTCGCGGGCGCGAACCTCGTGCTCACCGACGTGCACCCGGAGCCCGCGCGGGCGCTCGTCGACGCGGCGCAGGCGCTCACGCTGGACGAGCTGCCGCGCTTCCTCGAGGATTGCGCGCTCTCCCGCGAGCTCTACGAGAAACGCCGCACGCTGCACGCGCTGAGCATCGCCTGAGCCGCAACGTGGCGTGGCTCGCGATGCGCCTCGCGGCCCCGGCGGCGGTACTCGCACTCGCGGCGCACGCCTTCACCGCGAGCGCCGCCCCGATCGTCGTCGCCGACGACCTCGGCCGCCGCGTGACACTCGCACACCCCGCGCAGCGCATCGTCTCGCTCTCGCCCTTCCTCACCGAGCTCGCGTTTTCCGCGGGAGCCGGTCCGCGCGTGGTCGGCGTGAGTGCATACAGCGATTACCCGCCCGCGGCGCGCGCGTTGCCGCAAGTGGCCTCGGCTGCGGGCATGTCGCTCGAATCCATCGCGGCGCTGCACCCCGACCTCGTGCTCGCGTGGACCGACACGACACGTCCCGAGGACGTGGCGCGGCTCGAGCGGCTGGGCACCGCGGTCTTCGTGGCGCGCGCGCGCAAGCTCGACGATCCGCCGCGGTTGCTCGAGGCAATCGCGCGGCTCGCGGGCACGGATGTATCCACCGCTGCCGCACAATTTCGCTCGCGGATCGACGCGTTGCGCCGGCGCCATGCGGCGCGGCCTGTCGTCAACGCGTTGGTGGAGATCTGGCACGCGCCGCTCACGACCGTCGGTGCGGGTCACTGGATCGGTGAAGCGCTCGCCGCTTGCGGCGCGCGCAATGCATTTGCGGACCTGCCGGGGCTCGCGCCGCAGGTCGGATGGGAGCTCGTCTACCGGCGCGACCCGGACGTGATTGTCGCGACCGGATCAGCGGGCAGCGAGAAGGAGGTGCGGGAGCAATGGCGCGCGCATTCGACGCTGCGCGCCGTGCGCGCGGGCCGCATCGTGTTCGTGGATGCGGACCTCCTCGAGCGGCCAACGCTGCGCCTTGCCGATGGCGTGGCGCAGCTCTGCGAGGGGATCGAGCGCGCGCGTTAGCGGCGCGCGTTCCAGATCGGCTCGGCGTGCCCCGCCTCGGCGTTGAGCGTGCGCGCGACAAGGAAGAGCACGTCGGAGAGCCGGTTGAGGTAGCGCTGCGCGAGCTGCGAGACGGGCTCGACACGCGCGAGCGCCACCAGCGAGCGCTCCGCACGGCGGCTTATGGCGCGGGCCAGGTGGCATGCCGCGGCGGCGCGCGAGCCGCCGGGCAGCACGAAATCCTTCAGCGTCGGCAGCGGCGCTCGTAACGTCTCGATCGCGGCATCGAGATTGGCGAGCTGCGCCGTGGCGAGCGTCTCGCGGCCGGGGATCGAGATATCGCCGCCGAGGTCGAAGAGATCGTTCTGGATCGTCGCGAGCAGCGTCGCGAGAGTGGGCGGCAGCCCCTCCGCGACCACGCAGCCGATCGCCGAGCTGAGCTCGTCCAAATCCCCGAGCACCGCGATGCGCGGCGCGTCCTTGCCGACGCGCGAGCCGTCGCCGAGGCCGGTGGTGCCGTCGTCGCCGGTGCGCGTGGTGATCCTGGTGAGCCGGTCTGCCATGGCGCGGCATTGTATCGCGCCGCTGTTATCATTCGAGGTTCCCCCCGCATCTATTGGCAACGTTGAAGACGAGCTTTTTGGATTTCGAGCAGCCCATCGCGGAGCTCGAGCAGAAGATCGAGGAGCTGCGCTTCGTGCAGGACGATTCCGCGGTCGACATCTCGCAGGAGATCGACCGCCTGTCCAAGAAGAGCCGCGACCTCACGCGCGACATCTACGCCAAGCTGAACGCGTGGCAGATCTCGAAGGTGGCGCGCCATCCGCAGCGCCCGTACACGCTCGACTACGTGAACGCCATCTGCACCGATTTCGAGGAGATGCACGGCGACCGCGCCTTCGCCGACGATCCCGCCATCGTGGGCGGCCTCGCGCGCTTCAACGGCCAGAGCGTGATGGTGATCGGCCACCAGAAGGGCCGCGACACCAACGACAAGATCCATCGCAACTTCGGCATGCCGCGCCCCGAGGGCTATCGCAAGGCGCTGCGGCTGATGAAGCTCGCGGAGAAGTTCGGCATCCCGCTGCTCACGTTCATCGACACGCCCGGCGCCTATCCCGGCATCGGCGCGGAAGAACGCGGACAGTCGGAAGCCATCGGCCGCAACCTCTACGAGATGGCGGGGCTGCGCGTGCCGGTGGTGGTGAGCGTGATCGGCGAGGGCGGCAGCGGCGGCGCGCTCGGCATCGCCGTGGGCGACACCACGCTCATGCTGCAATACTCGACCTACTCGGTGATCTCGCCGGAAGGCTGCGCCGCGATCCTGTGGAAGAGCGCCGAGAACGCCGGGGAGGCCGCGGAAAGCCTCGGCATCACCGCGCCGCGGCTGAAGGCCCTGGGTGTGATCGACAAGGTCGTGGCCGAGCCCCTGGGTGGCGCGCATCGCGACCACGCCGAGGCCGCGAAGAACCTCAAGAAGGCGATCCACGACAGCCTGCGCAGCCTGCAGGACCTCTCCGCCGAGGACCTCCTCGAGCGCCGCCAGGAGCGCTGGGTCAACTATGGCAAGTTCAAGGAGCTCGCCGAGTAGCGAGGCGCCGTCCTTCGACGACCTGCCTGCCGGTGCCAGCGTCTGCGTCGGCCTCTCCGGCGGGCTCGACTCGATGGTGCTGCTGGCGCTCCTGCACGAGCGAGCGGCGGCTGCACCCTTCACGCTCACCGCGGTCCATGTCCATCACGGCCTGAGTCCCAATGCCGATGCGTGGGCGCAGTTTTGCGCGGGCGAATGCGCGCGTCGCGGCGTGGCGCTCGACATCGTTCGCGTGGCGCTCGACGACGCATCGGGCCGCGGTCTCGAAGCCGAGGCGCGCCGTGCACGCTATGCGGTGTACGCGGCGCGCACGGAAGGCTTCGTGGTACTCGCGCATCATCTCGACGACCAGGCCGAAACGGTGCTGCTGCAATTGCTGCGCGGCACGGGGCTCAAGGGCGTCGCCGCCATGCCGCGGCTGCGCGCGCTCAACTCGCGCGTGTCGCTCTACCGGCCGTTGCTCGCCCTGCCGCGCGTGGAGCTCCATGCGATGGCGAACGCACGCGGGCTTCGCTGGATCGAGGACGAGTCGAACGCCTCGAGCAAGCAGGATCGCAACTTCCTGCGCCATGAGGTGGCGCCGCTCCTCGATGCGCGTTTTCCCGCGTGGCGTCGGTCGCTCGCGCGCTTCGCGCGGCACGCTTCGGCGGCGCAATCGCTGCTCGACGAGCGCGCCGGCGAGGATGGCCTCCTTCTCGCGCCCGAAGCGGCATTGGCACTCGATGCGACGTTATCGCCCACGCGGCGCGCCAACGCGGTCCGCTCCTTCCTCGCCGCCCACGACCTCGCCATGCCCAGCGATGCGCGCCTGGAGGAGATGGCACGGCAGCTTTACGACGCACGGCCGGACGCGCGCGTGCGCATCGAGCACGACGGCGTCGCGATCGTGCGCCACCGCGGCGTGGCGCGCATCGAGCGTGAGCGGGCCGGCCCCCCATGGCGAGTGGGCTGGCACGGCGAGCCCGCGGTGATGCTGGGTGATGGACGGGGCACGGTGGCCTTCGAGCGTGCGGTCGGCGCAGGGCTCGCGGCAAGCCTCACGCAAGCGGGCGACTGGTACTTCGCGCCGCGCGCGGGCGGCGAACGCCTGCGCCTCGATGCGCGGCGGCCCACGCGCACGCTCAAGAACCTGTTGCAGGAGAACGACATTCCGCTCGCCCGGCGCGCCGTGCTGCCGCTGCTTTTCCGCGGCGGGGACCTCGTGTGGGTGCCCGGCATCGGGATCGCCGCCGATTACGCGTGCCGGGCCGGGGAAGCGGGGCTCACGCCGTGCTGGAAGCTGGCGGGCAATGCCGCGCTGTGCTAGAATGAAAGGCTAGCCTTTTCATCGATTTACAAGCCTTTTCATCCACTTGCACAGACCCAGCGGAGAACTTCATGGCGGTTGAGCGCACCCTCTCGATCATCAAACCCGACGCCGTGGCGAAGAACGTCATCGGCCAGATCTACGCGCGTTTCGAGGGCGCCGGCCTCAAGGTCATCGCCGCGAAGATGATCCGCCTTTCCCGCAGCGAGGCCGAGGGCTTCTACGCGGTGCACAAGGGGCGTCCGTTCTTCAACGACCTGGTCGAGTTCATGATCTCCGGGCCGGTGATGATCCAGGTGCTCGAGGGCGAGAGCGCCATCCTCAAGAACCGCGACCTCATGGGCGCCACGGATCCGAAGAAGGCCGCGCCGGGCACCATCCGCAAGGATTTCGCCGATTCCATCGACGCCAACGCCGTCCACGGCTCGGATGCGACCGAGACCGCCGCCGTCGAGATCGCGTACTTCTTCCCCTCGCACCAGGTCTACTCGCGCTGAGCGCGCGAGGCGCAAAGAACCGGGCATGGCCGATCGCGTCAACCTGCTGGACCTAAGCCTCCCCGCGCTGACGGAATGGTTCGCCGCGCAAGGCGAGAAGCCGTTCCGCGCGCGGCAGGTGTTCCAGTGGATCCACCAGCGCGGCGTCGACGATTTCGACGCCATGACGGACCTCGCGAAGTCGTTGCGGGAGAAGCTCAAGGTCCTGGCCGAGGTGCGCGCGCCTGTCGTCCTGTCGGAGCACCGCTCGGCCGACGGCACCGTGAAGTGGCTTTTCGACGTCGGCATCGGCAACGGGATCGAGACCGTCTTCATCCCCGAGGACGACCGCGGCACGCTCTGCGTCTCGTCGCAGGTGGGCTGCGCGCTCGACTGCAAGTTCTGCTCGACCGGCCGCCAGGGCTTCAACCGCGACCTGCGCGTGGGCGAGATCGTGGGCCAGCTCTGGGTCGCGAACAAGCGCCTCGAGGCGCTGGCCGCGGAAGGCGTTTCCTCGCGCCTCGTGCCCGCCGCACCCGGGGAGCCGGCGGCGAAGCCGGTCTCGAACGTCGTGATGATGGGCATGGGCGAGCCGCTCAACAACTTCGGGCCCGTGGTCGATGCCATGTCGGTCATGCTCGACGATTTCGCGTACGGATTGTCGCGGCGCCGCGTGACGCTTTCGACCTCCGGCGTGGTGCCGCACATCCGCAAGTTGAAGCAGGCGCTCCCGGTGGCGCTTGCGGTGAGCCTGCATGCGCCCAACGACGAGTTGCGCAGCCGCATCATGCCGATCAACGATGCGTACCCCATCGCCGAGCTGCTCGATGCCTGCAACGACTACCTCGAGGTGGCGCCGCGCGACTTCATCACCTTCGAGTACGTGATGCTGAAGGGCGTGAACGATGCGCCCGACCACGCGAAGGAGCTGGCGAAGCTGCTCGAGCGCGTGCCGTCGAAGGTGAACCTGATCCCGTTCAACCCGTTTCCCGAATCGGGCTTCGAGCGCACGGACATGGAGCGCGTGAAGCGTTTCCAGCGCGTGCTGCTGGATGCGGGCTATGTCGCGACCATCCGCAAGACACGCGGCGACGATATCGACGCCGCCTGCGGCCAGCTTGCGGGCCAGGTCGTGAACCGCATGAAGCGCAAGACGGTGCACGTGCATCGCACGCCCCCGGCCAGCCGGCCGTCGGGCCTGTGAGGGGCGGCATGCGCCTCGCGGCCGCCGTCGTGATCCTCGCTGCCGCTGCAGGATGCGTCTCGCAGACCGCGGTCGAGACGCGGCAGGTGACCGAGTCGGCCCTCGCGGATGCCAGGCACCGCGCGGAAGTGCACACGGCGCTCGCCGGCGAGTACTACTCGCGCGGCAACTATGCGGTGGCGCTCCAGGAGACGCGCCTCGCGCTGAAGGACGACTCGAGCTATTTCCCCGCGTACAACATGCAGGGCCTCGTCTACATGGAGCTGCGCGAGGACGGTCCGGCCCGCGAATCCTTCGACAAGGCGCTGCGCCTGTCGCCCAACAATCCCGAGGTGCTCAACAACTTCGGCTGGTTCCTGTGCCTGCGCAGCGAGAACGACCGCGGCCTGGCGATGATCGACCGCGCCGCGACCGATCCGCTCTATGCCACGCCGGAGAAGGCGTTGCTGTCGTCGGGCCTGTGCCTGCGGCGCCTCGGGCGCAAGGCCGAAGCCGAGGACCGCCTGCGGCGCGCCGTGCAGATCCGCCCCGACATGGTGGGCGCCCTCTACAACCTGGCAGAGCTCGCCTACGAGCGTGGCGCTTCCAAGGAAGCCGAGAACTACCTCGTGCGCACGATGCGCGTGGCAACGCCCTCGCAGGATGCGCTGGTCCTCGGCGTGAAGATCGCGCGCGCCAACCACGACCGCGCCGCCGAGGAAAGCTACCTCCAGCAGTTGCGCCGCCGCTTTCCGGACTCGCCGCAACTGCGCGAGCTCGAAGGCAGCCGGTGATCGCCGTGGAAGCGCCCGCTCCCGCAGGACATACGCAAGAGGCGCATCCGGCCGGCCAGGCCCTGGCCGCGGAGCGCGAGCGCCAGGGGCTGTCGCGCGTCGAGATGGCGCAGCGCCTGCACATGAGCGCGGGGCAGGTCGAGGCGCTCGAGACGGGCGAATACTCGCGCCTGCCGAAGGGACCGTTCCTGCGCGGCTTCGTCCGCAACTATGCGCGAGCATTGGGCCTCGATGCCGAAGCCGTGCTCGCGCAGCTCGCGCAGGAAGGCCCGCACGATGTCGCCCCCGTCATCGTGGTGCCGAACCAGAACATCCGCTTCGATCCGCTCGGGGATCGCCTGTCGAGCCCGTACGTGAAGGCCGCGGGCATCGCTTTCGTCGCCATCGCGCTCGGCTTCGCGGCGCTCTACTGGTGGTTCTTCATCAAGCCCGAGCCGCCCGCGACCCACCGCGCCGAGCCCGCCGCGAGCACGCCCGCCGCGCCTTCACCGGCGCCGCCCGCATCCGCTGAAGCCGGCACCAGTCCTGCAGTCCCTGCGCCCGCGACACCCGAGAATGCGGGGAACGCTCCGGCCGACAGCGGCGCGCCCGCAGCGGCGACGTCCGCCGCGCCAACAGGTTCCGCCGCACCCACGACCGCATCGCCCGCTGCCGAGGGCACGGCCGCTGGAGCCGCTGCCGAAAAAGGCGGGGCAGTGCTCGCTTTCCATTTCGACGCCGAGTCCTGGGTCGAAGCGCGTGGCGCGAACAATCGCGTGCTCATGCAGCGCACCAATGCCGCGGGCAG
>DATMJE010000072.1:0-9530 GCA_035553995.1 Usitatibacter sp. | reverse complement strand
CATCTATCCCGAAGAAGGCAGGAACCTCGCGCGTGCACGCAAGCCGGACGGGCCCGACGGTCCCGGCACGCACCTGGGCTGGGGCTTCGCGTGGCCGAGCAATCGCCGCACGCTCTACAACCGCGCGGCCGCCGATCTCGATGGCAAGCCGTGGTCGGAACGCAAGAAGCTGGTCTGGTGGAACCCGGCCAAGGGCGAGAAGGGCGAATGGGAGAGCACCGACGTTGTGGACTTCGACATCGACAAGTCGCCGCATTACCGGCCCGACTGGTCGAAAGAGCCCGCGGGGATGGACGCGATCTCGGGCACGGATCCGTTCACGATGATCGCCGACGGGCGCTGCTCGCTCTTCGTGCCCTCGGGCCTCAAGGACGCGCCGCTGCCGACGCACTACGAGCCGGTGGAATCGCCGGTGAAGAACCTGCTCTACGGCCGCCAGGACAATCCCACGGCGAAGAAGTGGGAGACGCCGACCAATCCCTACCACCAGCCCGGCGACAGCCGCTACCCGTACGCGCTCACGACCTATCGCCTGACCGAGCACCATTCGGGCGGCACGCCGACGCGCTCCGTGCCGCACACGGCGGAGCTGCAGCCGGAGGGCTTTGCCGAGCTGCCACCGGAGCTCGCGGGCGAGCTCGGTGTGTCGAACCTCGACTGGATCGTGGTCTCGACGGCGCGCGGCGAGATCGAGACGCGTGCGCTCGTGACCGAGCGGCTGCGCCCGCTCGAGGCCGACGGCCGCTTCGTCTACCAGGTGGGCTTGCCCTGGCACTTCGGCTGGAAGGGCTACGCCACGGGCGACATCGTGAACGTGCTCACGAGCGTCGTGGGCGATCCCAACACCAGCATCCACGAGGCGAAGGCGCTCACGTGCAACATCCGCAAGGGACGCCTGCACGAAGGACCCGCCCCATGATGGGTACCCAGGAGAATCGATGAGCTTACCCGCGCGTGCGACCGAATATCCGCAAGCCGAGCTGGGACGGCCGATTCGCGACGAGTCGGAGCTCACCGCCGGCGTCACGATCGAGCCGGGCAGGCGTTACGGCTTCTTCACCGACACGACGCTCTGCATCGGCTGCAAGGCGTGCGAGGTGGCGTGCAAGGAGTGGAACGCGCTTCCCGCCGAGGGCCTCTCGCTATCCGGCATGAGCTACGACAACACGCGGGAGCTGTCGGCGAATACCTGGCGTCACGTGAAGTTCGTCGAGAAGCTTTCCGGCGACGGCGCGCGGCCCACCTCGATGCCGCCATACCAGAGCCACTGGCTCATGATGAGCGACGTGTGCAAGCACTGCGCGCATGCGCCGTGCCTGGAATGCTGTCCCACCGGCGCCCTCTTCCGCACCGAGTTCGACACGGTGGTCGTGCAGCAGGACATCTGCAACGGCTGCGGCTACTGCGTGCCCGCGTGTCCCTTCGGCGTGGTGGACTTGAGCAGCATCGACGGCAAGGCGCACAAGTGCACGCTCTGCTACGACCGGCTGAAGGGCGGCTTCGAGCCGGCTTGCGCCAAGGCATGCCCGACCGATTCGATCCAGTTCGGCGAGCTCGCGGACCTGCACCGCCGCGCGGGCGACCGCGTCGAGCACCTGCGCGAGCTGGGACGCGACGATGCGTACCTTTACGGCGTGCCCGGCGGCCCCGGCGGCGAGCTGGGCGGGCTGAACGCATTCTTCCTCCTCACCGACACGCCGGAGACGTACAACCTGCCGCGTTCGCCCGCGCGCGGCGCCGACCGTGTGCGCCCGTCGCTCGCGAGCGGGCTGGCGAGCTTCGCGCTGCTGGCACTCGCGGCGGCCGGTGCCTTCCTCGCGCAACGGAGCGAGCGATGAACGCGCCCGAACGCGTCACGGCCGATGGCAGCACGTATTACGACCGTCCGGCGGTGAAATCCAGCGTGTGGGGCGCGCGCGTCGCGCTCTACACCGTGCTGGGCGGCATGGCCGGCGCGGCGCAGGCGATCGGTGCGCTCGCGAGCGCGCTCCTGCGGCGGCCGACGACGATCGCGCGCAACGCCAACCGCATCGGTGTGGCGATCGGCGTAGGCGCGGGGCCGGCGCTGCTCATCGCCGACCTGCACACGCCGAACCGCTGGTACAACATGCTGCGCATCTTCCGGCCGACGTCGCCCATGTCGATCGGGACTTATGTGCTCTCGACCTTCGCGGGCTCGAGCCTGCTGGCGGCGGCCGGCGTGCGCTCCGCACAGGTGCCCGCAGCGCTCGCGGGCGTCGGCATGGCGACCTACACGCCGGCTTTGCTCGCCGCAACCGCCACGCCCTTGTGGTCGAGCACGCCGCGGCTGCTCGCGGCGGAATTCGCGACCTCCGCTTTCGCGACCGGTGCCGCGGTCCTCTCGCTCGCCGAGCACCTGGGCGGCGGCGAGGACACCGAAGCGCTCGACCGCATCGCACTCGTCTCCGTCATCGCGCATGCCGCGGCTTCCATCGCCGCGCGCCGCGAGCACGAGCGCGAAGGGGTCGAGCGGCCGTTGAGCGAAGGACGGTGGTCCACGATGCACAAGGCGGGCATCGCCCTCGGCATCGCGCTGCCGGTCGCCTGCTACGCGATGAATGCGGCGCGTCCCAGCGCGCGGCGCTCGATGCTCGCCGCCATCGGCATCGGCGTCGGCGGCTTCCTCACGCGCTGGGCGCTCATCGGCGCGGGCAACGAGTCCGCGCGCAGCGCGCGCGAATACCTGCGGCTGCACGGAGGAACCCCATGAGCGACGACCTCGAGCGCGCCTGCCGCGAGGGACTCGAATCGCTCGACGCGGTGATCCACAAGCACGCCGATCCCGCCCACGATCCGGTGGCCGGCGCCACGCGCGGTGCGGTCCGCATGCGCGATGCGCTCATCGGGCGGCAACGGCGCGGCGAGGATGTGGGGCACCTGCTGGGGGATGCGAACGTGCTGGTGAGCGAGCTGGTCGCGGGCGAATTCCCGGTATCGGGCTTCCGCATCAAGCGCATCGAGCAGGCGCGCGAGCTGTACGTGAAGGTGATGGACGGGCTGCGAGCGGCATGATCAGGATCGGCAAGGCACGATGGGTGATCGCCGAGGGCTACATCCCGGGCGATACCGTGGCAAAGGGACGCGCGCTCGAAAGCCACGAGACCGCCTGCATCCTCAACGCGGGCGGCGACGACGCGCACGTGCGCATCACGCTCTTCTTCAGCGACCGCGAGCCCGTCGGTCCATATCTCCTCACGGTGCCTGCCAGGCGCACGCGGCACGTGCGCTTCAACGACCTGCAGGAGCCCGCGCCCGTGCCGCGCGATACCGACTATTCGAGCCTGATCGAGTCCGACGTGCCGATCGTCGTGCAGCACACGCGCCTCGACTCGCGCGAGGAGGCGCTGGCGCTTCTCAGCACCATGGCGTTTCCGGTCGATTGATCAACGCCGCCGCCGCGATCAGCGCTCGCTTCGCCCCTCGGCTTCGCGGTCCGCCCACGCGACGATGTCGTCGAGCACCGCTCCCGCGGCCTCGTTGAATCCGGCCACGGCCCCCGCCGCGTCGTGGGATGTGGCCGGCGCCTGGCGAGTAAAGGTGCGCCGCGCGAGGACCTTGCGATGCGCGCGCTCGATGAGCTCCGCCGTCACCGTGACTCGCGAGATGCCGGGCACCGCGGCGGCGTCGTGGTAGATCTCGACCAGGTGCGTCGCGAGGATGTAGCCGTCGCCGCGAGCGGTATACCGCGCCGCAAGATCGGCCTGGAGCACGCGTTGCGGCCGTTCCGTCCAATGGCTGAACTGGTAGTAGCCGCGCGTACCCGGGGAGCGGCTGAAGACGATGTCCTGCGTGTCGTAGAAGGTCGCGGCCGTCGTCGGCGCGGGCGAGACGGCCGCACTGTGGGGCACCGCCGCCGCCGCGCGCGGCTCCAGCAGGTAATAGCGATGCGCCTGCCGCTCGCCGATCGCCGCGCAGCCCGAGAGCCAGATGGCGCACGCGAAGGCCGCCACGTGCCTCATCGCCCGCCCTCCCCCGGGCCCAGCTCGTCGGCCACCGGGCCCAGGACGGCCTGCCGGGGATCGCGCAGCCGGTCCGCAGTGCTGCCGACCGAATCGGCGGCGGCCCTCACGGCATGGCCCGTATCGCGCACCTCGTCGCCGCCGTTGGCGATCGTCGACTCGGCACGTTGCGCGGCCGCTTCGACGGCTTCGCCCACGCGCCGGATGGATTCGCGCGCCTGCACCACCGTGCTGGTGGCTTCGGCACCGAGCTGGTCGTAGCGCTGCGTGAGGCGGCGCGCGTCGTCGTCGAGCGAGCGGCCGAGGCGATGGGCCTCGTCACCGGCCTGGCGTAGCGCATCGAATGCGGCATCGGCCTTCGCGAGCGTCGCATCGGCATGCCGGCTCGCATCGCCCACGTTGCGCAGGCTGCGCTCGAGTGCGGCACGATTGGCGGGTGAAAGTGTGGCGGCCACCTCGCGGAAGGCGTCGTCGGCCCGCCGCACGAGCTGGTCGAGGGACCGGGAGATGTGCTCCTCCTCCGATTCTCCCTCGGCGATCACCGGATACGGCTCGCCGTTCGCCGCCGCGGTGAGCAGCGCACTGTCCTCCTTCCCGCCCACGAGCTGCAGCGTCGCGAGACCGGTGAGCATGTTGCGGTCGACGACGGCCCGCGTGTCGACGCGCACCGGCGTTCGCGGATCGACGGCGATGAAGACCTCGACCACGTGCGAGCGCTCGGGCGAGATGCGGAAGCTCACGATGGAGCCCACCTTCACGCCGCGCATGGTGACGTCGCTGCGCGCCTGCAGTCCCTCCAGCGACTGGTGCTCGAAATAGATCCTGTACGGCTGCGCGCCCGGCCCGGCGCTGCGAATCCAGACGATGGCCGCCGCGAGGAGCGCCACGAGAACGAGCACCACGGCGCCCACGAGGGTGTATCGCGCATCCGGTTCCATCACATGCTCCTTGCGAAGTAACTGCGCAGCCAGGGGTGATCGACGGCGCGCACGCGATCGACGGGACCCTCCGCGATGACTTTTCCCGCGGCGAGCACCACGGCGCGATCCACGATCGACGTGAGCAGGTCCAGGTCATGGGTGACGGCGAGCACGGTCAACCCCAGCCCGTCGGCCAGCACGCGGAGCAGCCGCTGGAACTCGCGCGCACCGACCGGATCGAGGCCGGAAGTCGGCTCGTCCAGGAAGAGAATCTCCGGCTCCAGCGCGAGCGCTCGCGCAAGGGCCGCGCGCTTGCGCATGCCACCCGACAGTTGCGCCGGCGTCTTCGCGCCCGCATCGGGCGGCAGCCCCACGAGCGCGATCTTGGAGCTCACCAGCGGCGTGATCACGTCGGCGGCAAGCGTGGTGTGCTCGCGGAACGGGACCGCCACGTTCTGCGCCACGGTGAGCGACGAGAAGAGCGCCCCATCCTGGAAGAGCATGCCGAACCGGCGCCGGAGCGCGTTGAGCTCGTCGACGCCGCAATCCCACACGCTGGTGCCGAGCAGCTCGATGCGTCCGGAAGTCGGGCGCAGGAGCCCGATGATCTCCCGCAGCAGCACGGACTTGCCGCTGCCGCTGCCGCCGATGAGCGCGACGACTTCCCCGCGTGGCACGGTGAAGCCCACGCCGTCGTGCACGACCTGCGCACCGAAGCGGGTGACGACGTCCTGCACGCGCACGGCGGGTTCCATCTCAGATATCCAGGCGCTGGAAGACGACCGCGAAGGCCGCATCGAGCACGAAGACCCAGACGATGCACTGCACGACGGTGGAGGTCGTATTGCGCCCGACACTGCGCGCATCGCCCTTCACCTCCAGGCCCAGGCGGCACGCGATCATCGCGATGAACATCGCGAAGACCGGCGCCTTGCCGGGGCCCACGAGGAAGTGCCGCAGCTCGAGCGCCGCATGTACCCGGTCGAGGAACACATTCGGGGCGATGCCGAGCTTCGCCGCGCCCACCAGCATGCCGCCCGCCACGCCGGCGATATCGCCTGCAAGCACCAGCAACGGCAGCGCGAGGCCGAGTGCCAGCAGGCGTGGAATCACCAGCACCTGCACCGGAGACAGGCCGAGGGTCGCGATCGCGTCCACCTCTTCCTCGACCTTCATGGTGCCGATCTCCGCCGTGAAGGCCGCACCCGATCGCCCCGCGACGAGCACCGAGCACAGGATCGGCGAAAGCTCGCGGCACATGGCGAGCGCGATCCCGTCGGCCACGAAAAGGCTGGCCCCGTAGCGCTGGGCCTCCATGCCGAGGACGTAGGCCACGACGATACCGATGAGGAAGTTCACGAGGATCACGATCGGGATCGCATCGATGCACACGGTCTCGAACTGGGCTGCCGTCTCGCGCGCCCGGAACAACGCCGGACGGCGCAGCATGCGCAGCAGCTCGATGGTCACCAGCCCCATGAACGACACCGCGCGCCGGAGCTCGCCGAGGAGTGCCACGCTCGCGGCACCGATGCGGTAGAGCACTCCCCGGTGCAGGCTGCCGAGCGCCGTGGGGGTGCACATGCGCTGGCGCACGAGGTCCACGAGACGGGCGTGCTTGTCGCTGAAATGGCGCGTGGCCGGCGCCGCGGCTGCGCATCCCAGCTTCGCGAGGCGCTCGAGGAGCACGAAGGCGGCAGCGGTATCGATCGACTCGAGACCGCCGCCATCGAGCACGACCTCGCCGGCGCGCGGCAGCGTGAAGCCGCCCAGGGCCGCGATCACGTCGGGCAGGTTGCGCAAGCGCCACGTCCCCGTGAGACGGATGACGGTAGTCGCGTCTTCGACCTGGCAGTGGATGGCGACCGCTGTCGTTTGCATGTTTCCCTTGGCGTGGCGCTGCGGGCAGGGGACCTCACCACGGAGGAACGGAGGACACGGAGGGTGGCACAGAGGACGGCCTTTCCGGCTGATTCGGGGCAAACGCCACCGCAAATTCCGTGCGAAAGCCTTGAAGGCGCGCTGCCGGGAAAAGCAAGCGGCCCCCAGTCCAGTGGCGCCTCTGTTGATGCGTCGCAATCCCCCGCCGGCGCGCCGCTCCTATGCTGGCGTGGAAAGGGGGGCGACCATGTACCGCCACATCCTGTTTCCCACCGACGGCTCGCCGATCTCCGCGCGGGCGGCGAAGCACGCCATCGCGCTCGCGAAGGCGAGCGGCGCAAAGCTCACCGCGCTGCACGTGATAGCCCCGTGGAACCCGCCGGTCTATCCCGAGGCCACGATGGTTCCGTATCCCGAGCTCTACCTGCCGAAGGAATACGAGAAGGCCGCGAGGAAGGCCGCGACGAAGGCGCTCGGAAAGGTCACCGCCGCTGCCGAGGCCGCGGAAGTGCCGTGCGACGCGGCGATCGTTTTCGCCACGCCGGTGTGGAAATCGATCATCGAGGCGGCGCGCTCGAAGCGCTGCGATGCGATCGTCATGGCCTCGCACGGCCGTCGCGGCATCGAGGGCGTGCTGCTCGGCAGCGAGACGCACAAGGTGCTGACCCACTCGAAGACGCCCGTGCTGGTCTGCCGCTGAAGCGATCGGGGCGCCCTAAGCCGGCATTCGCCCGTAGTTTCGAAGGGCAGCCACGCGTTTTGCGCTAGCCTTCCAGCTTCCCCCGGAGCAGCAAGGAAGGCTCAACGCCGATGGCGCCGTTTCGCTTCTTCTATCGCTGGACGATCTGGGCGCCCATCGCTGCCTGGGTCATGCTCGGCGCCGCCTACGCGATGCCGCCGCATCCGGCGTTCGTCTGGCTCATGGTGGTGGCCCTCGGCGCCACGGTCTTCGCGGCCGTGCACCACGCGGAGGTCGTGGCGCATCGCGTGGGCGAGCCCTTCGGCACGCTGGTCCTCGCGGTCGCGGTCACGATCATCGAGGTGTCGCTGATCGTCTCGATCATGATCGGCCCCGGCACCGAAACGGCAGGTCTTGCGCGCGACACGGTCTACGCCGCGGTCATGATCGTCTGCAACGGCATCGTCGGCGCCTGCCTGCTGGTGGGCGGCATCCACCACCATGAGCAGCGCTTCGAGGTGCGCGGCGCGGCAGCCTCGCTCGCGGTGCTGGCCGCGCTCTCGGTGCTCACGCTCGTCATGCCGAATTACACCAGCCTGCCGCTCGGCCCGATGCTGAGCCCGCCGCAGCTCGCCTTCGCCGGCATCTCGTCGCTCGTGCTGTATGGCGTCTTCGTCTTCGTGCAGACCATCCGCCACCGCGAATACTTCCTCGCCGACGCCGACGACGAGGACGCACACGCGGCGCTTCCCTCGGGGCGCGTGGCGCTCGCCTCGTCCGTCCTGCTCGTGGTGAGCCTCGTGGCCGTCGTGCTGCTGGCGAAGCTGCTCTCACCGACCGTCGAGGACGCGGTGTCGCGCGCGGGGCTGCCGCAAGCCATCGTCGGCATCGTGATCGCAGCACTCGTGCTGCTGCCGGAGGGCCTTGCCGCGGTGCGTGCCGCGCGTCGCAACCGCCTGCAGACGAGCCTCAACCTCGCGCTCGGCTCCGCGCTCGCAAGCATCGGGCTCACCATTCCCGCGGTGGCCGCGGTCTCTTTGATTACTCATGTACCGTTGGCGCTCGGCATAGATGGCCGAGACACCGTCATGCTGGCGCTCACGCTGCTGGTCGTCACGATCACGCTGGGTGTCGGGCGGACCACGATCCTGCAGGGCGCGGTGCACCTCTTCCTCTTCGCGACTTACGTTTTCCTGTCGATCGTGCCTTGAGCCCGCGGAGCCGCGCGCCCGACCCGATATCCTCTAAATTTGCTATTTAGAGGATATTGATGTCCCTCGGCAATGTCACTGAGCGCGTTCTCCGCGCTGAGTAAGCTGAAAGAGAAGCATTGTTCTTTCTTACCGCCGCCATGAGCGGTTAAGGTTGCGGCACCAGTTTGCATATTCCCTGTCGCGGTCTAACTCTCCGAATCCGACAGGCAGGTACTTCGCATGAAGTATTGGCGGCGCTGCACCAAAGCACTTCTCGAAGTGACGCACCGCCCGCCTACGCACGGAGTGCCAAAAGTATCGCTTCTGTTTGTTGAAGCGCGCATAGCGCTCTCTATTTGCGGCGCGAATGATTACGCCGCCGAGTTGCCGCGCATTTAGGCGTTTCCATCGATATGTTTGGTACCAGCCGGGGCCACGTCTGCGCAAATTCTCGCGCCGCAATTTCCAGGGCGGCATTAAACGGAATCCCGACCAATAGCGAACTTCACGCACCCTGCACGCGAGCATCCGTACCACTGCATCGCAGGCAGGTGAACAATCATTCCAAGTAGTTCAGGCGGCGGGACAGAGGTGGCCGGGGCTGCGCCCGAAATATCAGCGGGCTCATGGGGAAACGCTCGACTTATCAGTGGAAAAATGTTTTTCCCACGTCGCGTTTTTCCCGCCCGGATTTTGAGCAACCAAGGCAGGCAACGCCTTGATGCGAGAGAGGAATTGGTCGGGGCGAGAAGATTCGAACTTCCGACCCCCTGCACCCCATGCGGCAACAGATCTTACTATAAGTACTTGACTTGCAAACGCTTCCGACAAAATTCTTAGGGAATTCTAACGCCAACACAAGGCTTCTTGCGCTAGG
>DATMJE010000071.1:0-14556 GCA_035553995.1 Usitatibacter sp. | reverse complement strand
ACGTGCTCCGCAGCATACTGCGCCACCGCCTGCACGAGCCTTGCCAGGTTCGCGCGCAGCTTTTCGAAGCCGGCGAGCTTCTCGCGCGTGCGCTCGTCCATGTAGAGCCGCCGGTTCACCTCCACCTGCAGGCTGTGGCGGCCGGCGGCCGGATCGGAGAAGGCGCGCACCAGCTCCACGCCCTTGTACGGGTCGTTCAGCTTCACCACATAGCCCATCTCCTCCAGCGTGCGGGCGACGAACTGCGTGAACGGGGCCTCGCAGGTCGTGCCGTCGCGGTCGCCGAGCACGAAATCCGGGCGCGATTTGCCGGGGCCCTCCTCGGAGATCTTCGAGCTCACCGCCGGCATCGAGTGCACGTCGAGATGCCAGACCGCGCCGAAGTGCCCGTGGGCCTCGTCGAGCGCCTTCTTCACCGCGCGCTGGTAGGGCTGGTGATATTCGACGATGCGGCGCTTCACCTCGTCCACCGTGAGCTTGCGGGCGTAGATGGGTTCTCCCGTATCCAGCAGCCGCCAGATGAGTCCGATGCCGAGCTCGGTCTTGCGGCTCGGGATCGCGGGACCGGGCCAGGGCGAGGAGAGCAGCGACGCATCGATGTCCAGCAGCGAGCGGTTCGGGTCGATGTACACGCGCGGAAAGCGCGCCGCGATGAGGGTCGCTCCGGCGGCCGGCGCATCGGCATAGAGCTCGTCCACGAAAGTGTCCTCGCCCTCGCGCAGGCGCGTGACCGGGACGGCAGCGTCGAAGTCGGCGGGATACGTCGTGCCGCTGTGCGGCGAATCCACGACCAGCGGCACGTGCGTGCCGGTCGCGGGAGGGCGGATGTCGAAGGCTTTTGTCGTCATGGTTCCGATGTGTCGTTCAGGTGGCAGGCGGACCAGCGCCGCGGTGCGATCTCGCGCAGCGCCGGCCGCTCCTCGCGGCAGCGCGCGAAGGCATGCGGACAGCGGGGATGGAAATGGCAGCCGGGGGGCGGGGCGAGCGGCGAGGGAATCTCGCCGCGAATCGGCACGTAGCGCCGCCGGCCCGCAGCGGCATGGGAAACCTCGGCGACGAGCGCGCGCGTGTAGGGATGGTTGGGCGCGGCATAGAGCTCGGCGGCAGGGCCGCTTTCCACGACCCGGCCGAGGTACATCACCACGACGCGGTCGGAGATATGGCGCACCACGCCCAGGTCGTGGCTGATGAACAGGTAGGTGAGCTGCAGTTCGTCGCGCAGCCGCATGAAGAGGTTCAGCACCTGCGCCTGGATCGAGACGTCGAGCGAGGCGACCGCCTCGTCGCACACCAGGAAGCGCGGCTGGACCGCGAGCGCACGGGCGATGCCGATGCGGCTGCGCTGGCCGCCCGAGAACTGGTGCGGGAAGCGCGCCATGCTGCCCTCGTCGAGGCCGACCCGCCGCAGCACATCGGCGACATAGCCGCGCAGCTCCCGCGCGGGGACCAGGCCGTGCACCCGCGGGGCTTCACCGACGATGTCCGCCACGCGCATGCGCGGATTGAGCGAGGCATACGGGTCCTGGAAGATCATCTGCACGGCGAGGCGCTCGCGGCTGCCCGCCTCGTAGGCCGCGTACGGCCGGCCGCGCCAGTAGCGCTCGCCGGAAGTCGGCTCGATCACGCGCGCCACCATGCGGGCGAGCGTGGATTTGCCGCAGCCCGATTCGCCCACGAGCCCGACCACTTCTCCCTCCGCCACGTCGAGGTCCACGCCATCCACGGCATGGACGGCGGCGACAGCCGGCCGTGGGCCGATGAAGCCCGCGATCCTCGAGGCGAGGTCGGGCTTGCGCGTGAAGCGGCGCGACAGGCGCTCGAGCTGCAGGAGCGGAGCCGCGGCGTTCATGAAAGCGGATTGAAGCAGCGCAGCGTGCGGCCCGGCGCGGCCATGCGCCGCTCGGGCGCGACCACGCAGGCGCCGGTCGCGCGATTGCAGCGCTGCTGGAAGGCGCAACCGGGTCCGAGGTTGGCGAGCGAGGGCGTCATGCCGGGGATCTGCGCGAGCGGCCGGCCGGGCACGTTGCGGCTGGGCAGCGAGTCCAGCAGGCCGCGGGTGTAAGGGTGCAGCGGCCGCTCCAGCACCTCGTCCACGCTTCCCGATTCCACGATCCGCCCGGCATACATCACGCAGACATCGTCGGCGAGCCCGGCGATCACCGACAGGTCGTGCGTGATCCAGATGAGGCCCGTGCCGCTCTCGCTGCAGAGGCGCTGCATCTCCGACAGGATCTGGCCCTGGATGGTCACGTCGAGCGCGGTCGTGGGCTCGTCCGCGATGATGAGGTCCGGCTTGTTGACGAGCGCGATGGCGATGGCGACGCGCTGGCGCATGCCGCCGGAGAACTGGTGCGGATAGCCGCGCAGGCGCTCGTCGGGCGCCGGGATGCCCACGCGCACCAGCGCTTCGCGACAACGCGCCAGCGCCGATTCGCGCGACACGGCATGGTGTGCGCGCACCGCCTCCACCATCTGCGTGTCGATGCGCAGGACCGGGTTCAGCGTCATCATCGGGTCCTGGAAGATCATCGCGATCCGGTCGCCGCGCAATCGCCGCCACGCCGCGGCATCGAGCGTGGTGAGCTCCCGCCCGTCGAGCAGGATCCGTCCCGCGACGATGCGCCCGGGCGCATCCACCAGTCCGAGGATCGAATAGCCGGTCATCGACTTGCCCGAGCCCGATTCGCCCACGAGTCCCAGCACCTTGCCACGCTCGAGCTTGAAGCTCACGTCGTCCACCGCCTTCACCACGCCCGCCCGGGTGAAGAAATGCATGCGCAGGCCATCGACCTCCAGCAGCGGCGAGCTCATTTGCGCAGCCGCGGATTGAGGATGTCGCGCAGCTGGTCGGCGACGAGGTTGATCGCCACGATCGTGAGCAGGAGTGCCACCCCCGGGTAGAAGCTGATCCAGTACTTGCCGGAAAGCAGGTACTGGTAGCCGTTCGCGATCAGCAGGCCCAGCGAAGGCTCGGTGATCGGCAGGCCCAGCCCGAGGAAGGAAAGCGTGGCCTCCAGCGAGATCGCGTGCGCCACCTGCACGGTCGCCACGACGATGAGCGGCGGCATGCAATTAGGCAGCAGGTGGCGGAACACGATGCGCATGCGCGACAGCGCCAGCGCGCGCGCCGCCTCGACGTATTCCTTCTGGCGCTCGACCATCGCCGCGGAGCGCACGGTGCGCGCGTAATAGGCCCACTGCACGGTGACCAGCGCCACGATGATCTTGTCCACGCCCTGGCCGAGGATGGCGAGCAGGATGAGGGCGATGAGGATGGACGGAAACGAAAGCTGGATGTCCGCGAGCCGCATGATGGCCGCGTCGGCCCATCCGCCGAAGTACGCCGCGGTGAGCCCGAGCGCCAGCCCGATCGCGAGCGCGATCACGGTGCTCGTGACACCCACCGTGAGCGAGATGCGCAGGCCGTAGAGGATCCCCGAGAGCATGTCGCGGCCCTGGTCGTCGGTGCCGAGCCAGTAGGTCCTGCTCGTGGCGCTCGCGCTTGCGCCCGGCGGCAGCTTCGAGTCCATGACATCGAGCTGCGCGAGGTCGTAGGGGTTCTGTGGCGAGAGCCAGGGTGCGGCGAGCGCCAGCACGACCGCGATCGCGAGCAGCACCAGGCCCGCCACGGCGAGCCGGCTGCGCACGAACTCGCTCGCCACGCGGCGCCAGGGCGACTCGACCTCCGCGGCAGGGCTGCTCACGACCGGCGTGGAATCGGCGACGACGCCCATGTCAGTGCGCCGCGGCGGTGCCCGGGCGCACGCGCGGATCGAGGACGGAATACACCACGTCCACGAGGAAGTTGATGGCGATGAAGATGGTCACGATCACCAGCAGGTACGCCACGATCACGGGACGGTCGAGCTGGTTGATCGAGTCGATCAGCAGCTTGCCCGTGCCGGGCCAGGCGAAGATCGACTCGGTCACGATGGCGAACGCGATGACCGATCCGAGCTCCAGGCCGATCACGGTCACGATCGGCACGAGGATGTTCTTCAGCACGTGCACGCCGATCACGCGCCGCATCGGCAGTCCCTTGGCGCGCGCGAACTTCACGTAATCCTGCAACACTGCCTCGCGCGTGCCGGCGCGCGTGAGCCGCACCAGCAGCGACAGCTTGAAGAGCGCGAGGTTGAGCGCGGGCATGACGAGGTGCGCAAGGCCGTCGCGCGTGAGGAAGCTCACCGGCACGCCGAGCACCTCGACCGTCTCGCCGCGCCCGTTGGGCGGAAGCCACCCGAGCTGCACCGAGAACACCATGATCAGCACCAGCCCGACCCAGAACGTGGGAAGGCTGAAGCCCAGGATCGACCCGGCCATGATGCCGCGGGCGAATGGCGAGTCGGGCTTCAGGCCCGCGTAGAGTCCGAGCGGGATGCCCATGAGCACCGCGAGGAAGGTGGCCGCGAGTGCCAGCTCCAGGGTGGCGGGAAGGCGCTCCAGGATGAGCCGGATCGCCGGCACGTTGTAGACGAACGAGCGTCCCAGGTCGCCGCTCGCCGCGCGCTTGAGGAACGTGCCGTATTGCGTGGCGAGCGGCTGGTCGAGCCCGAGTGCTGCCGCGGCACGGTCGCGCTCCACCTGGTCCGCCTGCGGGTTGACCAGCAGCTCCACGGGGTTGCCGATGGCGAAGACCCCGATGAAGACCAGGAAGGACATCACCACCAGGACGAAGGCGCTCTGTCCGAGGCGGCGGATCGCGTAAGCGAGCATCGATCGATTGTGACAGATTGGAGCAGGCGAATTGGACCGGGGTCCCGCCATAGGGCGCCGGCGAAATTCGGCCCCGGGCCTTATCCCGCCACTGCGGGGCCCGGGGCTTCGGCACCCGCTAGCGTGCCGCCGGCTTGAGGTCCATGGCGAGCGTGTACTGGTCCGTGCGTGGCGTGTAGCGCAGGCCCTTCGCCGTGGCCCACGTGCTCACCTCGTAATGGATCGGGATGAGCGCCGTGTCGTTCATCGCCATCTCGGCCGCCGACTGGATGAGGCCTTCGCGCTTGTGGTCGTCCATCGTCGACATCGCCTCGTCGACCAGCTTGTCGAAGGCGGGATTCGAATAGCGCGCACGGTTGGTGACGCCCATGCCCTTCGCCGGATCGTAGGTGGCGAGGAGCGAGCGCAGGCTCGATCCCTGCTCGCCCGATTCGGTGCCCCAGCCGAGCAGCATGTAGCCGAACTCGAGCTTGGTCGCGCGCGTGAAGTAGACGTTCGAGGGGAGCGTCTCCACCTTCGCGTCCAGGCCGATGCGCGAGTAGAACTGGGCGATCGCCTGGGCGATCTTGTCGTCGTTGATGTAGCGGTTGTTCGGGCCGAAGATGGTGAGCGCGAAGCCGTTCGGGTAGCCGGCTTCCGCGAGCAGCTTCTTCGCCCCCTCCGGATCGTACTTCGCGGGCTTGAGCTTCTTGCTGGTGCCGAAGAAGAAATCGGGCAGGAGCTGCGCGGCGGGCACCGCCTTCTTCTCCATGATGCGGTCGTCGATCGCCTCGCGGTTGATCGCGATGGACAGGGCCTTGCGCACGCGCGGGTCGCGGAACGGGTTGCGGTCGAGCGGCTTGCCGGACTTGTCGGTGACGTAAGGCGGCGACTTGTCGGTGCTCTGGTTCAGGTGCACGTAGATCACGCGGTTCGACACCTTGTCCACGAGGTTGAAGTTCCTGTCCGCGGCGACGCGTGCGATGTCGGAGGTGGGCACGGTCTCGATCATCTGCACGTCGCCCGACAGGAGCGCGGCCACGCGCGCGGCGGGATTGGTCAGGATCTTGAAGGTGACCTTGTCCCACGGCTGCTCGCCGCCCCAGTAGCCGTAGTTCGCCTTGAGGACCACGCGCTGGTTGGGGATGTATTCGGCGAACTTGTACGGGCCGGTGCCGATGCACGCCTTGCCCGAGTTGTAGTCCTCCGTGGTCGCCTTCTCGCCGTGGAGCTTCGAGACGATGTAGACCGAGGCGAGGTCCGAGGGCAGCAGCACGTGGGGCGCGGCGGTCCTGAAGATGATGGTGTACGGATCGACGATCTTCACCTCCACGATGGGCTTGGTGAAGGTGGCGAAGGACGACGGGCTGTTCGGCACGTTCGGCACGCGCTTCAGCGTGAAGGCGACATCCTCCGCGGTGAACGGCGAGCCGTCGTGGAACTTCACGTTCTGGCGCAGCTTGAATTCCCACGTGAGGTCGTCGATCGCGCGCCACGATGTCGCGAGGCCGGGCACCAGCTTCATGTTCGGATCGCGCTTGATGAGCGGGTCGAACACGTGCAGCAGCAGGCCGTTGTTCGGCGAAAGGTTGTGGTAGTGCGGGTCCATCGAGGTGATCGCGGCCTGCAGGCCGATGGCGACTTCCCGGTCCCTGGCGCCGGCCCCGATGGCGAGGAACGCCGCGAAGAGCAACGCGGCCATCCGAAGCTTCTGCAACATGGTCTCTCCCCCTGTGATCGACGTGCCCGCGGTCGATGTGCCGCGATGGGCCATGATACCGTGCGCCCCATGGAGCCCGTCGAGAGGTTCGAGGCGATGCTGGCCGCGGGGAAGGACAACGCCCTGCTGCGGTTCGGCCTCGGCCTGCACTATGCCAAGGCAGGCGATACGGCGCGCGCCGTCGAGCACCTGCGCGCGGCCGTCGCCCACGACCCCGATTACTCGGCCGCGTGGAAGCTCCTCGGCAAGGCGCTCGCCGATGGCGGCGACCGCGACGGCGCGCGGGCGGCCTACGCGTCCGGCATCGCGGCGGCCGAGCGGCGCGGCGACAAGCAGGCGGCGCGCGAGATGACGGTCTTCATGCGCCGGCTGGACAAGGCCGCGGACGGCAGCTAGGCGGCGAGCAGCTCGCGCAACGCGGGCTCGGGCGCATCGCGCACGATGGCGGCGCGGCCCAGCGCTTCCAGCAGCACCAGCGTGATGCGGCCGTCCTCGTTCTTCTTGTCGCGCCCCATGAACTCGAGCCACGTGTCGAGCGGAAAACGGGGCGACACCACCGGCAGCCCGAGGCGCTCGATGAGCCGGGTCAGCCGGTCCGCCTCGGCTTTCGTGATGCGCCCGAGGCTCGCGGACAGGCGTGCCGCGAGCACCATGCCGGCCGCCACGGCCTCGCCGTGCAGCCATGCGCCATAGCCCGCGGCCGACTCGATCGCGTGGCCGAATGTGTGGCCGAAGTTGAGCAGCGCGCGCACGCCGCTCTCGCGCTCGTCCTGCCCCACGATCTGCGCCTTCACCGCGCACGAGCGCTCGATCGCGTGCGCGAGGCTCGCGGGCTCCCGTCCCACCAGGCGCTCCGCATGCGACTCGATCCACTCGAGGAAAGCCGCATCGTGGATGGCGCCGTACTTGACCACTTCGGCGAGCCCGGCGGCGAACTCGCGCGACGGCAGGGTCGCGAGCGTTCCCGTGTCGGCGATCACGGCGCGCGGCTGGTGGAAGGCGCCGATCATGTTCTTGCCGAGGGGATGGTTGATGGCGGTCTTGCCGCCGACGGAGGAATCCACCTGTGCGAGCAGCGTGGTCGGCACCTGCAGATACGCGATGCCGCGCTGGTAGGTCGCGGCCGCGAAGCCCGCGATATCGCCCACGACGCCGCCGCCCAGCGCCACCAGCACCGTGCGGCGGTCCGCGCGCGCCTCGAGGAGCGCGGCATAGATGCGCTCCAGGCTCTGCCAGGTCTTGAACGCCTCCCCGTCGGCGAGGACGATACGCTGCGTCGTCGCGCCCGCCGCGGCCAGCGTGCCTTCGAGGCGCTCGGCATAGAGCGGCGCCACGGTCTCGTTGGTCACGACGGCCGCGCGGCGCCCCGCCAGGTGCGGGGCGAAAAGCGCGGGCATGTCGAGGAGCCCCTGGCCGATATGGATCGGATAGCTGCGTTCGCCCAGCTCGACCTGCAGGGTGCGGTGACTCATGGGGATACTCCTGGCGATCTCTGCCGCAGGGCCACGACCACGCGGTTGAGCAGCGTGGCGGCGCTCTGCGAGCCGGTATCGACGATGATGTGGGCCGCCTCGCGATAGAGGGGGTCGCGTTTGGCAAGCAGCTCGGCGAGCGTGGCCCGCGGATCGGGTGTCGCGAGCAGCGGCCGCGTCGTGTCGTGGCGCACCCGCTCCCAGAGGCTGTCCACGCGCGCCCGCAGGTAGATCACGATGCCGCGCCGCCGCATGACCTCGCGGTTTTCCGGCGCGAGGATGGTGCCGCCGCCGGTCGCGATCACCTGCGAGTCGCCGGCCGCGGCCTCGGCGAGGATGCCCGCTTCGCGCCGGCGGAATCCGTCCTCGCCTTCGATCTCGAAGATCGTCGTGACCGGCACGCCGGTGCGCTCCACCATCAGGCGGTCGGTGTCCACGAACGCCATCCGCAGGCGCTGCGCCAGCGCGCGGCCGAGCGTGGTCTTGCCTGCACCCATCATGCCCACGAGGAAGATGTTGCCATTGGCCATGGGCTCCAATGATAACGGCGAAAAAACAAAGCCCCGGCAAGCCGGGGCTTCGTGGGGCGCGGGCTGCGCGCTCAGCGGACCGTGAGGGCGTCCTTCACGATCTTGGGCGTGACGAAGATCAGCAGCTCGGTCTTGTCGTCCTGCTTGACCGTGCGCTTGAACAGCAGGCCGACCACGGGCAGGTCGCCCAGCAGGGGCACCTTGTCGACGGTCGTTCGCGTGGTCTGCTCGAAGATGCCGCCGAGGACCACGGTGTCGCCGTTGTCGACGAGCACCTGCGTGTTCACGCGCTTGGTGTCGATGGTGGGGAAGTTGCCGTTGCCGGTGTTCACCAGCGCGCCGACCGTGTCCTTCTTCACCTCGAGGTCCATGATGATGCGGTCGTCGGGCGTGATCCGCGGCGTCACCGCCAGCTCGAGCACCGCCGGGCGGAAGGCCACCGTGGTGGCACCGCTCGCCGCCGCCGTGAGGTACGGAATTTCCGTGCCCTGGGAGATCACCGCCTTCTTCTTGTCCGCGGTGATCACGCGCGGGCTCGACACGACCTTGCCGCGGTTGTCCGCCTCCAGCGCCGTGAGCTCGACGTTCACGAGGTTGCCGCTGCCGAGGTTGAGGATCGAGAGCGCCAGCGCGCCGGTGGCGCCGACCACCGGCAGGTTCACGTTGAGCTGCTCGGGTTGCGCGCCGGCCGGCGACAGCAGCGTGCCCTGCGTCGAGGAGATCATGCTCGCGGAGCCGCGCGAGATGGGGTTGTTGGCGAGCGGGTTCACCGTGTCGTTCAGGTTGCCCGACACGCCGAAGTTGTAGTTGTTGTTGCTGAAGGCCGACTGCGTGCCGAAGCGCACGCCGAGCTGGTGGCCCCATTTGTCGTCGGCGATCACGATGCGCGCCTCGATCAGCACCTGGCGCACCGGAACGTCGAGCTGCTGGATGAGGCGGCGTGCTTCCTCCAGCCGGCCACCGGTGTCCTGGATGAAGAGCGTATTGGTGCGATCGTCGATGGTGGCGGTGCCGCGCTTGGAGAGGATGCGCTGGTCCTTGTCCGAAAGGAGCTTGCGCAGGTCCTCGGCGCGCGCGTACGAGAGCGAGAACGACTCCGTGCGCACGGGCTCCAGGTCCGAGATGGCGGCGCTCGCCTCGAGCGCCAGCTTCTCCTTGGCGGCCAGCTCGTCGGTGGGCGCGATCAGCACCACGTTGCCGTTCTTGCGCTTCGACAGGCCCTTGGCCTGCAGGATGATGTCGAGCGCCTGGTCCCACGGCACGTCCTTCAGGCGCAGCGTGAGGTTGCCGCCGACGGTGTCGCTGGTGATGATGTTCAGGCCCGTGAAGTCCGCGATCACCTGCAGCACCGCGCGCACTTCCACGTTCTGGAAGTTGAGCGAGAGCTTCTCGCCCGCGTAGCCGGGCGTGGAGCCCTGCACCAGGCGGTTGGGATCTTCCTTGAGCGGCTTCACCTCGAGGATGAACTGGGTGTCGGTCTGGTAGGCCGAGTACTCCCACAGGCCGCGCGGCTCGATCACCATGCGCGCGCCGCCGCCCTGCTCGAACGTATCGACGAAGCGCACCGGCGTGGCGAAGTCGCCCACGTCGAGCCGCCGCACGAGGTTGCGCGGGACGTCGGTGTTGAGGAAGTCGACGACGACCTGCCGGCCCTGCTGGCGGATGTCGATGCCGACGTTGGCCGAGGACAGGTCCACGACGATGCGGCCCTCGCCGGCGTTGCCGCGGCGGAAGTCCACGTCGCGCAGGTTGAAGCGCGCGCTGTTCGTGGCCGCGGGTTGCGCGAACACGGTCGATGCCGCCGCCGCCGACGGGCTGGTCGAGGCCGTGCCGGAGGCCGGCGCCTGCGAGCCGTCGATCGTGACCACGAGGTCCTTGCCCTCGGTCGCCTGCGTATAAGCGAGGGTGCGCGTGAGGTTCATCACCAGGCGCGTGCGATTCGCGGCCTGGACCAGCGATACGCTGCGCAGGTCGCCCTGGCCGGCCTCGATCTGCGAGCGGCCGGTGGCGTTGGTCGTATCGGGCAGGTCGATCGCGATGCGCGGCGGGTTGGTCACCGCGAAGCCCTGGGGCACCGCGGCGAGCGGCTCCTTGAGCCCGACACGCACCATGATCTTGCCACCCGGAGCCGCGCTGAACGTGATCGATTCGACCGCGTTGCGGGCCGCGGACTGCGCCCATGCGAGCGGCGCCGACAGCACGAATGCGAGCACGCCGAGCGCGCACGCGATGCGGCGGGCCGGAATGCGGAAGGTTGTGGTCACTTTTTGTCCCCTTTTGCGGATTCCTCCAGCAACGGCAGCACGCTCTGCCGCTCGGCCCAATCGCCGCCGCTGTCCTGAACGATTTCCTTGAGCTTGATCTCCGAATCGGTCACGTCGGTGATCAGGCCGAAGTTCTGCCCCATGTAGTTGCCCTTCTTCACGCGGTAGAGGGTCTTGTCCGCGCGCACCAGCGCGTAGGTGTCCTTGCCCTGCTGCAGCGTTCCCACCATCTTCAACTGGTCGAGCGGGAAGGCCTCGAGCGGCTCCTTGCGGCGGTTGAGGTCGGGTGCCACGCCCGTGCCCGGACCTTCCTTCGGCGCGGCGAGCTTGCGCGGCTTGAACGGGTCTGGCAAGTCGAAGCCTTCGTAGGCGAACGGCTCGAACGGCTTCACCGACGGCAGCGGCTCCACGCTGCGCGGCACGCTCTTGTCGGAGTCGCGCACGAATCTCCTGAGGTCGTCCATCTTGGAGCTGCAGCCGGCAGCCAGCATCGCCGCTGCGATGGGAAGCACGAGACGCTTCATCACTTGCCCCCGGCTTTCGCAGGAGCGCCCTTGGGGGCCGCCTTGCGCTGCTTCGCCACTTCCTCTTCATCGAGGTAGCGGTAGGTCTTGGCGACGGCCTCCATGGACAGCACGCCTTCCTTCGGCGGGTCGATCTTGAGGTCGGTGAGCAGCACGATGCGCGGCATCTTCGCCACGTCGCTCGCGAACGCACCGAGGTCGTGGTAGTTGCCGGTCACCTTGATGTTGACGGGCAGCTCCGCGTAGAACTCGGTGATGTTCTCGTGCTCCGCGGGCTTGAACAGCTCGAACTGCAGGCCGCGGCCGAGGCCGGCCTGGTTGATGTCGATGAGGAGGGCGTCCATCTCGCTCTTGTTGGGCAGCTGCTTCAGCAGCGCGCCGAAAGCCTGCTCGATCTCGGCGCGTTGCTGCTTGTAGGCCTCGAGGTTGATGGCGAGCTTCTTCTTCTCGAGGAACGTTTGCTTCTGCTTGTCCACTTCCTGCTGTCCGCGGTCGATCTGCTCCGCCTGCGCCTGCCAGAACAGGAAGTACGCCGCGACCTGGATCAGGATGAAGATCAGCAGGAAGGCGCCGAGCTTGATCGGCCACGGCCAGTTGCCCGGCTGTTTCGGATCGAGGGTCTGGAGCTCCTGGATGATGTTCATTTGCCCGCCGCCTTCGCCGGGGCGCCCTTGTTGGCCGCCTGCCCTTCGGGCTGCGCCCGCTTGATCGAGATGTTCATGTTGAACTCGTTGATGCGGCCGCCGGACTTGTCCGTGGGCACCGCCTTGATCTCGACCAGCTCGGGGTTCTCGAGATAGGGCGAGGCGCCCAGGTTGCGCATGAGGGTCGAGACGCGTGCGTTCGACTGCGCGTAGCCGGTGATGTTGACCTTCGGGCCGGTCTGCTTCACCGCCTTGAGGTAGACACCGTCGGGAAGCTGGCGCAGGAGCTGGTCGAGGAGCTCCACGGGCTCGGAGCGGTTGCTCTGCAGGTTTTCGACGACCTGCTTCTTCGCCAGCAGCGCCGCCGTTTCCTCGCGGATCTTCTGGATCTCGGTGATCTGCTTGTCGAGCTTGGCGATCTCTTCCTTCATGTAGGCGACGTTCGCCTGCTGCTCGTTCACCTGGCTGTCGAGGAATGCCCAGACGCCCGCGGCGGCGAGGAGGCCCACGATCGCCGCGATGCCGGCCATGACGGTGAACTGCTGCTGCCGGCGCTTGCGCTTCTCCTCCCGGTGGGGGAGCAGGTTTACGCGGATCATGAGGGGTCGAACCTCCGCATCGCGAGGCCGCAGGCGACCATCAGCGACGGTGCGTCGATCGTGAGCTGGCGGGGCTTCACCTTCGAGGACAGGGCCATGTTCGCGAACGGGTTGGCGACCAGGGTGTGGACCTGCGTGCGCTGCGCCACCATTTCCTCGAGCCCGTCGAGCATGGCGCACCCGCCCGTGAGGAGGATGTGGTCCACCTTGTTGAACTGCGTCGAGGTGAAGAAGAACTGCAGCGCCCGCTGGATCTCGAGCACGATCTTCTCGTTGAAGGGGTGCAGCACGTCGGGCCCGAAGTTCTCCGGCAAATTGCCGACGCGCTTCGCGGCTTCGGCCTCTTCCAGGGGCATGTCGAACTGGCGTGCGATGTCCTGCGTGAGGAGGTTGCCGCCGATCTGCTGCTCGCGCGTATAGACGGTCTGGCCGTTGTGCACGACGGACACGCGCGTCACGGTGGCGCCGATGTCCACGATGACGGTGACGTCGCTCTCCGCGATGCCGGAGTTGCCGCCGCAGATGAGCTCGAAGGCGGTCTGCGCGGCATACGACTCGACGTCCATCACGATCGTCTTGAGGCCCGCGGCCTCGGCGGCGGCGACGCGATCCTCGATCTTCTCCTTGCGCGAGGCCGCGATCAGCACCTCGACCTCATCGTCGCTCGAGGGCGCGGGACCCAGCACCTGGAAATCGAGGTTGACCTCGTCGAGCGAGAAGGGGATGTACTGGTTGGCCTCGCCCTGCACCTGCGATTCCATGTCCTCTTCGCGCTGGCCGCCGGGCAGGATCACCTTCTTGGTGATGACGGCGGCGGCGGGGAGCGCGAGGGCGATGTTGCGGATGCGCGAGCCGAGGGCCTTGTGGGCGCGCTTGATCGCTTCCCCGGCGGCCTCGATGTTGGCGATGTTGCCGTCGACCACCGTGTCCTTGGGCAGCGGCTCGATGGCGTAGCGCTCGACGCGATAGATGTTGCGGCCGGCCTCCGCGATCTCGACCATCTTGACCGATGAGGAGCTGATATCGCATCCCACCAGGGGAGGCGCTTTGGCCTTCAGGAAATCGAACTGGGCTGCTAATTTTTCTTTAATCATCGTGGGGGGTTAGCACCCAAACTGAGAATCTACTTTAGATGCTAGCAACAAGTCCTAGCCCTGTAAAGCAAATCGTCGGCAGCGAGCGACGTATACATACCGACTATAATGGCCATCGGCTACCGAATATTACGCACGCGGCCTGCAGCCCGAGGCCCGCGCCCACGCCCTGATGACCTCCCGTTGGTGGTTCTACCCCGCGCTCATCGCCGTCTCGCTCGTGCTCGTTGCGGCGGGTGTCGCGGCCCTTACCGTGGTGCTGCTGTGGCCGAACCTCCCCAGCCTGCAGGTGCTCACGGATTACCGCCCCAAGATCCCGCTGCGCGTCTATTCGGCCGAGGGCGAGCTCATCGGCGAGTTCGGCGAGGAGAAGCGTGCCATCGTGAAGATCCAGGAGGTGCCGCAGGTGATGAGGGCGGCGATCCTCGCGGCGGAGGACGATCGCTTCTACCAGCATGGCGGCGTCGACTACATGGGTGTCGTGCGTGCCGCGACCGCCAACCTGCGCTCGCAGGGCCGTCGCGAGGGCGCTTCGACCATCACGATGCAGGTCGCGCGCACCTTCTTCCTCACGCGGGAGAAGACCTTCGCGCGCAAGCTCTCCGAGGTGCTGCTCGCGTTCAAGATCGAGGCCAACCTCACCAAGGACCAGATCCTCGAGCTCTACATCAACCAGATCTTCCTCGGCCAGCGCGCCTATGGCTTCGGCTCCGCCGCCAACGTGTATTTCGGGAAGAAGATCACGGAGCTCACGCCGGCCGAGTCCGCGATGCTGGCCGGCCTGCCGCAGGCGCCGTCGACGCAGAATCCGTTCGTGAACCCGAAGAAGGCGCAGGCGCGCCAGCAATACGTCCTGCGGCGCATGCACGACGTGGGCTGGCTCTCGGACGAGCAGTACAAGGCGGCGCTCGCCGAGCCGCTGCACCTCAACCCGAACCAGCGCGACACCTTCGCGCTCAGGGCCGACTACGTCGCCGAGATGGCGCGCGCGGCGATCTACGAGCAGTACGGCGA
>DATMJE010000070.1:0-2932 GCA_035553995.1 Usitatibacter sp. | reverse complement strand
GCGCGACGTTCTGCACCGCGATCACGCTGCCGCCGTTCTTGCCGTGCACCTGCGCCATCTGCTTCATGACCGGCACCTGCGCGTCGATCAGGTCGTCGGCGAGGATGACGGCGAAGGGCTCGTCGCCCACGAGGTGGCGCGCGCAGAGCACGGCGTGTCCCAGGCCCAGGGGCTCGGCCTGGCGCACGTAGACGCAGTTCACGCCCTCGGGCAGGAGGTTGCGCACCTCCTTCAGCAGCTTGTTCTTGCCGTGCGCCTGCAGCTCCGCCTCGAGCTCGTAGGCCTTGTCGAAGTGGTCCTCGATGGCGCGCTTGCCGCGGCCGGTGATGAAGATGAGGTCGCGCACGCCCGCCGCGACCGCTTCCTCCACCGCGTACTGGATGAGGGGCTTGTCGACGATCGGCAGCATCTCCTTCGGAGACGCCTTGGTCGCGGGCAGGAAGCGGGTGCCGAGGCCCGCGACGGGAAAGACGGCTTTGGTGACTTTCTGCATCGGATCTTCTTCATTCACCCAGCAGTTGCAGGAACTTCTCTTCGTCCAGCACCGTCACGCCGAGTTCCTGCGCGCGGTCGAGCTTGGAGCCCGCTTCCGCGCCGGCGACCACGAAGTCGGTCTTCTTCGAGACGGAGCCGGTCACCTTCCCGCCTGCGGCCTCGACGCGTTCCTTCGCTTCGTCCCGGCCCATGGAGCCCAGCGTGCCCGTGAGGACCACGATTTTACCCGTGAAGGGGCCCGCGGCCCTGCGCACCGGCGGCGGACCCTCCTTCCAGTGCACGCCCGCGGCGCGCAGTTGCTCGATCACCTCGCGGTTGTGGCGCTCGCGAAAGAAGCCCGCGATGGAGTCGGCGACCACCGGCCCCACGTCCGGCGCCTCCTGCAGCTGCTCGACGCTCGCGTCCATCAGCGCGTCCAGCGTGCCGAAGTGCAGCGCCAGGTCCTTCGCCGTGACTTCCCCCACGTTGCGGATGCCGAGCGCGTAGATGAAGCGCGCGAGCGTGGTGTCGCGGCTCTTCGCGATCGCGGCATGGACGTTGGCGGCGGACTTCTCGGCCATGCGCTCCAGCTCCGCGAGCGCCGCGACGCCGAGCTTGTAGAGGTCGGCCGCGGTGTGCACGACGCCGCCGTCGACCAGCTGGTCCACGAGCTTCTCGCCCAGCCCCTCGATGTCCATCGCGCGGCGCGAGGCGAAGTGCAGCAGCGCCTGCTTGCGCTGTGCGGGACAGATGAGGCCGCCGGAGCAGCGCGCCACCGCCTCGCCCTCCAGGCGTTCGATGGCGGAGCCGCATTCGGGGCACCGGGACGGCATCTCGAAGCGGTCACCCGGTTCGCGCGGACCGGGCTTGGCCACGCGTGCGACCTCCGGGATCACGTCGCCCGCGCGCCGCACGACGACCGTGTCGCGCTTCCAGATGTCCTTGCGGCGCACCTCGTCCTCGTTGTGCAGCGTCGCGTTCACGATGGTGGTGCCGCCCACGAAGACGGGCTTCAACCGCGCCACGGGCGTGAGCGCGCCGGTGCGGCCGACCTGGATGCCGATGGCCTCGATCTCGGTGGTCGCTTCCTCGGCGGGAAACTTGTGCGCGACGGCCCAGCGCGGCGCGCGCGAGACGAAACCCAGGCGTTCCTGCTCGGCGAAGCCGTTCACCTTGTAGACGACCCCATCGATGTCGTACGGCAGCGAGGGCCGGTCCTGCGCGACCGACCGGTAGAACTCGAGCAGCCCTTCCGCGCCGTCGACCACGCGCCGGTGCTTCTCGACGCGAAAGCCGAAGGCCGCCAGCGCATCGAGCATCCGCGCATGCGTGGGCGGCATCGCGAAGCCCGCCGTGGCGCCCAGGCCATAGGCGAAGAACGAAAGCTTGCGCTGCGCGGTGAGGCGCGGATCGAGCTGGCGCAGGCCGCCCGCCGCCGCGTTGCGCGGGTTCACGAACGCCTTCTCCCCGCGCTCGAGCGCGCGCTGGTTGATGGCCTCGAAGTCCTTGCGCATCATCAGCACCTCGCCGCGCACCTCGAGCAGGCGCGGCAGGTCGCTGCCTTCGAGGTGCAGCGGTATGGTGCGGACGGTGCGCAGGTTCGCCGTCACGTCCTCGCCGGTGGCGCCGTCGCCGCGCGTGGCACCCTGCACGAGCATCCCGTCCTCGTATGCGAGCGTGACGGCGAGGCCGTCGAACTTGAGCTCGCACGCATATTCGACCCGCTCCACGCCCAGCCCTTCGCGGCAGCGGCGGTCGAAGGCATGCACGTCCTCCTCGTCGAAGGCGTTGGCGAGGGACAGCATGGGCACGCGGTGCGCCACGGGCGCGAACCCTTCGCTCGGCACCGAGCCCACGCGCTGCGTCGGCGAATCGGGGGTGACGAGCTGCGGATGTTCCGCCTCGAGCTGCTGCAGCTCGCGGAAGAGCGCGTCGTACCCGGCGTCGGTGATCTCCGGCGCGGCCTCGTTGTAATACAGGCGATTGTGGCGCTCGATCTCGCGCCGCAGCCACGCGGCGCGCGCGCGTGCCTTCGGCTCGCTCATCCCCGCCTCAGGAGAAGAGCCGCCGCGCGAGCGCGCTGCCCGCGGGAATGCCCTGCGCTTCCATGTCGGCCGCGATCTTCTCGACCGAGCGGCGGATGGACGCGATGCCCGCCTCGGTGAGGGGACGGCGGCTGTCGTCCACCAGCTCGCCGCCGAGCTGGAGCGCGAAGTCGCCCGCGAGCGCCACCATGCGGTCGAGTGCGGCCGGCGGGTCCTGGGCCTGGGGCAGGTCGAGCGCGAAGGTGAGCCCCGAGTAGTACGCGGGATTGGGCTTGCTCGCGGGATCGTCGAAGTGGCGGATGGCGCAGTCGGGCGGACCGCCGCCGGTGTAGTGCACGAGATCGCCCGAGGCGGTCTCGGAGAAGCCGCTCTCGAGGGCGAGCGACTTCACGCGTGAGGTCGCGAAGGTGATG
>DATMJE010000069.1:0-3111 GCA_035553995.1 Usitatibacter sp. | reverse complement strand
TCGGACGCCACCAACATCCAGGCTTCCATCAAGCGCGATGGCGACGGCTACGTCATCAACGGCCGCAAGTGGTGGACCTCCGGCGCGGGCGATCCGCGCTGCAAGGTGCTCATCTTCATGGGCAAGAGCGACCCGCAGGCCGAGAAACACCGCCAGCAGTCGATGATCCTCGTGCCGCGCGATGCCGCGGGCGTGAAGGTGCTGCGGCACCTGCCGGTCTTCGGCTACGACGACGCGCCCCACGGGCACATGGAGATCGATTTCGTCGACGTGCGCGTGCCCGCTGCCAACATGCTGCTCGGTGAGGGACGCGGCTTCGAGATCGCGCAAGGGCGGCTGGGCCCGGGCCGCATCCATCACTGCATGCGCCTCATCGGTGTGGCCGAGCGCGCGCTGGAGAAGATGTGCCGGCGCACGAAGTCGCGCGTCGCCTTCGGCCGTCCCATCGCCGAGCAGACGGTGACGCTCGATCGCATCGCGCAGTCGCGCATCCTGATCGACCAGGCGCGACTCCTCACGCTCAAGGCCGCGTGGATGATGGACACGGTCGGCAACAAGGCCGCGCGGGCGGAGATCGCGATGATCAAGGTGGCGGCGCCGCGCATGGCCTGCCAGGTGCTCGACTGGGCGATCCAGGCGCACGGCGCGGCCGGCGTGTGCGACGACTTCGGCCTCGCGCACGCCTACGCGAGCGCGCGCACGCTACGGTTGGCCGACGGGCCCGACGAGGTGCACCTGAACCAGGTGGGCCGCCTCGAGGTGGCGAAGCACGCATGAGCGCGGAACGCCTGGCCGCCGACTTCGGCAACCTCGCGGACATCGTGCGCGAGATCGCGCGCGAGCAGCCGGCACACCCCGCGCTGGTGCAGGGCGAGCAAATGCTCGATTACGCGTCGTTCGATGCCGCGGTCGATCGCGTCGGCGCCGCGCTGCAGCAACAGGGCGTGGCACCGCGCGATGCGGTCGCGATCTGCGCGGGGACGTCGATCGAATACCTCGTGGTCTTCCTCGCGTGCCTGCGCATCGGCGCTGCCGCGGCACTCATCTCGCCTTATGCGGGAGCCGCGACCATCGCGCGCATGGTCGCAGATTCGCGCGCGCGCATGAGCTTTGTCGATGCGCCCACGGCGCGCGCGCTGGGCGAGGCCGGCATCGAGCTCGCCTGCGACATGCTGGCGATCGAAGACCTGCCGAGCCTGGGCACGGCGGGCACGCACCCCGCACCGGTCGCGGTCGAGCCCGGCTGGCCGTTCAACATCATCTATTCGTCGGGCACGACGGGCGAGCCCAAGGGCATCGTGCAGCCGCACTCGATGCGCTGGACGCACCTGCAGCGCGGCCCGATCTACGGCTACGACACGAACGCCATCACGCTCGTCTCGACGCCGCTCTACTCCAACACGACGCTGGTTTCGGTTTTCCCGACGCTCGGGCTTGGCGGCACGGTGGTCCTCATGCCGAAGTTCGACGCGACCGAATTCCTGCGGCTCGCCGAGCGTCATCGCGTGACGCACACGATGCTGGTCCCCGTGCAGTACCGGCGCATCATGGCCGAGCCCGGCTTCTCCCGCTTCGACCTGGGTGCCTTCCGCGCCAAGTTCTCCACCAGCGCACCGTTCGCCGCCGCGCTCAAGAAGGACGTGCTGGCGCGCTGGCCCGGCGGGCTGGTCGAGCTCTACGGCATGACGGAGGGCGGCGGCACGTGCGTGCTCGCGGCACACGCGCATCCCGACAAGCTCCACACCGTCGGCATCCCCGCGCCGAACTCCGACATCCGCATCATCGACGACGAGGGGCGCGAGCTGCCGCGCGGCGAGAGTGGCGAGATCGTCGGCCGCTCGCCCGCGATGATGACCGGCTACCACCGCCAGCCCGAGCTCACGCGCAAGGCACTGTGGCACGACGCGGAAGGACGGCCCTTCATCCGCACCGGCGACGTCGGGCGCTTCGATGCGGACGGCTTCCTCGTCCTCGTCGACCGCAAGAAGGACATGATCATCTCCGGGGGCTTCAACGTGTTCTCGTCGGATCTCGAGGCCGTCGTGGCACGCCATCCCGAGGTGGCGGACGTCGCGGTGGTCGGCGTGCATTCCGATCGCTGGGGCGAGACGCCGGTGGCCTTCGTGGTGCCGCGTCGCGGCGTGGTGCTCGATACGCCGGCGCTCATGAGCTGGGCGAACGCACAGCTCGGCAAGGTGCAGCGGCTCTCCGACGTGCGCGTGGTGGAGGAGCTGCCGCGCAGCCCGATCGGCAAGGTGCTGAAGCGCGAGCTGCGGGACGCCTACCGCCCTGCGTGAGGCGCGGCCTCGTGGGGGACGGCATCCTTCACGAGGAAGAACAACCGGTAGAGTGCCACGCTCGCCACCATGCCCCACACCATGCCGGTGACCATGCCGGAGAACATCGGGGCGGGGCCGGGGCGCACGCCGCTCGCCGCGACGATGGCCGCGGCGGCGAGCACGCCCACCGACATGCCGACCGTCATCCACGCCGAGCACGCGAGGTTCTGCACCACGCGCGCGCAGTATTGGCGGCGGCAGTTGGGCCGGAGCTTGCGCAGCAGCGGGACCGCCATGAAGCCGCCCGCCCACATGCCGGCGTGCATCCACGGCAGCAGTTGCGCGTGCAGCAGCAGCATCGACCACAGGCTGCGTGGCGAGCCGCTGCAGATGGAGGCGATGGAGACGAGCGGCATTGCCTGCGCATCGATCGCGAGACCGGCGGCCATGCCCGCCGCGCCCAGCAGCAGCATCGCCTGCGGCGACGTGATGCCGACGCGCCGCGGGCGCATCCAGCCGAGCGCCGCCATGCCCAGCAGGACGGCGATCGCCGTGAAGGCGACCCAGCCCAGGTCGATCGTCATCGCAATGCCTCCAGGATGCGCGGCAGGGTGCGCTCGATGGCGGCGAGGCTCGAACCCGGTGCCAGCAAGTCCACGTGCGGCAGTGCCGCCTGCATGCCGGCGCTCTCGGGCGTGTAGCCGGCACGTTCGAGCAGAGGGTTGAGCCAGACGATGCGCCGCGCGCGGCGGCGGAGCGCAGCGAGCGCCTCGGAAAGCACGTCCGGATCGCCCGTGTCGTAACCATCGCTCAGCACGATCACGGCCGTGCG
>DATMJE010000068.1:0-12493 GCA_035553995.1 Usitatibacter sp. | reverse complement strand
AATCGTAATAGGGCGGCACGTAGTAGTTGGCATAGACGTGCGAGTCGTAGCGGATGCCGGGACCCCCCGCCACGTGGTACTGGGTGATGCGCCCGGGCGACGGCACGAAGGTGTACGGGTTCTCGGCATTGATGCGGCACTCGATCGCATGGCCCTTCTTCACCACGTCGCGCTGCCGGTACTTGAGCTTCATGCCGGCCGCCACCCGGATCTGCTCCTGCACGATGTCCACGCCGGTGATGAGCTCGGTCACCGGGTGCTCCACCTGCACGCGCGTGTTCATCTCGATGAAGTAGAACTCGTCGCGCTCGTAGAGGAACTCGAACGTGCCGGCGCCGCGATAGCCGAGCTTGCGGCACGCTTCCGCGCAGCGCTCGCCGATGCGCTCGATGAGCCGCGGCTTCACGTGCGGCGCCGGGCCTTCCTCGATGATCTTCTGGTGGCGGCGCTGCATCGAGCAGTCGCGCTCGCCGAGGTAGATCGCCTGCTTGTGCTCGTCGGCCAGCACCTGGATCTCGATGTGGCGCGGGTTTTCCAGGTACTTCTCGAGGTAGACGGTGGGATTGTTGAAGGCGTTCTGCGCCTCCGCGCGCGTCATGGTGACGGCGTTCACCAGGGCCGCCTCGGTGTGCACCACGCGCATGCCGCGTCCGCCGCCACCACCGGCCGCCTTGATGATCACCGGGTAGCCGATGGCCGCGGCGAGCCGGCGGATCTCCTTGGGATCGTCGGGCAGCGGCCCGTCCGAGCCCGGCACGCAGGGGATGCCGACTTTCTTCATCGCGGCCTTGGCGGCGATCTTGTCGCCCATGGTGCGGATCGATTCCGCCCGCGGCCCGATGAAGACGAACCCCGAGTTCTCCACGCGCTCCGCGAAGTCCGCGTTCTCGGAGAGGAAGCCATAGCCGGGATGGATCGCCTGCGCGTCGGTGACTTCGGCCGCGCTGATGATCGCGGGAATGTTCAGGTAGCTGTCGCGCGACGGCGGCGGGCCGATGCACACGGACTCGTCCGCGAGCATCACGTACTTCGCGTCGGCGTCGGCCTCGGAATGGATGGCGACGGTCTTGATGCCCATCTCGCGGCAGGCGCGCTGGATACGCAGCGCGATCTCGCCGCGGTTGGCGATGAGGATCTTCTCGAACATGGGTCTTCCGGTTCTCGCGGGCGCGTTTCCCGGCGCTACTCGATGAGGAAGAGCGGCTGCCCGTATTCGACCGGCTGCCCGTTCTCCACGAGGATCGCCTTGATCGTCCCGGCCACGTCCGACTCGATTTCGTTCAGCAGCTTCATCGCCTCGATGATGCAGAGCGTCTGGCCCTTGGTGACCGCCTGCCCGACCTCCACGAACGACGGCGCGCCCGGCGAGGGCGAGCGGTAGAACGTGCCCACCATGGGCGACTTGAGCTGGTGCCCCTTCGGCTCCTCGGGGGGCGGCGCCGACGGGCTCGCCGACGGACCCGTTGCGGCGGGCGGGATTCCGGCCTGCATCGGCATCGCCATCGACGGCATGGCCGGGGCCATCATCACCGGCGCGTTGCCCTGGCGGCTGATGCGCACCTTCTCCTCGCCTTCCGTGATCTCGATCTCGCCGATGCCCGACTCCTGCACCAGGTCGATCAGCTTCTTCAGCTTGCGCAAGTCCATGGCGGTTCCTATTCGGCGGGCGGCGCGGACGCCTTGCCGATCCGGCGCACCGCGGCCTCGAGCGCAAGCTCGTAACCCTGGGCGCCCAGGCCCGCGATCACGCCCACGGCGATATCCGAGAAGTACGAATGCCGCCGGAATGCCTCACGCGCGTGCACGTTCGACAGATGCACCTCGATGAACGGGATCGCGACACCCGCCAGGGCATCGCGAAGTGCCACGCTGGTGTGCGTGAAGCCGGCAGGATTGATGATGATGAAGTCCGTTTGCTCGGTTTTCGCAGCATGCACGCGGTCGATGAGGCTGCCTTCCGCGTTGGCCTGGAACGAGACCACCTCGACGCCTGCATCGCGGCCCGCCTCGGCGAGGCGCCGGTCGATCGATTGCAGCGTGTCGTGCCCGTAGTGATGCGTCTCCCGCTGTCCCAGGAGGTTCAGGTTGGGGCCGTGGATCACGAGAATCTTCGGCATGGCCGGGGAGTTTGCCGCAAATGGGCGAGCGATGTCCAGTTTTGGCCGAAGATCACGACGTTATCCTGCCCCAGCCACCGGCCGCATGGCTCGGGCCGCACGACACCGTGGGCTCCGTGGATCGACTTCCGGAAATGCGCGAAGTTACCCGGGGTTGCCGGTAATTGTCGCCAGGCGCGCGCGGAGGTCGCCTTCGGTGTAAGGGCCCACTTTCGCGGTGACCACGCGGCCGGAAGGGTCGATCAGCGCGGTGAACGGCAATACCGCCGCGCTATCGCCCAGGCGTGCGGACAGGGACTCCACCTCCGCGCCCCCGGTCCAGAGGGGATAGTCGATCGCGAGCTCGCGGCCGAATCGGGCGACCACGTCCGGCGCCTCCGAAGAGATGCCGACGAAAGCCACCCGCCCGGCGAACTCGCGGTTCAGCCGCACGAAGGCGGGCATCTCCTCGCGGCAGGGAGCGCACCACGTGGCCCAGAAGTTGAGCACCAGCGGCCGTCCCTCGAACTGGCCCAGCGACTGGGGCCGCCCTTGGGCATCGCGGAAGGCGGCCGCGTACAGGGCTGCCCCCGATATCGTGGGCTGCGCAGCGGCAGGAACCGCGCTCTCGGGCATGGCGGGGGGTGGGCGGCCCAGCCACCACAGGGTCGCCCCCGCGGCGAAGGCCAGGGCGGCGATGGCCGGAAAAGCGACCGCCGCCCTCATCCGGCCCGGCTTTCGCGCTCCACCCAGTCCAGATAGGCGCCCAGGCCATGCTCGATGGGCCACGCGATGACTTCGGGGACCGAGTACGGGTGCCGCTCAAGGATGGCGGCTTCGAGCTCCGGATAGCGCTCCGCCACGGTCTTGATCAGGACCGGGACCTCGCTCGCCTGCTCTTCGCGCCCCTCCCAGCGGTAGAAAGACGTGATGCCAGGCAGAACATTCACGCAGGCGGCCAGTCTCAGCTGCACCAGTTGTCGCGCGAGATTGAAAGCGGACTCGGAGTCGGGTAGGTTTGTGAGGACGGCGATCACCGCCACTGGGGTCTCCGCGGTACAGGAACGAAAAAGTGAAGCGACTCGTGTTGATCGGCATGGTACTGGGTTTCCCCCTGCTGGAGGCCGTTGTGCTGGTGCGGCTTACGCAGGTCTTCGGCTGGTGGATGCTCGCATGGGTCCTGGTCTCGGCCTGCTTCGGCATGGCGCTGATCAAGGAAGCGCGCTTCGCGCTGCTCGCGCGGCTCGCGGCGGGCGTGGCGCAGGGCAGCTTCTCCATCTCGGCGCTCACGGACAGCGCGCGCACCGTGCTCGCGGGCCTGTTCCTGATCTTTCCGGGCGTGATCTCCGACGTGATCGCGCTGATGTTGCTGCTGTTGCCCGGCCGGCGCGCGGTTTCCGACGCGGCCCGCCCCGCCTCGCACGGCGCATTCATCGAAGGCGAGTTTCGCCGCACGCGTTGAGCCCACCGGCTGCGGGCGTCCTCCGCGCCTGCGGTAGAATCCGCTTCGCGCCCGACAGGGCAGGCGCCGCTTCCGGCGCCCATGGCTCCCATGGAATCCCGATTGGCTGATTCACCCGCGCCCGGTCGCCTCGTTCGGCTCGAGCCCAGCGGCCACACTTTCACCGTCGCGCCGGAGGAGACGCTCCTCGAGGCCGCGCTGCGCCAGAACATCGGGCTGCCCTATGGCTGCCGCAATGGCGCCTGCGGCTCGTGCAAGGGGATCCTGCGCGCGGGCGAGCTCGAGTACGGCGATTACCAGGAGCGCGCACTGCACGATGCGGAGCGTGCGGCCGGAAAGGCTCTCACCTGCTGTACGCGGCCACTCACGGACATCGTCTTCGAGGTGCGCGAGCTCGCCGGCGCAAGGGACCTCGCGATCCGCACGCTGCCGTGCCGCGTGGAGCGCGTGGAGAAGCCGGTGGACGATGTGGCCATCCTCTCCCTCAAGCTGCCCACGGGCGAGCGCCTGCAGTTCCTCGCCGGCCAGTACATCGACATCCTGCTGAAGGAAGGCAAGCGCCGCAGCTTCTCGATGGCGAACGCGCCGCACGACGACCAGTTCCTGCAGCTGCACATCCGCAAGTCGCCCGGCGGGGCGTTCTCGAACTACGTGTTCGAGGAGATGAAGGAGCGCGCCATCCTGCGCTTCGAGGGACCGCTGGGGACCTTCTACCTGCGCGAGGATTCCGACAAGCCGATGATCTTCGTGGCGGGCGGCACCGGGTTCGCGCCGATCAAGGCGCAGATCGAGCATTTGTTCCACCACGGCAGCGACCGGCAGATGGTGCTCTACTGGGGTGCGCGCTCGCGCAAGGACCTCTACCTGCCGCAACTGCCGGTGCAGTGGCAGCAGGACCATCCGAACTTCACGTTCATCCCGGTGCTCTCGGACCCGCTGCCGGAGGACGGGTGGCCGGGGCGTGTGGGCTTCGTGCACCAGGCGGTGCTCGACGATTTCCGCGACCTGTCGGGATACCAGGTGTACGCCTGCGGCGCGCCCGCGATGACCGACGTGGCACGCCAGAGCTTCGTGGCCGAACGCGGGCTGCCCGAGGACGAGTTCTACTGCGACGCCTTCACGGCCTCGGTGGATCCGCGCAAGTAGGCCCGTCCAGGCGAGGGCGAGCCCGGCGCCATGGCGCGGGTTCGCCCCATCCCTCGCGGCTCAACGCTCGACGGGGTGCTTGTTCAGCTTGCGCTGCAGCGTGCGGCGATGCCACCCGAGGATGCGCGCCGAGGCCGAGATGTTGCCGTTGGTATCGGCCAGCACGCGATTCACGTGCTCCCACTCGATGCGGTTCAGCGACGGCGGCAGCGGTGCGGCCGGCACGTCCTCGCGCGTCTCGTCGCGATGCAGCGCGGCGATGACGTCGTCCGCGGTGGCGGGCTTGGTGAGGTAGTAGATCGCGCCGAGCTTGATCGCCTCGATCGTCGTCGCGATGCTGCCGTAGCCGGTGAGGATGACCATGCGCGTGTTCGGCGACATGGCACGCAGCTCCTTCACCAGGCGCAGGCCCGAGGTGCGCGCGAGCTTGAGGTCGATGACCGCGTATTGCGGCAGGCGGTTGAGCGCGATACCGATGGCGGTCTCGTGGTCGGCGGCCGTGCGGACCTTGTAGCCGCGGCGCTCGAGCGAGCGGCCGAGCACGGAAGAGAACGTCTCGTCGTCGTCGACGAGCAGGAGGTACGGACCATCTACTGGCGCCGGGGTCTTCGGGGTGTTATCCATTTATGTCGCTCCCATGATCGGAGTTGTTCGGTTCAATCGGCATAGGGCAAGCGAACGAAGATGCGCTCTCCCGGCCCGGTTTCCAGCGATCCTGCGTGCCGTTCGAGGATCGCAGCGAGCACCGCGAGGCGCTCCTGCCTACGGGTATTCATGGTGGAACGGACGGGCTGCGTGGCGTCCACCGGTCCACGCGTGATCTCGATGGCCACGCCCTCCTCGTCCCAGAAGGTGCTCACCTGGGCGATGTGCGGTGCCTCGCGCGCGAGGTCCTTCACCATTCCGGCGATCGAGTTGAAAAGCGAAAGCTCCATCACCGTGTCCGGCGGCCGGTCGTCGCCCGCGGGACGCAGCAGGTGGACGATCCCGCCGGGATAGTGCAGCAGGCACTCCTCGCGAATCTCGTTGAGGATCTCGATCACGTTGGCGCGATAGGCGCCCTCGGCGCGGCCCACGCCGGCCGCCGTGAGCAGGCCCGAGAGGTGCAGCTTGCAATTGGCGATCTGTGCGGCGAGGGTCTCCAGCGCGGCCTCTTCCTCCTCGAACGTCATGCCGCCTTCGCGCAGGTCCGCGACCAGGACCGCCATGGTGCCGAGCGGCGTGCTCAGCACGTGGGCGGCCTGCGTGGCGACCATGCCCTTGGCTTCGGCGCCCAGCGCGGTGAGCGCGCGCTCGCGATGGCCGGAAAGCACGCGCTCGTGCTTGCGCGCGAGGTTCGCGACCGCGAACGCGCAGAAGGCGACCAGCGCACCGATCGAGAGGTGCATGCCGACCTCGAGCGCGAACACGCCCTGGTACGGATGCTGGTGGTGCGCGAGGGTGATGGCTGTCCAGCCCACGCCGACCATGGAGGCGACGAGGCCCATGCGCCAGCCGGCGAAGATGCTGGCGCCGAAGACCAGCGGCAACAGGTAGAGGTAGTCGAACGGCGATTCGCCATCCGTGAGCGAGACCATCGCCGTCAGCACGACGATGTCGCACGTGACCTGCAGGAAAAGCTCCGTTTCCGACGGATACTTTCCGGGACGGCGGTGCAGCAGTGCGGCCCACGAGAGCAGCGCCACGGCCGCGGCGATGCCGAGCACGATGAGCGGCGAGATGCGCAGGCCTTCCTCGTAGTCGAACATGACGCCGAAGAGCCCGATGAGGCACACCGCGCCGCGCGCCAGCATGATGAGGCGCAGCACGCGCTCGTTGAGGAACCCGCGCGCGTCGCTGTGCGGATTGGCGAGAGTGGCGCGCCGCTCTCGCGGAGGGGCGGCGACCGCCGCCGAATTCGTGGCGATCGCGCTCATGCCTGCTCGCGCTCCGTGGGTTGGCCCTGCTCCTCACACACCGGCAGGAGCACGTCCACTACCGCGCCACCGTCGTCGGCGTTCGCGATGCAGAGGTTGCCGCCGAAGCGCGACACCGCCGTGTTGGCGAGATACAGCCCCAGGCCGTTGCCCTTGCCTTCGGGCTTGGTCGTGAGGAAAACCAGCTTGCCCAGCGCATCCATGACCTCCGGCGGGATGCCCGGGCCGCGGTCGCGCACGCGGATCTGCAGCCACTCGTCATTCCACTTGAGCGACAGCTCGATGTTCTGGGGCGAGACGTCCGCCGCGTTGTCGAGGATGCTCGTGAGCGCCTGGCGCAGCGCGCGGTTGGCGAGGATGGCGGGCGGCGTTCCCGCCGTCTCCATGTGGAACTCGATCAGGCACTCGGGGCGCCGCTCGGCGAAGGACTTCACGCAGGTGCGCAGGAAGGTGGACGCCGATACGCGCTCGGCGGCGCTGGACATGGTGCTGTTGCCGTACGAGAGCAGCGTGCCGAGCGTCTCGCGGGTGTTCGACAGCAGCCGCGACATCACCTCGAGGCCCTCGGCGATCTCCTTCGGATCCTGGCAACGGTGGTTGCGCAGGTCGTCGACGATCATCGCGATGGAAGCGAGCGGCGAGCTCAGCTCGTGCGCGGCGCCGGCAGCGAGCGCGCCGATGCGCTCGATGTGCTCGTCGCCGATCGCCTTGCGGCGGCTCGCCTCGATCATCTGCTCGCCGCGGCGCAGCGCGTAGGTCACGCGCAGCAGCACGCCCACGATCACGATCGCCGTCACGCAGTAGCTCACCCACATGCCGGCGGAGAGCACGAAGATGCGCTGCTCCTCGGCGGCGTGGATCTCGAGCGGGCGCGCATAGATGAGCAGCACGGAATAGCACAGCACGCTCATGAAGCCGAGCGTCCACGCGGAGCGCCAGGTGAGGCACGAGGCGCCGAGCGCGATCGGCAGCAGGACGATGCCGGCGAACGGGTTCGAGGCGCCGCCCGACATGGCGAGCATCGCGGTGAGCGCGAGCGTGTCGAACGACAGGTGCATCAGCAGCTCGTTGTCCGTGACCGCGGCGTCGTTGTGGAGCCGGTAGCAGGTCCAGACGTTGACGATGCCGATGCCCGCCAGGATCGCCACGACGCCCGCGAGCGGCAGCTCGACGCCCAGGACCTGGACGGCCACGGCCACGAGCACGAGCTGGACGAACACCCCGAGGGTGCGGATGGACAGCAACAGCCTCAACGCGGCGCGTGCGCGCTCCGCATCGCGGGCTGGCGAAGGGTTGCTTACTTGGGTCCGCCCCGGATTCCACGCCGGAGCCGACCTCGATGACGGCAATGCAGCCATTTACACGCGCTCCCTGGATCTGGTTTGCTTCGCGGGCGCGCGCCTCGGTGATCCCCGGGAGCGTCCTTTGATGTGTCGCGCGAGCATTTGGCGTCGCCCTCGCGGGCGCACCGGTTTCTAGGTCTCTAAATTAACAATTTGCCGCACCGCTGCAACGAAATCGCGGGGGCAAACATGATCTGGATCAAATTGCCCGGATTGCAGCTGAAATACATCCTGCGTCAGTTTGACGCAGGGAATGCGACATCACGCCACGCGACATCAAACCGCGTCGAGATCGTGCCGGGTAGGGTGCGGCCGAGGGTGCGCCGCAGGCGGCCGGCGTCGATCGGCCCGCTGCTCCGGGCGGCGCGCAGGTAGGGTACCCACCGCAAATGTTCGGTACCGCACGCGACGGCTGCAGCCAGCGGGGCGGGTTCCAGGGCGTGACATACCTCTATATGCGCGGGATCAAGCGGCGCCACGGGCGACTGCGTGAAAGCGCCCGCGCGGTGCGAATCGCGCGTGAGTTCCCCCGTGCGCAAGGGTGCGGTATCGAGTCGCAGCGCCTACGGCTGTAACCCGTTTCGGCCGCCATTTCATCCCGGGTGCGACAAATAACCGCCAATGCCGCACTGCGCGATCCATAGACTGTTTTCAAGGGGAAGGGACACACACTCCCCGTGGCTTCGGAAGGGTTCGGCAGCAGTGTCACGACGTTAGAGCGTGGCAGCCGGGCTCCGATGGAGACCATCAATAAACGGTTAGGAGCGGCGCACAAAAATGTTCAAATCCCTCAAGCAGGCGGTGGCCTGCGCGCGTGGTCACGCAGTCATTTCCGGTCTCGTTGCTCTCGGCGCCCTCGTGGCGCCTGCGGGCGCTCACGCGGCGATCAGCTGCGCGCGCAACCTCACGGCCGATGTCGTCGTGATGGACATGCCGCTGATGTACAACCGCCTCGGCGCGGCCAACATCAACGGCGAGATCTTCGCGTTGCGCAGCGACGTGATCAACAGCACCACGCACGTGCCGATCACGGTCGAGCCGGGTGGTGCCACGCCCGGGCAGGTCGAGCTTCGCCCCGACCGCCGCCCGCGCCCGCTGGTGCTGCGCGCGTCGGCCGGTGATTGCCTCACGGTGCGGCTCACGAACCTGCTCACGCCGACGGCGAACCCGTTCCAGCCGCCGAAGATGAACGCCGTCGGCACGACGTTCATGACGATCGACGACGACAGTGCCAAGAGCCGTTACGTGAGCTTCCAGGCTTCGGGCACGGAGCTGCTCGACAGCATCAACGACGACGGCAGCAACGTCGGCCGCAACTACCTGGCGCCGGGCGCCGGCGCCTACGGCAGCCTCGCCGCGCCGGGCGAGACCCGCGTCTATCGCCTGCACACGCCGAAGGAAGGCGCCTTCGTGATCCGCAGCAACGCGGTGACCGTGGGTTCGGACGGCAACCAGGGCAACTCGTCCGTGGGCCTCTTCGGCGCGTTGCTGGTCGAAGCCAGGGGCGCACGCAGCTACCGCAGCCAGGTCACCGAGGAAGAGCTGCGCCTCGCCACGACCGGCACCGCTGCCACCGGCCAGCCGATCATCAATTACGAGGCCGTCTACCCGATGACCTCGCCGTGGCTCGAGGAAGGCAAGGCCGGGCTGCCGGTGCTGAGCATCGTCTGCAATGCGCAGGCCGCCGTCACCGGCAAGTGCACGGCGGGCGATATCGTTCACTCGGTGATCGCCGCCGTGAACGCGGGACCGAATCCCGACGGCAGCTTCCCGCCGAGCACGTATCCGCTGGAGAGCGTCGGCAAGCGCAACCCCACCCTGCCCAATCGCCTCGAGGCGTATCGCGACTGGGCCGTGATCTTCCACGACGAGCAGACCAACGGCCAGGCGTTCCCCGGTTACTTCAACAGCCCCATCTTCAAGTACGTGCTCGAGGGCGTGCGCGACGGCTTCATGATCAACTACGGCTCCGGCGGCATCGGCTCCGAGATCATCGCCAACCGCCTCGGCGTGGGCCCGATGCACGACTGCCTGTCGTGCGCGTTCGAGGAGTTCTTCCTCACCTCGTTCGCGGTGGGCGATCCGGCGATGCTCGTCGACATTCCCGCCAACGTGGGCCTGGAAGGCATCGGCCCCGGGCAGGTGCCGAATCCGGCGAACGTGGGCCCGAAGGCCAACTTCGCCATCGGCGCGGACGATCCCACGAACGTGGTCCACAGCTACACGGGCGACTTCGTGAAGTTCCGCAACATCCACGTGGGCAAGGAACAGCACGTCTTCCACCTGCACAACCACCAGTGGCTGTACAACCCGAACGACGACAACTCCAACTACATCGACGCGCAGGGCATCGGTCCCGGCGCGGGCTACAGCTACGAGATCAACTTCGGCGGCTCGGGCAACCGCAACAAGAGCGCCGGCGACGCCATCTTCCACTGCCACTTCTATCCGCACTTCGCGCAGGGCATGTGGTACCTGTGGCGCAACCATGACACGTTCGAGGCCGGCACCAAGCTCGCCGCTTCGGGCGCGTCCTATCACACCGCGATGTGGGCCACGGCCAATACCACGCCCGCGCCGCACTCGCGTGCCTATCCCGATGGCGAGATCTCCACGGGCACGCCGATTCCGGCCCTCGTGCCGCTTCCCGGCAAGGCGATGGCGCCGATGCCGGTCGCGGTCGAAGTGCAGCCGAAGATCGCCGCCAACGGCAAGACCGTGGGCAGCGTGGCCAAGGTCACGGGCGACCGCACGCAGAACCCGGGCTACCCGTTCTGGATCGCCGGCATCGAGGACTCGATGGGCCAGCGTCCGCCCACGCCGGTGCTGGACATGCTGAGCAAGGCGCAGGCGTCCGTCCTGAAGGCGAAGGGCGGCCTGTGGCAGAACATCGATCCCGCCCAGGCGGACGGCTTCGACGGCGGGTTGCGCCGTCACACGCTGCAGGGCTATGCCGACGGCGGCGTGGCGCATTCGACCATCAGCGCGATCGACTTCTCGAAGACGATCGAGGTCGCCAAGCCCGTGTACTTCCCCGAGGAGGGCACGGATCTCGAGCAGGCCGCGATGGCCTTCCACGCGCAGCGCACGCACCCGAGCTCCAAGGTGGACCTTGGCGGCAACGTGACGCCCGCAAGCTACATCACCAACGGTTCCGGCGGTCCCGCCGTGGGCGCGCCGTTCCACGAGCCCTGCATCGACGACACCGGCAAGCGCCTCACGGCCGGCGTGGTCGGCACGTTCTTCAGCGGCGAGACCATGGGCGGGATGAGCACGCACGGCTCGAGCAACTTCAATGCGACCACGCCGCGCATCTACAAGGGCGTGAACATCCAGTTCGACGCGACGTTCAACAAGGTGGGCTACCACTACCCGCAGCAGCGCATCATCGCGCTGTGGGCCGACGCCATGCCGGTGATCTCCAAGCAGCAGCCGCCGGAGCCGCTGGTCATGCGCCTGAACACGTTCGACTGCGCCGTGTACCACCACACCAACCTGGTGCCGGAAGTCTACGAGATGGACGACTACCAGGTGCGCACGCCGACCGACATCATCGGCCAGCACATCCACCTGCCGAAGTGGGACCTCACGACGACGGACGGCTCGTCCAACGGCTGGAACTACGAAGACGGCACGCTCTCGCCCGGCACGGTGCGCGAGCGCATCCGCGCCATCCGCCGCTTCAATGCGTGCACCGGCGACGATAGCGGCGACCCGCGCGACAAGACCGACGCGTGTCCCGTGGCGAAGCCCCATCCGTACTTCGGCCAGTTCGGCCGTCCGGACTGGATCGGCGCGCGCACGACCATGGGCCGCTGGTTCGCGGACCCGGTGGTCAACACCGAGGGCGCCGATCGCGGGCTGGGCGTGATCTTCACGCACGACCACTTCGGGCCGTCGACGCACCAGCAGGTCGGCCTCTACGGCACGGTGCTCACCGAGCCCGCGGGCTCCAAGTGGGTGCAGAACGAGACCGGCGCGCAGCTCGGCTACGACCCGGTCACGGGCGCCCCGGCGCGCACCATCACGCTCGCCGACGGCACGGTCGCGAGCGACGGCGGTCCCACGTCGTGGCAGGCGGCGATCATTCCGCCCACCTCGGCGCCTGGCGGCAGCACCGTCAAGTCGGAGTCGATCGACGCGCACCGCGAGTTCTACCTCGAGTTCAGCGACTTCCAGCACGCGTACGAGAAGGGTGTGTACGTGGGCGCGGGCCCCGATGGCCGTGCGCTGCCGGGCAGCTCGCCGCTGCAGCGCTTCACCGGCGTCTCGAACATCGCGGATGCCTTCCGTTATGCGATCAATCCGCCGGTGCGCCAGCAGATGCCGGACCCGATCTTCCTGCCGGACATCGTGCTCGAGGCGAAGGGCGGCCTGGTCGTCGATTGCCCGACGCGGCCGTGCCCCGGTGCGATCAGCGTGCAGGACCCCGGCATGCTCGTGGTGAACTACCGCAACGAGCCGGTCGGCCTGCGCGTGTTCGATCCGGCGAAGCTCGGACCCGACGGCATGCCCGGCGCACAGGCCGAC
>DATMJE010000067.1:0-36167 GCA_035553995.1 Usitatibacter sp. | reverse complement strand
TCCTCGCCGATCTGCACCCAGTCGAGCGCCTGCTGCACGCGCGTCGGCCCCTTGAGGTTGAAGGGCAGCGTCGTCGAAACGCTCTGGTGGCTATAGCCGATGCCCGAGTCGACGATCGCGATGCCCACGCCGCTGCCGTCGAACCGGCTGCCGTTCGGCGCCCGCGCGCTCGCCGCGCCCGTCGTCCATTGCAACTGGCTGGAGGCGCGGACCACGGCCCGGTTCGGTGACACGCTCACGACGTCCGCGCGGCGCGCCAGATCCAGCACGCTCGAGGCGGGCACCATCACCGCGACCATGCGCAGGGACGCGTAGTTGTAGAACACCGAGCCGCCCAGCGACAGCACGAAGCTGCGCAAGTCCGTGAGCGACACATCGCTGCTGTTCGACGTCACCAGCACCTTGACCATCGGCTGGCCATTGAGGGCCTTGAGCCAGGGCAGGGCGGGCAGGCTCGTGCTGGAGATCGCCGCGAGCAGGTCCGGGGCGAGTTTCGCCTGCGCCTGCGCATCCGACACCTGCGCCCAGGCGCCGGGAGCGACCAGGCACAGGACGAAGGAGAGAAGCGCCGCGCGCGCGACGCCAAGCGCCTCGCTACGCAGGCAGCGCATTTCTTTCGGGAACCGACGTGCGCTGCAGGACATCGGGGTGGTGCAGGACGTACCGTGCCCCGCCCAGCGACTTCGCCCGCGACATCGACGCCTCCGCGTCGCGCAGCATGTCGTTCGCCGCCTGGTAGCCGTATTCGCTGAGCGTGATGCCGATGGTCGCGCTGCTTTGCACCATGATGCCGACCGCGTACGGCTGCGCGAGGCCCTCGAGCAATCGCCGCGCAAGCTCGACGACCTGCTCGCTGTGAACGTCCTTCACGAGCAGGGCGAACTGGTGGCCACCCGGCCTCGACACCAGGTCGCACCGGCGCACGCGCCGCAGGATGCGGCTGGCGGCGTGCACCAGGAGCTCGTCGCCGACGGCCTGCCCGAGCGTGTCGTTGATGCGCTTGAAGTCGTCGATATCCAGGTACATCACGGCAAAGCTGCGCTGGATGCGCGGCTGCCGCTCGAACGCTTCGGCGACGCACTCCAGGAAGCGCCGGCGGTCGAGCAGGGAGCTCATGCCGTCGTGATCGGCGCTGCGCCGCAGCTCCGCGTTGTGGCGCGCGGTGTGGGCGGCCACCGCCTCCGCGGCTTCCACGCGCGCGATCGCTTCGGCGGCCTCGGCCTCGCGCTGGCGGAAGTGGAAATGCAGCGTCGTGAGCAGCAATGCGATCATGGGCACGGCCGTGAGCAGCACGATCGCGCCCGCTTGCCGCGCCGTGAGGTACAGCAGCGCAGCGATGAACGCGTTGGCCGCATAGGTGCTGCCGATCCATCCGAAGCTTCCGAGCAGGACGCGCAGGCGCAGCGGCTTCTCGGCCTTCAGGTGAAGGACCATCCTCACCAGCCAGCCGGTCAACAGGAAGTAGACGACAGCGGTCGCCGGCAGCAGCGCGAGGAGCGTGCCTTCGCCATAAACATGCCGCGACTCCATCCCGTTCGCGACCTGCAGGAAGGCCCATCCGGTGACGCCCAGCGAGGATGCGGCGACCGCAGGGCTCACGAGGCGGCTGGTCCATCGCTTCGAGGTGCGGCTCGAGGCGACGAAGGCTTCGGCCGCGGCGGCAAGGCATGCGGCGTCGAGGCCGACGTAGAGCAGCGCAAGGAAGATGAAGATTTCCGCGGCCGAGAAGGAGCTCTTGGTGCCGGGCAGGGGAACCGGGAAGCCGCCGGCGACCATCGAGGCGATGCAAACGGCCAGGATCTGGAGCTGCGCTTCGGGCGGACGAAGCGCAGCGTAGTAGATCGCGACGGCGATCCCCGTGGCGCCCACGCCGATCAGCCCCCACCAGTAGGCCGCGGCTGCGCGGTTGTAGTCCGGCATGAGCGCCGCGTGCAGCGTGCGCACGAATGTGGTGTCTTTGCTCATCGCGATTCCCCCGCTATGCGGCGCGTGAGGCGCGCGGCATGGCGAAGAGTGTGTCGATTGTCAGGGCGGCGCGATATAGGACGGGCCGAAGCGCCGAGATAGGATTTGGCTGACAAAGCCGCACCGGATGTCAGCTCCGCGAAAGCTGTCATCCGGCCAAGGCGCCAATGTCATCCCGGCCAAGGCGCCAATGTCATCCCGGCCAAGGCGGCAATGTCATCCCGGCGAAGGCCGGGATCCAATTTGCTTACCGCGCAGGCACCGCGGCGTCCCGCTCGCTATCCGCCGCCAACGGCGCGGCTTCGATCGAACCGGCGGCCGCAGCGTCGCTCGCTTCGCGGCCCGCCGGGTTCTCCGCGACCCACCCCATGAAGATCTGGTAGCCGAGCGCCAGCAGCGTGGCGCCCACGAACATGCCGAGAATGCCGGAGACCGCCATGCCGCCGAGCGCACCGATCAGGATCACCGGCATCGGTGCATCGACGCCGCGGCCGAGCATCAGCGGCTTCAGCACGTTGTCGGTCATGCCCGCGAGCACGAGCAGCACGGTGTAGATGCTTGCCTCGGCCGTGCCATAAGTGCCGATGGACCAGATATAGGCGATCGCGGGCAGCGTGACCAGCAGCGCCGGCACCTGCGCGATGCCGAGGACCACCACGATCATCGCCAGCACGCCCGCCCACGGGACGCCCGCGACCAGCAGGCAGATGCCCACGATGATCGCCTGGATGAACGCCACGCCGATCACGCCCTGTGCCACGGCGCGGATGGTCGCCGTCGAGAGCTTGATGAACTCGGTGCCGCGGTGCGGTCCCGCGATGCGCGTAAAGATCGCCTCGCTCGCACGGCTTCCGGCCTGGCCGAACGCGATGATGATCCCGGCCACGATGAACGAGCCGATGAACTGCAGGAGCCCCATGCCGATGCCGGCCACGAACGCGAGCGCCACCTTCGCCAGGTCGCCGATCTTGGGCTGCATGCTCTTGACGAGCCCCGGAAGGTCCGAATGCGCTTTCGTCCAGACGGCATGCACTTGCTCGCCGACGATCGGCCACTTCGCGACGCTATCGCGCGGCGGCGGAATCTGCAGCGTGTTCGCCTGCACGTCGTTGATGAGATCGTGCACGGAGTCGCCGAGCGAGCTCATCAGCACGGCAGTTGGCGTGACGATCAAGGCAAGTCCGAGAAGCACGAGGACCGTGGCCGCACCTCCCGGCCTGCCGCCCATTTTCGCGGCCAGCAGCTGGTGTGCGGGGTAGAGCGTCACCGCGAGGATCAACGCCCACATCATCAGCGTGAGGAAGGGCGAGAACACCTGGTAGCAGAGCACGGCCATCGCGAGGATCAGCGCGGCGCGGATGAGCACGTCCAGCAATGAAGCATTGCGGCGCTCGAGCTCGCGGTCTTCGATGTTCATGTGCGCCTCCGTCCGGTTCACCGGCGTAGTAAACACCCTTTCCCCGATCCGGCGGCGGCATCGGCACTTTGGGGCATGGTCGGCAGGCCCGGGCGCGTCGCGACCGCCTTCAGGGGCTTTCGTACCCGGGTTTTCGCGTTTCGTCGCATCCCGCTCGCGCGGGACCGGCGCACTGGCTAAGGTCGCCGCATGTTATTGGCGCCCTGCCTGCCGATCGACCGTCCACGCACCATGCCCGAACGCCACCGTCTCGTGACGCTCGTGCAGGCGCAGGGCGCGAGGATCCGCATCCTCGCGGGTCGCGCCTGGGTGTCGGAGGAGGGCATCGCGAAGGAGCGCTCGCTCGAAGGCGGCGCCGAGTACGTCGTCCAGGGCAACGGCCGTGTCGTGGTCGAGCAGGCGCCGGTCGACCGTCGCGGCGAGATGGCGGAGATCGCGATCTCGTACCCGTGCGAGCTGCCGGCCACATGGCAGCGCGCCCTCGGCCAGTCCTGAATCCTCCGCTCATGCCTCGGTAGCTCCGGCGCTACGACGCCGTCGGACGCCGCCTGCACTGCGGAGACCATGTCGCAGCGCGACGACATTTGTTGAAATGCTTTTACGCTCCCCGACACGAAGTTAATCCACAAAGGAGAGCGACATGTCCCACAAGGTGGTCAGCGGTATCGCTACAACCCTCGCCGTGGCCGGCCTCGCCGCCGGCATCTCGGTCCCTTCCGCCGCACACGCCCACATGGTCCCGGCCCCGTGCGACTTCGTGACCGCCGGCGGTTTCGTGTTCAAGGATGACGGGGCCCTGGGCAACTTCGGCGCGCACGGCGGGTGCAAGAACGGCGAGTTCTGGGGGCACGTGAACTACGTCGACCATGGCACCGGCTATCACATCGACAGCACCCGCATCACCGGGTACCTGTGGGACCCGAAGGTGCCCAACGCGCGCGATATCTGCGGCTGGGCGCGGCTCAACGACTCGGACTTCGAGGTGCAGTTCCGGGTGCGCCTCGTCGACAACGGCGAGCCGGGCCGCAACGACGGCTTCGGCATCAAGGTCGACAACCAGCACACCGCCGGCGACCGCTTCTACGACGTCTCCACGCGCTCGCTGGCGGACGACCGCAACGGCGGCGGCAACGTGCAGCTGCACAAGGCGAACCCCTCGACCACGGCAGGCGCGGGCTTCTTCTCGCTGCAGGAATGGCAGATGTGCGGCGACCTCGAGACGCCCTGAGCCGTTCGAATCCGTCGTCGCCCAGGGCCCGGCAGCGGGCCCTTTTTCCGGACGTCGCCGCCGGTACACTGCGGCAAGGGATGATCTCCCCGGGAGGACCGCCCCCTTGCTGCTCGCCGTCATGGCCGACATCCACGCGAACCTCGAGGCGCTGAGCGCCTGCCTCGCGCACGCGCGTGCGGCGGGCGCCGAACGTTTCGCTTTCCTCGGCGACATCGTGGGCTACGGTGCCGATCCCGATGCGGTCACCGATATCGTGATGGAGCACGCCCGCCATGGCGCCGTGGTGGTCAAGGGCAACCACGAGGAGGGCCTGCATGGCGCCCCCGCAAGCAGGACCTCCGCGGCGACGGCCGCGATCGACTGGACCCGGGAACGCCTCACGCGTCGCCACACCGAATTCCTCCACGCGTTGCCTGCGTGCGTACGCGAAGGCGAGGCCTGCTTCGTGCACGCTTCGGCCGAGTCGCCCGAAAGGTGGTACTACGTGGACAGCGCGTTGGTCGCAGAGCGTTGTGCACTGGCAGCGGCGACGTCCTTCACGTTTGCCGGCCACGTGCATGAGCAGCGTCTTTTCGTCGCCGGCGCGAGCGACCGCATGGCGCCGTTCACGCCGCCGGCGGGCATCGACATCCCCCTCCGCCCGGACCGCGCCTGCGTGGTCATCGTAGGCTCCGTCGGCCAGCCGCGCGATGGCAATCCGGCGGCGGGCTACGTGATCGCGGACCTGGAACATCGACTGCTGCGATTCCAGCGCGTGCCGTACGACCATTTCGCCGCGGCCCGCAAGGTGCGCGCGGCGGGCCTGCCCGAGTCGCTCGCGTATCGCCTGGAACGCGGCATGTGATGATCTTCTACGATGTGCTGTTCGCCACGTTCAAGGAGACGACATGAAGCTCAGCGCACGCAACGTCCTGCCGGGGCAGGTGAAGGAAATCCGCAAGGGACAGACGACATCCACGGTGAAGATCGATATCGGTCACGGGCTGGTCGTGACGGCGTCGATCACGAACGAAGCCGTCGACGACCTGGCCCTGAAGAATGGCGACGCGGTGAGCGCCATCATCAAGGCGTCCGAAGTGATCGTCGGCAAGTAAAAAAAGGCCCCGCGAGCGGGGCCTTCGATCCGGCGAGCAGCCCTAGTTGCGCGTAGCCGCCCGCACACGCTCGTCCACGCGGTTCCATGCCGCGCGTGCCGCCGGACGCGCCTCGTCCCAGCTCACGTCGTCGCCCTGGTAGCGGGCATAGTCGGCGGCGAGGTCGTCCTCGATGTCGTCATAGGTGCGGCCGTCGTACTTGACGCGGCCCTCGTAGCCCACGCGATAGGCGGGCTCGTAGAAGGCATAGTCGCGATCGGCCGTGTAGTACGGCTCGCGCGTGTAGGCCTCGCGCCAGTACTTGTCCTCGACGGTCGGATCGACCATCTCCGCCACGCCCTTGCCCGCCAGGCCGCCGGCGATGGCGCCGATCGCACCGCCGACCAGCGTGCCCGCCGGTCCGGCCACCGCGGTTCCTGCCGCGGCTCCCGCAGCAGCGCCAGCCGCCGCTCCCACGCCCGTGCCGACCGGATGCGCGCCCTTCGCGCCGCTGATCGGGTCGCGGTTCTCGTGCGGCTGCTTCGGAGTGTCTCTCATGGTTATGTCTCCTGCGATTGAACGGAACGAGACACGTTGCAACCGCTGTGCCACGAGAAGAGGCGCGATACCGCGGGCGAACGCGTGCGCCGGCGGCAATCGTTACTCCAGGGGCTTCCCGATTTCCCGGTTTCCCCGGAACAGGCTGCGGCCGCGGACGTGCGCCAGCAGCCGGTAGACGGGCACCGTGAGGAACACCACGACGATGTAGCGCACGACATGCGCCGCCGTGACGAACGCGACACCGATGCGCAACACCTTCGCCGTGATCGACATCTCCGCGATGCCGCCGGGTGCCGCCGCGAGCAGGCCGCTGCCGAGGTAGACGCCCGAGCCCCAGGCGAGCAGCGCACCCACGCTCGCTGCGAGCACGAGCATCAACAGGATCGACGGCACGAGCGCTGCCGCGAAGCGCGGCGCCGTGCGCAGGAAGGTGCCGTCGAAGCGCGCGCCGAGGGCGCAGCCGAGCAGCACCTGGGCCACGTTGGTGAGCGGTGTCGGCACGGAGGAGAACTTGACGCCCCACACCGTGAGCACGATCGTCGCCACCAGCGGCCCCATCATGTAAGCGGTGGGCAGGCGAATGAGCCGCGCGATCGTGCCGGCCACGAGCGCGATGGCGAAGAGCTCCGCGAGGCCCTTCGGATCGAACGGCGTGATCACGGCGTGGTAGTCATCCGTCGCGGAGAAGCCGGCGACCGTGATGCCGATGGGAAACACCGTGACCACGAACAGCATGCGCACCGAATGGGCGAGTGCCACCCGGTCCGGCCTCGCCCCGTAGGGCTCGCCCATCACGGCCATCTCGGAGGCGCCGCCCGGCATGCTGCCGAAATAGGCGGTCGCCCGATCCACGCCCGAGAGGCGCGCGAGCACGAGCCCGCTCGCCGCGCCAAAGCCCACGGCCGCCAGCCCCAGCGCGATGAACCACGGCCAGTAGGTCGCGACCTCGTGGACGATCGGTGCGGTGAAGTAGAGCCCGAGCGAGACGCCCACCACCATCATCCCGGCATTGCGTCCGCCGGGCAGCGGCTCGAGACCGGCGCCGGCCATCTGCACCGCCGCCATCGCGAGCATCGATCCCATCATCCACGGCAGGGGCGTATGCATCAGGGCGAAGAGCGCGCCGCCGCCGGCGCACGCGAGCAGGGCGGCCGCGATTCGCAGCGACCGTGGGGACTTCGACACGGGAATTGGCTACGGGAAGGCCGAAACAGTTATAATTTTAAGCTTTCCCGGCCTGGTAGCTCAGTTGGTAGAGCAGAGGACTGAAAATCCTTGTGTCGGTGGTTCAATTCCGCCCCAGGCCACCAAATTTCGGGATTTTGAGGATGTGTACATCCTCAAAATCCAACCCGGTGGTTCTTTTCTTCCCGGGATTTCGAGCATGTGTGTGCATGCTCGAAATCGGCCGCATCCCCCCGCGGCAGGGCTGGCAAGCCGCCCGCCCGCATCCCCGCACCTTTCTCGCTCCACGGTGACCGGCGTCAAACACGCCCCCCGGCGTTTGCCGCACCGTGGCATTCGCGCATCCTCGCTTGCCGCCGCCAATGCCACGCCCGATCGATTCGCTCCCCGTCTTCTACGCCCATGCGCTCGCCATCGAGCGCGAAGCCGCGGAGCGCTACGAGGAATTCACCGTCTACTTCCGCGACCGGGGCGAGGAGGTGCTGGCCGGCCTGTGCGCCAGCCTCGCGCGCCACGAGAGCGAGCACTTCGACAAGCTCACCCGCGCCTCCTCCGGCATGAACCTGCCGCGCATCGACGCCACGCGCTACCAGTGGCTGGAGTCCGGCTCGCCGGAGGCGCCCGCGCGTGAGCTCGTCTACCGGGTGACTACGCCGCGCCAGCTCCTCGAGATTGCGCTGGCAGGCGAGCTTGCCGGGCGACGCTTCTTCCGCTGGGTCGTGCGCACCTCGCGCGATCCGCGCGTCCGGGCCGAGGCCCGCAACATGTGCCATGAGGAAAACGAGCACGTGCGCTGGGTCATGGACGCGTTGCAGGAGCGCGCACCCGGCCTCGACTGGGAGCAGATGATCGCCACGGGCACGACGCCGGGGAACTTCACGCCCGGATGACGGCGCGGGAGCGAAGTTCGGTTAATCTCCGCGCTTCGAGGATCCCGCGTGAATTCCATCCAGAATCCCCGCCTGCCGGTGATCGTCGCCGGCGGCGGCATCGGCGGGCTTGCCGCCGCCCTGGCCCTGGCACGCCAGGGTTGCGCCGTGAAAGTGCTGGAGCAGGCAGGCCATATCGGCGAGATCGGCGCCGGCATCCAGCTCGGCCCCAACGCCTTCTCCGCGTTCGACGCGCTGGGCGTGGGCGAGCGCGCCCGCTCGACCGCCGTGTACACCGAGCGCCTGCTGATGATGGACGCGGTCGACGAGTCCGAGGTCGCGAACGTCCCCGTCGGCGAGGCCTTCCGGGAGCGTTTCGGCAATCCCTACGCCGTGAGCCATCGCGCCGACGTGCATCTCGCGCTGTACGAGGCGGTAAAAGCAAGCGGGCTCATCGAGGTGCACACCGCCACGGCCGTGGCGAGCGTCACCGGGGAACGTGACAGGATCATCGCGATCGATCGGCACGGCCAGGAGCATCCCGGCGCCGCGCTCATCGGCTGCGATGGCGTGAAGTCGACCATCCGCGAGCAGCTCGTGGGCGATCCGGTGCGGGTCTCCGGGCACGTGGTCTACCGCGCGGTGGTCGACGAGGGCGAATTTCCCGCCGACCTCAAGTGGAATGCGCCCTGCGTCTGGGTCGGTCCCGACTGCCACCTGGTCCACTATCCCCTGCGCGGCGGCGAGCAGTACAACGTCGTCGTGACCTTCCACAGCCGCAAGCCCGAGTCGTGGGGCGTCACCGATGGCAGCCGCGAGGAAGTGCTGTCGTACTTCGACGGCATCGCGGCGCGCCCCCGCCAGCTCCTGTCGCTGCCGCGAAGCTGGCGCCGCTGGGCGACGGCCGACCGCGAGCCGATCGTGCGCTGGAGCTTCGGGCGCGTTACGCTACTGGGAGATGCGGCGCATCCGATGATGCAATACCTCGCGCAGGGTGCCTGCATGGCGCTCGAGGATGCGGTCACGCTCGGCGAGGCGCTGAACGCGAGCCAGGGCGATTTCGAGCGCGCGTTTCGCCTCTACGAACGTTCACGCGTGGCGCGCACCGCACGCGTGGTGCTGATGACGCGCGAGATGGGGCGGATCTACCACGCGAGCGGCGTGGAGCGCCTGGTGCGCAACGACCTTTGGAAGGGCCGCTCGCCGCAGCGCTACTACGATGCGCTCGAATGGCTGTACGGCTGGCGGGTGGCGAACTGCCTGGCCGCCTGAACGGAGGACTGCATGACCGCCCGCGACCTGCACGACCAGCGCGAAGAGTTCTACCAGCGCATCGATCCGCATAACCTGGCGCCGCTGTGGACGCGGTTGAAATCGCTCGTGCCGGCGCAGCCCGCGCCGGTGGGCGTGCCGTGGCGCTGGCGTTATGCGGACGTGCGGCCGCACGTGCTCGAATCCGCGCGCCACATCAGCGCGCGCGAGGCCGAGCGGCGCGTGCTGATCCTCGAGAACCCGGGGCTGCGGGGGTCCTCGCAAATCACCGGCACGCTGTACGCGGGCCTGCAGCTCATCATGCCCGGCGAGATCGCGCCGGCGCATCGCCACACGCAGTCGGCGCTGCGCTTCATCGTCGAGGGCGAGGGCGCCTTCACCGCGGTGGAAGGCGAGAAGACGCTGATGCGACCCGGCGATTTCGTGATCACGCCCTCGTGGACCTGGCACCACCATGGCAACGAGAGCGCCGAGCCGATGGTGTGGCTGGACGGCCTCGACATCCCGCTCGTCGCGCACTTCAACAGCACCTTTCGCGAGGACCACCGCGCCGAGGAGGCACCGGTCACGCGTCCCGAGGGCGATGCGTTGGCCCGCTACGGCAGCGGCCTGCTGCCGGTGGGCTGGCGCAACGGCACGCTCAACTCTCCCGTCTTCAACTATCCGTACGCGCGTACCCGTGAGGCCCTGCATGCGCTCACGCGCGGCGGGGAGCCCGATCCCCATCACGGCCACCTCATGCGCTATGCGAATCCCGCCGATGGCGGCTGGGCCATGCCCACGATGGCGGCGATGGTGCGCCTGCTGCCGGCCGGGTTCGCGACGCGCCCGTATCGCTCGAGCGACGGCATGGTCTCGATCGTGGTCGAAGGCAGCGGCTCGCTGGAGGTGGGCGGCGAGAAGCTGGCGCTTTCGCCGCACGATGTCTTCGTGGTCCCGGGATGGGTGCCGCATGCCTTCAGCGCGCGCGAGGACCTCGTGGTCTTCTCGTACTCGGATCGCGCGGCGCAGGAGAAGCTCGGGTTCTTCCGCGAGGAACGCCTGGCCGGCTGGGCCGCGTAGGCGGCCGGGCACAGCGCGAATGCGCGCCACGTCGCGCCGTTATGCGAGCTCCATCGTGGCCCGCGTCGAGGGACGCCTGGACCACGATACGTGCGATCCCTTCGGCGCACAGCTCACGCTTTGGGTCGACACCGCCGCGCGCGAGCGCGGCATCCTGGTGCTCGACCTTTCCGGCCTCGAATACGTGTCCAGCGCGGGGCTGCGCTGCTTCATGCTCGGCTCGCGCCACGCCCAGGCGAACGGCACCGCGATCGTCGTGGCCGCGCTGCAGCCCATGGTCGCCGAGATCTTCGCCATCAGCCATTTCGACCGCCTCTTCCGCGTCTTTCCGGACGTGCGCGCCGCCCTCGCCGATGCGTCGGGCGAGGCGTTGGCCGCGTTCGACAAGGCCTAGCGCCGTGCGCGTGCGCTTCTGGGGCACCCGAGGCTCCATCCCGGTGGCGCTCACGGCGGCCGACATCCGCGACCGCGTGGCCCAGGTGCTGATGCGCGCTTCGGGCCGCACTTTCCCGAGCTTCGAGGAGGCGCACGCGTTCGCGCGCGACGAGCTCGACTTCTCCATCACCCATACCTTCGGCGGGCACACGCCGTGTGTCGAGATGGTGATTCCGGGCGACGAGTACTACGTCTGCGACGTGGGCAGCGGCGCCCGCCCCTTCGGCACGCACGTGCTCGCGCGCCAGGCGGGCCGCCCGGCGACCGTGAACGTGTTCATGTCCCACGTGCACTGGGACCATATCATGGGATTTCCCTTCTTCGGCCCGGCCTACATGAAGGGCTCCATCATCCGCATCCATGGCGTGCACGATGTGCTCGAACACGCTTTCCGCCTGCAGCAGTCGCCGCCGTGCTTCCCGGTCGAATTCTCGCAGCTCGCCGCGCGCATCGAGTTCGTGAAGCTCGAAGCCGGCCGGCCGTACCGGCTGAACGACGTCACGGTCACGCCGCACCTCCAGCTCCACGGCGGCGATTCGTACGGCTATCGCTTCGAGCACGGGGGCAAGTCCGCGGTTTACTCGACCGATTCGGAGCACAAGCTCGAGGATCGCACCGAGGCCGAGGGCTTCGCCGCATTCTTCCGCGATGCCGACGTGGTGATCTTCGATGCCATGTACGCGCTCGCCGAGGCGATCAGCGTGAAGGCCGACTGGGGCCATTCGAGCAACATCGTGGGCGTCGAGCTCTGCCAGATGGCGCGCGCGAAGCGGCTGGTGCTGTTCCACCACGAGCCGGCCAACAACGATGCGACGCTCGAGGCGCTGCTGAACGAGGCGCGGCGCTTCGAGGAGCTCACCCGCGTGGAGCATCGCCTCGAGGTCAGCGCCGCCTACGACGGGCTGGAGATCGATCTCTGAACGCCCTGCGCGGGCTGCGCGTCCTGGCACTCGTGCTGCTGGCGGCCATCGCGCTCTTCATGGTGCTCTCGCCGCTCGCGCAACTCGCGCGCAATGCGGTGTTCGACGGCTACCAGCGGCTCTTCCCGCTGCAGCGCGTGTCGGAGCCCGCGGCGATCGTGGTGATCGACGACGCCACGCTCGCGCGCTACGGGCCCTGGCCCTGGCCACGGACGCGGATCGCGGAGCTCGTCGAACGCATCGCCGCCGCGCGGCCGGCGGCGATCGCGCTCGACCTCTCCTTTCCGGATCCGGACCGCTTCTCCGCGCGCGCGATGGCGCAGGAGCTGCCGATCCTGCCGCAGAACCTCGCGAGCGCGCTGGCACTCCTGCCGTCGAACGACGAGACGTTGGCGCAGGCCATGGCGGGCCACCGCGTGGTGCTCGGCATCACCGCGGAGGCGGTCGCCGACCCGCGCTTCGCGCAGCCGCCGCGCGCGCCACACCTGCGCCTCGGCGCGTCCGCCCCCGCACTGCGCGAATTCGCCGGCCATATCGGCAACGTGACCGTCCTCGACGCAGCCGCGGCGGGCCGCGGATTGCTCAATGCGGGGCCGCAGGACCAGGTCGTGCGCGTCGTGCCACTCGTGGCACGGGTGCAGGGCGCGATCGTGCCGTCGCTCGGCGTGGAAGCGCTGCGCGTGGGCGAAGAAGCCGACCTGGCTCTCGAGCCGCGAGGTGACGGCTATCTCGTGCTCGGCATCGGCAGCCGCGAGGCTATCCTGCAGGACGATGGCACGGCGTGGCTGCGCTTCGGGCGCCACGACAACGCGCGTTTCGTCGCCGCGCTGGACATCGCCGAGGGCCGGGTCGCGCCGAGCCGCCTGGAGCGCAAGGTGGTCTTCGTCGGCCTCAACGCCCGCGGCCTCGTCGACTACAGGACCACGCCGCTGGGCGATTACGTGACCGGCACCGAGATCCACGCGCAGGAAGTGGAGAACCTCTTCGACGGCGTGAAGCTGGTGCGCCCGCGCGACGCGACGGAGCTGGAGGCCGCCGTGCTGCTCGCGGTGGGCCTCCTCGTCGTGGCCGTCGTGCCGCGATTGACCGCCGTGCAGGCGATCAACGGCCTCATCGTGATCGTGCTGCTGCTCGTGGCGACGGGGCTCGTCGCCTTCCGCCGCTTCGGCGTGCTGCTCGATCCGGCGTGGCCCGCGATCGGCATCGCCTCGGTATTCGGCACGGTCGTCGTGGGAACGCTCGCCGATGCCGAGGGGCAGCGCCGGGCGCTGCGCGAGCAGGCCGCGCAGATGGCGGGTGAGATGAATGCCGCGCGGCGCATCCAGATGGGACTCCTGCCCGACCCGCTCAAGGCGCTCGCCGGCGAGCGCCGTGCAACGCTCGCCGCGTACCTGGAGCCCGCGCGCAGCGTCGGCGGCGACTTCTACGACGCCTTCATGGCGGACTCGCGCCGGCTCTTCGTGGTCGTGGCCGACGTCTCGGGCAAGGGGCTTGCCGCGGCGCTCTTCATGGCCGCGGTGAAATCGCACCTGAAGAGCGCGGCCCTGCGCGGGGGCAGCCTGGGGGAAGTGCTCACGCGCACGCAGGAGGCCATCGCCGCCGAGAACCCCGAGCAGCTCTTCGTGACGGCGTTCGCGGCGGCGCTCGACCTGGAGACGGGCCTCGTCGCGTACGCGAACGCGGGCCACGAGCCGCCGCTCCTCGTCCGGCGCAACGGCGCGGTCGAGCGGCTGGGAACCTCCGGGGGGCCGCCCCTGTGCGTGGTCCCCGATTTCGCGTATCCGGCCGGGCGGGCGGCATTGCATCCGGGCGATGCGCTCCTCGCCTTCACCGACGGTGCGACCGAGGCCACGAACGGCGCGCAGGAATTCTTCGGCGCCGCCCGGCTGCACGACGCCGTCGCCTCGTTGCCGGCGCGCACCGGTGCCGCAGCGCTGGTGCAGCACGTCCGCGCCGCCGTGCAACGCTTCGCGGACGGCGCGGAAGCGGCCGACGACCTCACGCTCCTCGCCCTGCGCTGGGAAGGGCCGGCGCGGTCCCTATAATGGGCAACGCAAGCAGGGGGACGTGTGCAGCGGGCCACGAGCCGCACGGCGATGTTTCCGTCGCGCGCCGAAGCATGGCGCGGCGTGCGCGGCTTCGTCGAGGCGTTCTGTGGCGAGGCGGGTGTGGCGCGTGAGACGTGCCTGCGCGCCAACCTCGTGATCGAGGAGCTGTTCGTGAACACGGTGCAGCATGGACATCGCGGCGGCAGCGATGCAGTGGTGTGGATCACGCTGGCACTTCGCGGCGACCGCGTCGCCGTGGATTACGAGGACCACGCCGCACCGTTCAATCCCTTCGGCCGCCCGCCGGACGAGCTGCGGGTTCCGCCGCCCCATGCGCATGTCGAGGGCGGCCTGGGCGTGATCCTCGCCAACGCGCTCGCCGCTTCCGTCGACTACGCCTACGTCTTCGGACGCAATCGCATCCGCCTCGAGATTCGTTAGGATCCCCGGCTACGCGCGAACGGCGACGGCGTGCCAGAAGCGCGGCGCGTCGCGCACGGCGGCGATGTGCAGATGGGCGCTCGCGAGCGCCCGGCGCGCGCGATCGCGCCACCTCCGTCGCGCGGTGGCCTGGGACGGGCCATCGCCACCCAACTGCTCCAGCAGTCGCAGCGCCGCCATCGCATCCGCTTCGATGCCGAGGTCGTCCTGCAATTGCGCCACGGCCTCGGCATACGGCGTCACCGTTTCGCGCCCATAGAGGCTCCCGAGCATCTCGCACGCGTAGCGCAGGCGCTTCAGCTCGATGCGCACGCGGTGGCGGCCGGCGGCGTCGAGCCGCTCGAGATTCCGCAGGCCCTGCATCGCGCGGTCGTACTTGCGGTCGAGCGCCCCGGCCGCCGTGGCCATGATGTCGTCGCCGTCCATGGAGTCGTCCTGCATCGCGAGCCAGCGTGCAAAGCGCAGCACGAAGCGCGTGTAGCGTTCCGAGGCGAGCGCGATGGCCACGGCGCGGCGCGCGGCGGCGCGCGCGCGCTTCGCACGCCGCTCGAGCGCCGAGCCGCGATCGGAAGGCGCGAGCATCGCCTCGATGAAGACGTCGAGGTCCCGCGCCTCGCCGGTGATGCGCGAAAGCCAGCGGCAATCGGCGCGCATGTCGCGGCCGAGGTGCCGCTCGAAGCAGCCGCGGAAGATGCGGAGCGCCGAACGCAGCCGGCGCAATCCGACGCGGAACTGGTGCAGCCACTCGCCGCCGCGCGCCGCGTGCGTCGCGTTCGCCTGGAGCTGTGCGAGCGCCGCCCCCACCACGCGCCGCGCCGCCACGTCGACGCGATCGTCGCGCAGCAACGGGACCGCTGCCGCCTTTGCGGGACGAGGCTGCTCGCGCATCGCCAGCGCATACCCGCGCTGCGCCTTCGTGATCGAGCTGGCGCGCAGGGGCACGACGCCCAGCAGCGCTTCGGCCGCGGCGAAGACCGCCATCGGGTCGCCCGTCACGCTCTCGATCTCGACCTCGCAGACCGGCGAGCGCTGCCTGCCGTGGCGCACCTCGCCGTGGTCCGCGACCACCTCGACGCGATCCTGCGCCGAGACCGCAACGGACCAGGTGGTTCGTTCGATCTCGACGGTGAACAGCGCGCGCAGCACATGATCGGGATTCCCATCCTCCAGCACGGGAGCGAGCGGCGTGCCCGCGAGGAGGTCCAGGTCGAGCGAGGCATCGGCGCGCGGGCTTTCCCACTCGTCGCGGGAATGCAGCCCCGCCTCGCCGCTGTGGCCGGCCTTGAGGCACTGCACCCAGCGCTCGCCTTCGCGCCGCACGCGCAGCGCCATGCCGCTGCGCCGCAGCAGGTGTCCCGCCGTGTCGAAGTAGGTCGCCTGCAGCCGCTCGCGACGGGGCGGGGGCGCGGCGCGCAGCAGGGGTGCGCGGGCGAGCGCATCGAGGTCTTCGGCGGCGACCTCCAGCTTGAGCTCGACTTCGCGCACGGCGTCAGAGCTGCGTGCGCGCGCGCCACAGCTCCGGGAAGAGCTCCACGTCGAGCAGGCGCCGCAGGTAATCGACGCCCGCGGTGCCGCCGGTGCCGCGCTTCAGGCCGATCACGCGCTCGACGGTCGTCGCATGGCGAAAGCGCCATTGGCGGAACGCGTCCTCGAGGTCCACGAGCTTTTCGGCGAGCTCGTACAGCTCCCAGTGCGTGCCGGTATTGCGATAGACCTCGACCCAGGCGCGGCACACCGAATCGTCATACGCATGGCGCTCGCGCCAGTCGCGCTCGAGCTGGGCCGCTTCGATCGCGAACCCGTGCCGGGCGAGCACGCGGATCGATTCGTCGTAGAGCGAGGGCGCGCGATAGGCTTCCTCGAGGGGTGCCAGCAGGTCCGGCCGATGGCGGTGCGGCTCCATCAGGACCGCGGACTTGTTGCCGAGCAGGAACTCGATCGTGCGGTACTGGTACGACTGGAATCCCGAGGCGCTGCCGAGGCTCGCGCGGAACGCCGAATACTCCGCCGGCGTGAGCGTCGCCAGCACGTCCCACGACTGGTTCAGCTGCGCCATCACGCGCGCCACCCGTGCCAGCATCTTGAAGGCGCTGGAGAGGTCGTCCACGCGGACACGGTCCCGCGCGGCGCGCAGCTCGTGGATGGCGAGCTTCATCCACAGCTCGGAAGCCTGGTGCTGCACGATGAAGAGCATCTCGTTGTGGTCGCCCGACAGCGGCCGCTGCGAGGCGAGCAGGCGGTCGAGCTCGAGGTAGTCGCCGTAGCTCATGGTGCCGGCGAAGTCGAGCCGGGCGCCGTCGGGATGTAAGGAAGAGGGCATCGCGCCGACTGAAGGGTGTGTCGGGAAAGTCTAGCCCCTTTGGTAAGATGGCCGTGACACTTCGAGGCGCCTTGCTCGACTCGAACCTCGCAACTACAGGAGCCTCGCGCCCCATGCATGCCACGCTGCCGCTGCTCGTCGACACCGACTTCCCGCCCATCGCCCGCGGGCGACTGCAGACGCTGCAGGTCAACGTCGGATACGTGTGCAACCAGTCGTGCCTGCATTGCCACGTGAATGCGGGCCCGACGCGCACGGAATCGATGACCCTCGAGACCGTCCAGCTCGTCCTGCGCTACCTCGAGGCGAGCGGCGCCACCACGCTCGACATCACCGGGGGGGCGCCGGAGCTCAATCCCTACTTTCGCTACCTCGTCCACGAGGCGCGGCTGCGGGGCGCCCGCGTGATCGACCGCTGCAACCTCACCATCCTGCACCAGCCGGGGCACGAGGACCTCGCCCGGTTCCTCGCCGCCGAGCGCGTCGACATCGTGGCATCGCTGCCGTGCTACACCGCCGAGCTGGTCGACCGCCAGCGCGGCAAGGGCGTCTACGAGGCGAGCATCGCCGCCATCCGCGACCTGAACGCATTGGGCTACGGGCACGAGGGCAGCGGCCTCACGCTGGATCTCGTCTACAACCCGCAGGGCCCGTCGCTGCCGCCGCCGCAGGCGAAGCTCGAGGCCGACTACAAGCGCATCCTGGGTACCAGCTTCGGCATCGTCTTCAACCGCCTGTACACCCTCGCCAACATGCCGATCCAGCGCTTCGGCTCGACGCTGGTGACGAAGGGACAGTTCAACGCCTACATGCAGCTTTTGCGCGGCGCGCACCGCGACGAGAACCTGGAAGGGGTGATGTGCCGCTCGCTCGTCTCCATCGACTGGCGCGGCTATCTCTACGATTGCGACTTCAACCAGATGCTCGGCCTGCCGCTGGTGGTGGCCGGCCGCAGGCGTCCCCACCTCTCGGACGTGATCGGCGCGGACCTGGAGGGCAACCCGGTCGTCGTGCGCGACCATTGCTACGGCTGCACCGCCGGGCAGGGCTCGAGCTGCGGAGGCGCGCTCGCGTGAGCCTGCCGGCGCCCGTCCGGCGCGAGCAGCCGGAAGCGCGCCCGGGGCGGAGCTGCCCGGTGAGCTACCGCTACCCGCCCGCGGTCTTCGACCGCGCGCCGGATTTCGACGCGGAAGTGCTCTACGTGATCGGCGGCCTCTACGGCAATGTCGAGGCGCTGGACGCCATCGAGCGGCTCGCGGCCGGCGAGGCCGTGCAGCCCACGCTGGTCTTCAACGGCGACTTCCACTGGTTCGACGTCGATGCGGCCGGCTTCGCGGCGGTTTCACGCCGGGTCCTGGCGCACCACGCGCTGCGCGGCAACGTCGAGACCGAGATCGCGCACGACGACGCGGACGCCGGCTGCGGCTGCGCCTATCCGGCCGACGTGAGCGACGCGGACGTGGCCCGCTCCAACGCGATCATCGAGCGGCTGCGCGCCACGGCGCGGGCCGATGCAGCGCTGCGCGCGCGGCTGGGCGCGCTTCCCATGCACCTCGTGGCGCGTGTGGCGGGCGCGCGCGTCGGCATCGTGCATGGCGATGCCACCTCGCTCGCCGGCTGGGGCTTTGCCCACGACCGGCTCGCGCAGCCTTCGCACCAGCGCTGGATCGAGAATGCCTTTCGCGATGCAGGCGTGGACATCTTCGCCAGCACGCACACCTGCCTTCCCGCCTTGCGCCGTTTCCGGGTCGACGGCCGTGAAGCGGTCGTCGCCAACAATGGCGCCGCGGGAATGCCCAATTTCGCCGCGACGCGCTTCGGCCTGCTGACGCGCATTGCCGCGGCGCCGTCCGGCGGCGCGGCCTGCGTGCTGCGGGAGCGTGTTGCCGGCGTGCATGTCGAGGCGCTGCGCGTCGAGTACGACCACGAGCGCTGGCTCGCGCGCTTCCTCGCGAGCTGGCCCGAAGGCTCCGCTGCGCACGCCTCGTATTTCGGCCGCCTGGTGCAAGGCCCGGCGTACGCGCTGGACGCGCCCGGGACCGGCTGCCACATCGCGGCGTAGGGATTCGCGCCCCGCGCTGCCGGCGCGGAGGCTGGGGAGGCGTCGATGAACAAACGCAAGCTGGTGGTGCTGGTCGTGATCGCGGCGCTCGTGGTCGCGTTCTTCGCGCTCGACCTGCGCCAGTACCTCACGCTCGACTACATCAAGGGGCGCCAGGCGGTGCTGGAGGGCTACGTGCACGAGCATCCGCTGCAGACCGCGGCCGCCTATTTCGGCGTGTACGTGGCGGTGACGGGGCTCTCGCTGCCGGGTGCCGCGGTGCTCACGCTGCTGGGCGGCGCGGTGTTCGGCCTGCTCTGGGGCACGCTCATCGTCTCGTTCGCTTCCTCGATCGGCGCCACGCTCGCCTTCCTCGCCTCGCGCTTCCTGCTGCGCGACTGGGTGCAGGCGCGCTTCGGCAAGTTCCTGAAGCCCGTGGACGAGGGCGTGCGCAAGGAAGGGGCGTTCTACCTTTTCGCGCTGCGGCTCGTGCCCGCGTTCCCCTTCTTCGCGGTGAACCTCGTGATGGGCCTCACGGCGATCCCGGTGCGCACCTTCTACTGGGTGAGCCAGGTCGGGATGCTGGCGGGGACGCTGGCCTACGTCTACGCGGGCACGCAGCTCGCGAGCATTTCCTCGCCCCGTGACATCGTCTCGCCCGGCTTGCTGTCCGCCTTCATCCTCCTGGGGCTTTTCCCCGTCATCGCGAAGAAGTCCCTCGACGCCGCCAAGGCGCGCAAGGTCTACAGGGCCTGGCCGCGGCCGGCTCGCTTCGACCGCAACATCGTCGTGATCGGGGCGGGCTCCGCGGGCCTCGTGAGCGCGTATATCGCCGCGGCGGTGAAGGCGAAGGTCACCCTCGTCGAGAAGCATCGCATGGGCGGCGATTGCCTCAACACGGGCTGCGTGCCCTCCAAGGCGCTGATCCGTTCCGCGAAGCTGCTCTCGAACATCGCTCGCGCGCGGGAATTCGGCGTTCGCGACGCGCGCGCGGACTACGATTTCGCCGACGTGATGGAGCGCGTGCAGCGCGTGGTGAAGCAGGTGGAGCCGCACGATTCGGTCGAGCGCTACTCCGCGCTGGGTGTCGAGTGCCTGCAGGGCAGCGCGCGCATCGCTTCGCCGTGGAGCGTGGAAGTGGCGCTCGCGGCGGGCGGCACGCGCACGATCACCACGCGCAACATCGTCGTGGCGGCCGGCGCGCGGCCCTTCATCCCGCCGATCCCGGGCCTCGCCGAATCGCAGCCGCTCACGTCGGATACGGTCTGGGACCTGCGCGAGCGCCCGGCGCGGCTGGTCGTGCTGGGCGGCGGGCCCATCGGCTGCGAGCTGGCGCAATGCTTCGCGCGGCTGGGATCGAAGGTGACGCAGGTGGAAATGGCCCCGCGCCTCCTGGGACGCGAGGATCCCGAGTTCTCCGCGATGGTGCAGCGGCGTTTCGAGGCCGAAGGCATCGCCGTGCTCGTGGGCCACAAGGCGAAGCAGGTGCTGCGCGAAGAGGGCGAGACGGTCGTGGTCGTCGAGCACGAAGGCAGCGACACGCGCATCGCCTGCGACGCGATCCTCTGCGCCGTCGGCCGCGTCGCCAATACCGAGGGCTACGGGCTGGAGACGCTGGGCATTGCGGTCACGAAGCAGCGCACCGTGGAGGTGAACGAGTTCCTCGCCACGAAGTATCCCAACATCTTCGCCTGCGGCGACGTCGCCGGCCCGTACCAGTTCACGCACACCGCGTCGCACATGGCGTGGTATTGCGCGGTCAATGCGCTCTTCGGCCGCTTCCGCAGGTTCCGCGTCGATTACTCCGTGGTGCCGTGGGCCACCTTCACGGATCCCGAGGTCGCCCGCGTGGGGCTGAACGAGCAGGAGGCGAAGGAGAAGAACATCGCCTGCGAAGTCGCGACCTACGGCATCGACGACCTCGACCGCGCCATCGCCGATGGCGAGGCCCACGGGCTGGTGAAAGTGCTCACGAAACCCGGCAGCGATCGCATCCTCGGCGCGACCATCGCCGGCGAGCACGCGGGCGACCTCCTCGCGGAATTCGTGCTCGCGATGCGCCACCACATCGGGCTGAACAAGATCCTCGGCACCATCCACACCTATCCCACCATGGCGGAAGCGAACAAGTACGTGGCCGGCGCGTGGAAACGGGCGCATGTGACCCAGGGCCAGATGACGTTCGCCGCGTCGTTCCACGCGTGGACGCGGGGCGAGACGGGCTTCGTCCACGTGCTTTCGCGGCTGGGTGCGCTCGGCGACAAGCGCCCCTACCACGAGCCCGCCGGTGCGCCCGGTCACGACTGAAGCGATGCGACGCCGCCTCGCCGTGCTCTTGCTCGCGCTGCTCCCCGCCGGCGCGCTCGCCTTCGACCACACGTATGCCGCCTGGGAAGGGCTGCTGCGCAAGCACGTGCGCTACGTCGAGAACGGCAACGCATCGCGTGTCTCGTACGCGGGCTTCCTGCAGGACCGCGGGCTGCTGCACGGTTTCCTGCAGGAGGTGCAGGACGTGAAGCGCTCCGAGTTCGACGCGTGGACGAAGCCCGAGCAGGAGGCGTTCCTCATCAACGCGTACAACGCGTTCACCATCGAGAAGATCCTCACGCGTTATCCGGATCTCAAGTCCATCCGCGACTTCGGCACGGTGTTCGGGAATCCGTGGAAGGACCGGTTCTTCACGCTCTTCGGCGAGCCTGCGTACCTCGACCGGATCGAGCACGAGATGCTGCGCAAGGAAGGCGTCTACGACGAGCCGCGCGTGCACGTGGCGGTGGTGTGCGCCTCCATCGGCTGCCCGATGCTGCGCGACGAGCCGTTCCGCGCCGCCACGCTCGATGCGCAGCTCGAGGACGCGATGCGGCGTTTCCTCTCGGATCGCTCGCGCAACCGCTACGACACCGCCCGGCATCGCCTCGAGGTGTCGCGCATCTTCGAGTGGTACGGCAAGGATTTCGAGAAGGGCTACCACGGCTTCACCTCCGTGAAGGCCACGTTCGCGCGCTACGCCGAGCTCCTCGCCGACCGCCCCGAGGACCGGGAGGCCATCCGCCAGCAGAAGGCGGACGTGGTGTTCCTCGACTACGACTGGGGACTCAACGACACGCGCGAGTGAGCCGGGCAGTACAATCGGCCCATGCCGCAAGTCTCGATCATCGTTCCCGTGCTGGAGGAGGCGCGCACCATTGCCGCCACCCTGCGGGCGCTCGTTCCCGCCCGGCGCTGCGGGGCCGAGGTCATCGTGGTGGACGGGGGCAGCCGGGATGGCACCCTCGCGCGCGCGGCACCCCTCGCGGATCGCGCCTTCCAGGCGGCGCGCGGCCGGGCCGCGCAGATGAACGCGGGCGCCGCTGCCGCGCGCGGCGATATCCTCGTCTTCCTCCATGCCGATACCATCCTGCCGCCCAACGCCATCCGGGTCGTGGCGGCGGCGCTCTCGGACGTGCGTGTCTGGGGGCGCTTCGACGTGGCGATCAGCTCGTCGCATCCGCTCCTCACGGTGGTCGCCATGCTCATGAACCTGCGCTCCCGCTGGAGCGGCATCGCGACCGGCGACCAGGCGATCTTCATGCGCCGCAGCGCCTTCGAGGCCGCCGGGGGCTTCCCCGCGATCCCGCTGATGGAGGACGTGGCGATCAGCCGCGCCTTGAAGCGCCAGTCGCCGCCCGCCGCCTTGCGCGACCGGGTCGTGACCTCGGGCCGGCGCTGGGAGCAGCACGGCATCCTCCGCACCATCTTCCTCATGTGGCGGCTTCGGCTCGCCTATGCCCTGGGGGCCGACCCGCGCCGCCTTGCGCGCCACTATGACGTCGAGCACACGTCGGGCTGAGCGCACGCGCATCGCCGTGTTCGCGAAGGCGCCGGTAGCCGGGCGCGTCAAGACGCGGCTCGCCCCGCTGCTGGGCGAGGAACGCGCGGCCCGTCTCCATGCCCAGCTCGTGCAGCGGGCATTGCGCACCGCATTCGAAGCCGGACTGGGGGACGTGGAGCTGTGGTGCGCGCCCGACGAGTCGCACGCCTTCTTCGGCGAATGCCGCACGCGCTTCGGCACCGTGCTGCAACGCCAGCTCGGCCGCGATCTGGGCGAGCGCATGCGCCACGCGCTCGAGTCCGGGACCGCCCGTGGCGAGCACGTCCTCCTCATCGGCAGCGACTGTCCGGCGATGACGCCCGCACACCTCGCGGAGGCGGCCGCGGCACTCCCCGGGCACGATGCGGTATTCACGCCCGCGGAAGACGGCGGCTACGTGCTGGTCGGCCTCGCACGTGCCTTGCCGCACGTCTTCCAGGACGTCGCCTGGGGCAGCGACGCCGTGATGGCGTCCACGCGCGAGCGGCTCGCCGCGGCGGGCGCGCGCTGGCACGAGATGCCGGCGCTGTGGGACGTCGATCGTCCCGAGGATTACCACCGCCTGCACCGGGAGGGGCTGCTCGGGGACATGGCCCCGTGAGGCGCGGCGCTTGCGCCGCGGCCGTGCTTGCCGCCTGTGCCTGCCTCGCCGCGGCGCCCGAGGCGATCACGCCGTTCTCGAAGGCGGCGGCCGGTGTGCTGCCCGCACCCTGGACGGTACAGGGCGTGCCGCCGGTTCCCCTGCCCGAAATTGCGCTCGTCGCCTCGGACAATGGCGTGGTGCTGCGCAGCCACGTGCATGCCGCCGCCGGTGCCGCGATCCATCCGCTGCACGCCGAAGCGGAAGGTGCCACGCTCGCATGGCGCTGGAAGATCGACCGCGTGGTGTCCGCGGCCGACATGGAGATGCGTTCCGGCGACGATTTCGCCGCGCGGGTCTACGTGTTCTTCGACGTGCCGCTCGAATCGCTGCCGTTCGCCGAGCGCTGGAAAGTGCGCCTCGCGCGCCTGCTGCACGGGGACCGGCTGCCCACGGCGGCGATCTGCTACGTCTGGGACAACCGCCACGCGCCCGGCTCGACCCGCTGGAGCCCGTACAGCAGTCGCGTGCGCATGGTCGTCCTCGAAAGCGGCACCGCCCGCACCGGCACCTGGGTCGGGGAGAGCCGCGACCTGGCTGCGGATTTCCGCGCGGCCTTCGGCGGCGAATGGCGCGGCGCAGTGCCGGCGATCAACGGCGTGGCCGCGGGCAACGACACCGACCAGACCGGCGAGGAAGCCACCGCCTGGTTCTCCGACCTGAGGCTCGAGCACACCCAATGAAGCGGTTGGTGCTGGTGGGCGCGGGGCATGCGCACATCGAAGTCCTGCGCGATCTCGCGCAGCCGCCGGCGGACGTCGAGGTGGTCGTGGTGAACCCGTATCCGTGGCTCACCTATTCGGGCATGGTGCCCGGCTTCGTCGCGGGTCATTACACCCTCGAGGAATGCACCATCGACGTGGCGGCGCTGGCCGCGCGCGCCAATGCGCGGCTGCTCTTTACGGCGGCCACCGCGCTCGACCCCGGGGCGCGGCAGGTGCGCTGCGCCAATGGCGCGGTCCTCGATTACGACGTGCTATCCCTCGACGTGGGCTCGCAGGCGCCGGCCGATGCCGCGGCGGGCGTGGAGCGGAACGCCGTCCTGATGCGTCCGCTCGAGCGGCTGGTCAAGGGCTGGACCGACACGCTCGCCGGCGCGCGCGCCGGACGCGTGCATTCGATCACGCTCGTGGGCACGGGTGCCGCGGGCGTGGAGCTCGCTTTCGCGATGCATCACCGCCTGCGCCGCGAGATGGCCGAGGCGGCGCCCCACCTGCGTCTCATCGGCGACTCCCGCGCGGTGGTGCCCGCATTCCATGCGGGCGCGCGGCGGCGCATCCGCGCGGAGATCGAGGGGCGGCGCATCGAATGGCACCAGGGCAGCGGCGTGGTGGAGGTGGGCAACGGCTTCGTGCATTTGCAGAACGGGTTCGAGTTCGGCACCGATGTCGTGTTCTGGGCCGCGGGGGCGGCGCCGCATCGCTGGCTCACGGATTGCGGCCTCGCGACCGACGCGCGCGGCTTCGTGCTCACCGACGAGCGGCTGCGGTCGTGCTCGCACCCGGAGGTCTTCGCAGCGGGCGATTGCGCCTCGCAGCAGGGCCACCCGAGGGCGAAGGCCGGCGTCTTCGCGGTGCGCGCGGGTCCTGCGCTCGCGGCAGCGCTGCGTGCCGCGCTCTCCGGTCGCCAGCCGCGCAAGCACGTGCCGCGCGCCCGGTATCTCGCGCTCATCTCGGCCGGCAACCGTTACGCGATCGGCGTCTGGGACGGCGTCTCGTGGGAAGGCGAATGGGTGTGGCGCTGGAAGGATCGCATCGACCGGCACTTCGTGCAGCGCTATCGGATCTAGGCCGCCTTCGCCTCGCGCTTCGTGGCCGGGTGGATGCGCACCACCTTCACCATGCGGTTCTGCACCTGCAGGATCTCGACCCGGTGCGCGCCGACCTCCACGCGCGTGCCGGCCTCGGGAATCTCCTCGAGCTTCTCCAGCAGCAGCCCGTTGATGGTCTTGGGGCCTTCGAGGGGGAAGCTGAATCCCCCCTTGCGATTGAGCACGCGCAACGAGCACGTGCCATCGGCGATCACGCTGCCGTCGGGCTCGCGCGTGAAGAGGGCAGCGCTGCCCACGGCGGCGCTGGTGAATTCGCCCACGATCTCCTCGAGGATGTCCTTCATCGTGACGAGGCCGAGGATCTCGCCGTACTCGTCCACCACCAGCCCCATGTGGCGCTGGTTCTCCTGGAAGTTGGTGAGCTGGTTCAGCAGCGGCGTGCCCTCGGGCACGAAGTAGGCCTCGCGCATGATCGCGCGGATGCCGTCGGCATCGATCTGCTCGCGGCGCGTGACGCCGAGCACGCGGCGCACGTGCAGGATGCCCACCGCGTTGTCGAGCCCGCCTTCGCACACCACGAGCCGCGTGTGGTGCGTGGTGGACAGGGCCGCGCGCACGTCCTCGATGTCGTCGGCGAGGTCGATGTACTCGATCTGGCCGCGCGGCGTCATCGTGTCGTCGACGGTCATGTCCTCGAGCTCGAAGAGATTGAGGAAGATGGACTGGTGCTTCTTCGGGATGAACTTGCCGCCCTCGAGCACCAGCGTGCGCAGCTCCTCCATGCTGAGCGGATCGGCCGAGTGCTCGCCCGCCTGGCGGATGCGCAGCAGCTTGAGCAGCGCGCGCACGAACACGTTCACGATCCACATGAGCGGCCGCGTGATGCGGATGAGCGGCCCCAGGACATACGACGCACCCATCGCGATCGTCTCGGAGTGCGTCGCCCCGAGGATCTTCGGCAGGATCTCGGCGAAGATCAGGATCACGAAGCTCGCCGCGGCGGTCGCGATCATCAGCACGTACTCGCCTTCGCCGAACAGGCGGCGGCAGATCTCGGCCACCAGGATGGTGGTCGCGGCGTTGATGATGGTGTTGCCGGCGAGGATGAAGGCGAGCAGCTCGTCGGTGCGCTCGAGGAGTCCCAGGGCGAGCCGTGCGCCGCGATTGCCCTCGCGCACCAGGTGCTTCAGCCGGTAGCGGTTGAGCGCCATCATGCAGGTCTCGGACATCGAGAAGAAGCCCGAGCACAGCAGCAGCGCGCCCAATGCGACGAACAGCCAGCCGAGGGGGATGGGGTCGGTCATGCGGCCGTGGTCTTCAGCCGCGTTGCAGGATCAGCTCGAGCACGACCTTGCTGCCCACGTAGGCGAACAGCAGCGCGGTGAAGCCGGCGAGCGTCCAGTAGACGGCCTTGCGCCCGCGCCAGCCGCGGATGTAGTGGCCCGCGAGCAGGCTGCCGAAGATGAGCCAGGAGATGACGCCGAAGATCGTCTTGTGGTTGGCCTTGAACGGGCGGCCGAAAAGCTGCTCCGAAAAGAACACGCCGCTCACCAGGGTGAGCGTCAGCAGGATGAAGGCCGCGAGCAGGATGCGGAAGAGCAGCGCCTCCATCTCGAGGAGCGGCGGCAGGCTCTTCAGGAACGGGGGCAGGATGCCGCGATGCAGCCATTTCTCCTCCGCGAGCATCACCAGCGCGTGCACCGTCGCGACGATGAAGAGGCTGTAGGCGAGCATCGCGATGCCGAAGTGCAGGGCGAATATGGCATCGCCGCCGTAATGGATCACGTGCGGGCTTGCGAGGAGCGCCTGCAACACCACCGCCACCAGCGCCACCGGCGCCATCATGCCGAGGATCGACGCGAGCCCGGTGTACACCAGCCCCGCCACCCAGTAGATGAGCACGGTGAGCCAGACGAGGAGCGAGATGGCGTTGGCCACGCCGAGGTCGAGGCCATCCGGTGTCATGATGTGCCGGTAGAGCAGCATGGCGTGGAGGACCAGCGCCACGGGGACGAGGAACGCCTCGAGGTTCACGTCCGCACGCATGGCGGGCCCGCCGGCGGTTGCCAGCCGCGAGGCGCGCCATGCCCGTCCGGAAAGCACCAGCCAGGCCGCCGCGGTGCTAAAATACAAAGGCAAATCAGGCATTTCGGTGCCGTTCTCGCTGTGACCCACCAGTTTACCCTTTCCCCATGCTAGACGCCCTCACGCAACGCCTCTCGTCCGTCGTCAAGACCCTCCGCGGCCACTCCCGCCTCACCGAGGAGAACGTGCAGGAAATGCTCCGCGAGGTGCGCCTGGCGCTCCTCGATGCCGATGCCGGCCTGCCGGTGGTGAAGGAGTTCGTCGGCAAGGTGAAGGAGAAGGCCCTCGGCCAGGAAGTGGTGGGCAGCCTCACGCCCGGCCAGGCGCTGGTGGGCGTGGTCTACGAGGAGCTGGTGAAGCTCATGGGCGGGCATGGCGAAGGTCTCGACTTCGCCACCCAGCCGCCGGCGGTGGTGCTGCTGGCGGGCCTGCAGGGCTCGGGCAAGACCACCAGCGCGGGCAAGCTCGCACGGCTGCTGCGCAATACGACGAAGAAGAAGGTCCTGCTCGTCTCGACCGACGTCTATCGTCCCGCGGCCATCGAGCAGCTCGCCACCCTCGGCAAGAACCTCGAGGTCGAGGTGTTTCCCTCGGATCCGTCGCAGAAGCCGGTGGATATCGCGCGCGCCGCGGTGGACTGGGCGAAGCGCCATTTCCACGACGTCCTCATCGTCGATACCGCGGGACGCCTCACGATCGACGAAGAGATGATGGGCGAGATCCGGGCGCTGCACGCGGCGGTGAAGCCGGTGGAGACCCTCTTCGTGGTCGACTCGATGCAGGGCCAGGACGCGGTGAACGTCGCCAAGGCGTTCGCCGCCGCGCTGCCGCTCACGGGCATCGTGCTCACCAAGCTGGATGGCGATGCGCGCGGGGGTGCCGCGCTTTCGGTGCGCCACGTCACCGGCGCGCCGATCAAGTTCGTCGGCGTCTCCGAGAAGATGGACGGCCTCGAAGCCTTCCACCCGGATCGCATGGCGTCCCGCATCCTCGGCATGGGCGACATCCTCTCGCTGGTCGAGGAGGCGCGCTCCAAGGTCGACGAGAAGGAGGCGCAGAAGCTCGCGGACAAGTTCAAGAAGGGCAAGGACTTCGACCTCGAGGATTTCCGCATGCAGCTCGTGCAGATGAAGAAGATGGGCGGGCTGTCGAGCCTCGCGGACAAGCTGCCCGCGCAGCTCACGCAGATGGCGCAGACCTCGCCCGACCTGCAGGAGAAGGCCCTCAAGCGCACGCAGGGCATCATCGATGCGATGACGCCGCAGGAGCGCCGCAAGCCCGAGATCCTCAAGGCTTCGCGCAAGCGCCGCATCGCCGCCGGTGCCGGCGTGCAGGTGCAGGAGGTCAATCGCCTGCTGAACCAGTTCGAGCAGATGCAGAAGATGATGAAGATGATGCGCGGCGGAAACCTGCAGAAAATGCTGCGCAACATGAAGGGCATGCTGCCGGGCATGCGCTAAGTCCTGCCGCTGGTCGGGTCATGGTCTGTTCGGCAGGGCCATGAGGGCCCTTCCCGCGGTATATTGGTTCCTCCTGGGGAGGAGTAATTCATGTTCAAGATCAAGATGCTCGCCGCGGTCCTCGTGGCGCTGCCAATGGCCGCGCTCGCGGCGGACAAGATCGTCGTCGGCCAGTCGGCGCCGCTCACCGGCTCCAACGCCGAGATCGGCAAGGACATCCGCGACGGCGCGATGGCCTATTTCGCGAAGGTGAACGAGGCCGGCGGCGTCAACGGCCGGCACATCGAGCTGGTGTCGCTCGACGACCGCAACGATCGCAAGACCGCCGGCCAGAACGCGACGAAGCTCGTGAACGAGCAGAACGCGGTGGCGCTCTTCGGTTTCGCCTCCACCACGCTGTCGCTGGACGCGATGCCGGTGGTGCAGGAAAAGCACGTGCCGTTCTTCGCGCCGTTCACCGGCGCCGATGCGATCCTCAAGCAGAACCAGTACGTCTTCGTGCTGCGTGCTTCGTACGCCGACGAGCTGGAGAAGATCCTGCAGCACTGGCAGGGCTTCGGTACCGATCGCGTCACCGTGCTGCACTACGACGACGAGATCGGCAACCAGAACTACGCCACCGTCGAGCGGATCATGAAGGCCGCGGGCAAGAAGCCGGTGAGCGTGAAGTTCGAGCGTAACGGCACGGTGACCGCCGCCGAGATCGAGGCGATCGTGAAGAGCGATCCGCAGGTGATCGTGACGACCACGCTCTACGGCACGACCGCCAAGGTGCTCAAGGCGCTCAAGGACTCCAACCACCCGTACAACATGACCGCACTCTCGTTCACCGGTCCCAGCCAGCTCGCGAAGGCTGCGGGTGCCGATGGCCTGGGTGTCTCGGTGGCAGGCGTGGTGCCGCCGCCCGCGAAGCACGTCGTCCCCGTGATCAAGGAATGCGGTGAAGCCATCAAGAAGGCCGGCATTCCGGAGCTCAACTACACCAACCTGGAGGCGTGCATCGCCGCCAAGGTGCTCGTGGAAGGCATGAAGCGCGCCGGCCGCGACGTGACCCGCGAAAGCCTGTACAAGTCGCTCGCCGGCCTCGGGCAGTACGATGCCGGCGGCTACACGGTGAACTTCGGGCCGGAGCTTCGCCAGGGCAGCCATTACGTCGAGCTCGCGGTGATCTCGAAGAACGGGCAGTTCAGGTTCTAGCGCAAGGCGCAGGGCGCAAGGCGCAGGGCGCAAAGGCTTGTCATCCCGGGCGCCGCAATCGCGGCGACGGCCCGGGATCCAATTGGCTTTCGATACATTGGGCCCCGCCTTCGCGGGGGCGACGGCGTGCATTAGCCCTCGCCTTTCGGGCGGGCGACGGCGTGCGGGTGTGCGGTCCGTCACATTCGCGCCGCGGCTTCTTGCGCACGCAGGCGGGTCGTTGACGGCCATCAAGGAGCCGGGGCCGGCGAATTCAATACGCTCTCGCCACCCCTGCAACTCCTGGAAGCTCCTCCATGCAAACCGCATTTCGCGTCGCGGCGCTCGCCGCCGCGCTCGGCCTTTCCCTTGCCACCATCGCCGCCGATCGCATCGTGATCGGCCAGTCCGTGCCGCTCACCGGGCCCAACGCCGAGATCGGCAAGGACATCCGTGCCGGCGCCGCGGCGTACTTCAGGAAGGTCAACGAGGCGGGCGGCGTGAACGGCCACCCCATCGAGCTGGTCTCGCTCGACGACGCCAACGATCGCAAGGCCGCGGGTGCCAATGCCGCGAAGCTCGTGAACGAGAGCAACGCGGTGGCGCTCTTCGGCTTCGCCTCGGCCACGCTCTCGCTCGACGCCATGCCCGTCGTGAAGGAGAAGCACGTGCCCTTCTTCGCGCCCTTCACCGGCGCGGATGCGATTCGCCAGCAAAGCCCGTATGTGTTCCCGATGCGCGCCTCGTACGCGGACGAGATCGCGAAGATCCTCGAGCATTGGCAGGGGCTGGGCGCCGAGCGCGTCACGGTGCTGCACTACGACGACGAGATCGGCAACCAGAACTTCGCCACCGTCGAGCGCAACATGAAGGCCGCGGGCAAGCGCGCCGTCGGCGTGAAGTTCGCGCGTAACGGGCGCATCACGCCGGCGCAGGTCGACGCGATCGTGAAGAGCGATCCGCAGGTGGTGGTGGCCACGACCTCGTACGAGACCGTCACGCAGGTGCTGAAGGCGCTCAAGGAAGGCAACCATCCGTACAACATCACGTCGCTCTCGTTCGTGGGCCCGAGCCAGCTCGCGAAGGCCGCCGGCGCCGATGCCGTCGGCGTCTCCGTGGCCGGCGTAGTGCCACCCCCCGGCAAGAACGCGCTGCCGGTGATCAAGGAATGCCACGACGCGCTGCATGCCGCGGGCGTGGCCGAGCTCAACTACACGAACCTCGAGGCCTGCATCGCCGCGAAGGTGCTCGTGGAGGGCCTGCGCCGTGCCGGCAAGGAGCCCACGCGCGAGAGCCTCTACAAGGCCCTCGCCGCGATGGACCACTATGACGCCGGCGGCTACCAGGTGGGCTTCGCCTCGCCCGACCGCCAGGGCAGCCACTACGTCGAGCTGGCGGTGATCTCGAAGAACGGGCAGTTCAGGTTCTGAGGTGATCGGACTCCCGCCTGCGCGGGGGTGACGGCGGATCATCCCGGGCGGCGCAACCGCGGTACCGGCCCGGGATCCAATTCCAGCGATTCCCTGCTATAATCAACGGCTTTCCGAAGTCTATTCATTCGTTACCCGTTCTCAACGGGAAGGAGCCATCAAAGTGGTCGTGATTCGCATGGCGCGAGGCGGAGCCAAGAACCGCCCTTTCTACAGCATCGTCGTCGCCGACTCCCGCATGCCCCGTGACGGGCGCTTCATCGAGCGCATCGGGTTCTACAACCCGAAAGCCGCCGGGCACGAGCCGAAATACCGCATCGCGCTGGACCGCGTCCATCATTGGGTCGGCCAGGGCGCGCAGCCCTCGGATGCCGTGAAGAAGATCATCAAGCGTGGCAAAGCCGAAGTCGCCGGCAAGCAGCAGGAACCCGCTGCGGCCAAGTAAGGCTGCCGATCGGCCCGCGGCCGGTCCCTTCCACGGTGACGAGTCGAACCTGGTGACGATGGGCCGCGTGGTCGCGGCTGTCGGCATCCGCGGCGAGGTCCGCGTAAAGACCTTTACCGAGGAACCGGACGGGCTCGCAGGCTTCGGGCGCTGGGTGGTGCGCACGCGTGAGGGCTGGCGCGAGATGCCGCTCGAGGCGTTCGCGGTCCGTCCCAACGGCGCGGTCGCGAAGCTTGGCGGGTGCGAAGACCGCGATCAGGCCGAGCGCCTGCGCGGCGCGGATGTCGCGATTCCCCGCGAGGAGCTGGGGGAGGCGGAAGAAGGACAGGTTTTCCGGGTCGATCTCATCGGCCTGGCGGTAGTGGATGAGGCGGGAGGAGGGCTCGGCACGCTGGACTCTTTCTTCGAAACCGGCGGCACGAGCGTCATGGTGGTGAAGGGCGAGCGCGATCGCATGATCCCGTTCGTCTCCGAGTACGTGAAGGCGATCGACCGCGAGGCGAAGCGAATCGTGGTGGACTGGAAGGCGGATTACGACGCGTGATGCATTTCGACGTGGTCACGATCTTCCCCGAGTCGCTCGAGGCGATCGCCCGCCACGGCATTACCCGCAGGGCGCTCGAGGAAGGCATCTTCGGGCTGAAGGCGTGGGATCCGCGCGATTTCACGAGCGACAACTACCGCAGGGTCGACGACCGGCCCTACGGCGGCGGCCCGGGCATGGTGATGATGGCCGAGCCGCTGCAGGCGGCCATCCGTGCGGCGCGCGCCAGGCAACGCGAGGCGGGCGTCGAGCGGCCGAAGGTGCTGCTGATGTCGCCGCAGGGCGAGCGGCTCACCGATGCGCTGGTAGGCGAGCTCGCAGCGGAGAAGGGCCTGGTGGTCATCGCCGGGCGCTACGAGGGCGTGGACGAGCGCCTGGTTCGCATGTACGTCGATCGCGAGGTCTCGATCGGCGATTACGTCACCTCCGGCGGGGAGCTTCCCGCCATGGTGATGATCGATTGCATCGTGAGGCGGCTTCCGGGCAGCCTCAACGACGCGGAGAGTGCGTCGCAGGATTCGTTCTCCGCGGGACTGCTCGACTGGCCGCATTACACGCGGCCGGAGGAGTGGGGCGGCGAGCGCGTGCCCGAGATATTGTTGTCGGGCAATCACGCGGCGATCGCGCGCTGGCGCCGCAAGCAGGCGCTGGGGCGCACGTGGGACCGGCGGCCCGACCTCATCGACGAGGCGTTATTGTCGAGGCAGGACCGGCAGTTGCTGGAGGAATACCGCAGGGAGCAGCAGGCGGCACAGCAGCAACAGTGAGCAACGAATACAAACCGCGCGCATCCGTCTCGACGGCTCTGCGTGAAAGGCCAGACGGCCGGAACGAAAGGACAACCGCATGAACCTGATCCAGAAGCTCGAACAGGAAGAGATCGCCCGCCTCAACCGCCAGATCCCCGTCTTCGCGCCGGGAGATACCGTGATCGTGAAGGTGGTGGTCGTCGAAGGCGACAAGAAGCGCGAGCAGTCGTACGAGGGCGTCGTCATCGCCAAGCGCAACCGCGGCCTCAACTCCTCGTTCATCGTGCGCAAGATCTCCAGCGGCGAAGGCGTGGAGCGCACCTTCCAGATGTACTCGCCGTCGATCGCCTCGATCGAGGTGAAGCGCAAGGGCGACGTGCGCCGCGCCAAGCTCTACTACCTGCGTGGCCTCACCGGCAAGGCGGCCCGCATCAAGGAAAAGCTGGCGAGCGCCGAGCACCGCGAGGTGTTGCCGCCGCTGGAAGAGGAAGCCGCCGCAGCCCCGGCCGCAGCCGCGGAAGAGCAGAAGTAAAGTCGGCCAGTCGCGCCGAAGTAACGCTGCAGCTGTTGCTGCAATGACAAAGGGCCTGCTACGCAGGCCCTTGCCTTTTTTGGAGTCTGGCCTTCAGGCCATGCTCTCTGGCCTTCAGGCCACGCTCTCTGGCCTTCAGGCCATGACAGTTCGAGAGCAACCAGTCCTGTAGCCCTGCTACAGGACGTTGCTCTCGAACGTATTGCAACTGGAGATCTGCCCCGTCTCCATCCCGCGCTTGAACCAGCGCGTGCGCTGCGCGGACGAGCCGTGCGTGAACGATTCGGGCACGACGTAACCCTGTGCCTGTTTCTGCAGCCGGTCGTCGCCCACGGCGCTCGCGGCGGCGAGGCCCTCCTCGAGATCGCCCGGATCCAGGAGCCTCTCGTTGTTCGCGTAGTGCCCCCATACGCCCGCGAAGCAATCGGCCTGCAGCTCGAGCCGCACCGAGGCCTGGTTGTATTCCGCCTTCGAAACGCGGCCCTGCAGGGACTCCATGCGATTCATGATGCCGAGCTGCTTCTGCACGTGGTGGCCGACCTCGTGCGCGACCACGTAGGCCTGCGCGAAATCGCCGGGTGCGTGGAAACGCGTTTCGAGGTCCCGGAAGAACGAGAGGTCGATGTAGAGCTTCTCGTCGTTCGGGCAGTAGAAGGGCCCCATCGCGGTCTGTCCCGTGCCGCACGCGGTGCGCGTGGCGTGGTCGTACAGCACCAGCGTCGGGTTGTGGTACTGGCGGTTCATCTGCCGAAAGACCGAGGTCCACACGTCCTCGGTGCTGCCCAGCACCTTCGAAACGAACTGGCCCATCTGGTCCGGGGGCGTGCCGCGCGGCGCCTGCTGCGACTGCGACGCGGTGGGCGCCTGCTGCATGCCGTTCAGGATCGGCGTCGGATCCACGCCGAGGAAATACGCGATGAGCGCGATCACGATGCCGCCGACGCCGAGGCCACCCCCGACTCCGCCGATGCTCATGCCACGCCGATCCTCGATGTTGCTGCTGCCGCGTTGGTCGCCCAGTTCCATGACGGATTCTCTCCGGGGAAAGCCCCCAGCGAATGACCCCAGAGGCGGAGCCAAGTTGCATTCGCGATTTCCTACAATGCACGTTATCGCGACGCCTTGCAGCGCTTCAGCCGGCCAGCGCCAGCCACGCGGGGATGGTCAGCATCGAGATCACGGTGCCCACGGTGACCTGTGTCGCGACCGCGCGGCCGTCGCCGGTCATCCGCACCGCGAGGATGTAGGCGTTCGTGGCCGTCGGCAGCGCGGCGCACAGCAGCAGCACCTGCGTGTCGCTTCCCGTGGCGCCGATGAACCGCGCGAGTGCGAGCGCGATGGCGGGCACGGCGACGAGCTTCACCGCGAGCCACCATGCGTGCGCCCCGGTGGCAGCCTGCCCCTTCTCCAGGCGCATCGCGGCGCCCACCGCAAGCAGGCCCGCCGGCAACGCGGTCTGGCCGAGCAGGGCCAGCGTCTGGTCCGCGAAGCCGGGAAGCGGCAGGCGTGCCGCGTTCCAGGCGAATCCCAGCAGGCTCGAGACCACCAGCGGATGCCGCACGATCTCGGTGAGGAAGCCGCGGTCCCCGTGCTTCGCGAGGACACCCACGGCGCAGAAATTGGCCAGCGGGATCATCACCCCGAGCAGCAGGGCGGCGACGGCCACGCCATGGGTTCCGTACAGGCTGCCCGCGATCGCGAGCCCGATGTAGGTGTTGAAGCGGTAGCCGCATTGCGAGGCCGCGGCGGCGAAGCGCTCGTCGAGGCGGAAGAGCGGACGCGCCAGCATCGACAGCGCGAATCCCGCGAGCGTGAAGGCGCACGCGGAGGCGGCGAGCCGCCCGCTTTGCGCCAGGTCGATGCGCGCGACCGCGAGCGAGCGGAACAGCAGCGCCGGAAAGAGCACGTAGTAGACGAGCTTCTCGAGCCCGCTCCAGAAATCGCGCCCGTAGTCGAAGCGGCGGGCGAGCAGCAGGCCCACGAGGATCAGCACGAAGTTGGGCAGGATCAGCAGGGCCGCGCTCACGCGACGAGGTCCTTGCCGAGCGTGTTGTGGTAGTGGTGCTCGCTCGTGTCCACGCGCGACAAACGCAGCTCCACGGGGCGGTCGCGAAACGTGAGCGCCACGCGGCGGATCTCCAGCAGCGGCGCGCCGGGTGCCACGCCGATGAGCGCCGCGAGCTCGTCATCCGCGAGCACCGCGCGCAGCCGCTCGTCGGTGCGCAGCACGTTGATGCCGAAGCGGCTCTGGTAGAGGTGGTAGATGGTGTTGTTGCGCGCGACGAACACCTTCTCGGTGAGGCCGGGAAAGAGCTCCGCCGGCAGCGTGATGTCGTCCACGATGCGCGCCCGGCCCTCGAGCGAGAGCACGTTGCGGATGCGGATCACCTTGTCCAGCGGGGCGATGCCGAGCGCCGCGGACTCGGAGGCATCCGCGCGCGAGCGGCGGAACGAGACCGTGCGTACCTCGGGGTATTCCTTGCCGCCGTCGCGGCTGACGACGTGGAAGAAATGGAACAGGCGCCGGCCCTCGTCGTGCGCGGTGACGAAAGTGCCCTTGCCCTGGCGGCGCACCAGCGCCTGGCCCGCGACCAGGGCGTCGACGGCCTTCCTCACCGTGCCGATCGCCACGCCGAGGCCGGCGG
>DATMJE010000066.1:0-2057 GCA_035553995.1 Usitatibacter sp. | reverse complement strand
CGAGGCGCTTCTCGTATTCCGCGGACCAGCGCGCCTCCGAGCCGTCGTCGATCTGGACGGCGACCGGCGGCGCGTACGCTTCCGCATCCCGAGGCGGCTCCTTCATCGCCGCTTTGCACCCTGGGCAATCCGTGGGCATCGACCTGTACTTCGTCTTCGCCCATTCGATCGCGTCCTGCCGGAAGCGGTATGGGCACTGCGGGCACTGCACCTCGCGGCCCAGCGGGTTGCCGCCCCACGGCCACACCCGCCAGGTCGTCAGATCTCCGGCGACGGCGTCCCACCCACGGTGAGCGTCGCGGACGGCGCCGTCGGCTCTCTTCGTGGCCGCCTTGATGATCTCCACCCGCCCCTGATGCTTCGCGTCGAGGCACGCCGCGAAGAGCCGCTCCGGGTTCGGCTCGACGTATACGACGGCGTTCGCGAGCTTACCGAAGGCCCCGTCGATGCGCGCCCTGGTTGCCGGCGGCAGGTCGTTCCGCGGGAGGTAGTGCGCCAACAGCATGCCCTGACGCGTTCTTGAAAGCGCGAACCACACCGGCGCGTACTTGCGCCATTTATCGGCGGGGCTGTCGCCGACGCACCAGCCCATCTGGTAGTTCGAGTACGGGTCGGTGTTCGGGACGCCGCTGGGCTCTCCCCCGTGCTCGAGCGAGTTGATGGTGCTCGCGAGCGTGCCCTTCGCTCCGAGCTCTGCCGGCGCCATGTTCAGGAGCCAGTGGATCGCCGGATTCCACAGCTCACGGTCGGATTGTTTGTCGATCGCTTGCATGGTAGACCTTTCCAACGCCGCCAAACGTTCGAAGAGGCCTCCCGCAAGGGGGGCTTTTTCGTTAGTCCGGCGGGGCCACTCCAAACCCGAAGGTCAATTCGACCCTATCCAGCTTCAGCGGCACCAGCAGGAGCGTCTTCGATTCCGGCTGCCATCGGATATCGAAGTCCTCGATCCGCTGCTGGCGCATCCACGCTCGTACCTGGTGAATGCATGTCGCGTGCTCTGGCGGAGGAGGCTCTAGCCCTTCGTCGCACCGGCAGCTGAAAACGAACGGCTTCGAGCCGAACTCGGCCATGATGGCGGCGATGACTTCCTGCTGGCGCGGCGTCATGCGCCCCTCGCTGTGGCCCACTCATCCAGCGCCTTGATGACCAACTCTGTCGGCTCCCTATCCTTCACCCGGCGCCAGTTGTCGATGAAGACCTGCTCTTCCTGCCGTGCGCGGGCTGCCGTCGCGCAACGGCCGAGCGCCGCGAAGAACCGGTCCAGGTCTGCCTCTACCTTGGCCATCACCGGATCTTTCACCGTTCCTCCTTCGCGTTAGGCTGCCCGTCCTCGTCACAGCACCGGAGATGCGCATGCATCGGGAGGCCGCGGACTCGAATCTCCCAGCGCTGTTCGTCGAAGCCGATCGCCCCACCGCACACGCCACAATTGAACAGGCCGGCTTGCTGGGATGGCTGCTCCTTCGCGTGGTCGGGGCACAGCTGCCGCGAGCCATGATCGACCCATCCGGTGGGCTGACATCGCTCGTCGAGCGGGAATTCGGCTCGTCCGACGTGCCCGCAGTTATCCGCGGCGATAGCGAGCGTGCTTCTGCCGCATCCAACTGCGTCGCATTGGACTAGGACGTGGACGCGGATCATCGGTCTGGCTCCGCGACGGTGCCACGGCAAACGATGTCCCAGTTGTTCGACGTCAAAGACACGTGCCACGCACCGTCGGTGCATCCCCAGACCGAAACGTGCATCTCCGCCGTCGCGCCCCGCTGCCCGTGACGGACGACGACATCGTGGCGATGCCCGCGGCCCAGGAGGCTACGCAGATAGTCGAGCGTCTCCTGCTGGAACGAAGCCCCTGGGTACTCTGAGAGCCGCATGCTCATTGTCGCGACGTGCTTCTCGACGAAGTCCGCGGATGTGCACAGCAGGCGCCCATCGATGACCACCGCCACCACGTGCGGGCGCTTCGCCGGGGCGACCAGGGCGGCGCGGAGACGCAGCCCGAATCGATGGAGCTCGGCAGCAGTGATCATTCTCGGCACCCGTCCTTTCGCCACTCT
>DATMJE010000065.1:0-17761 GCA_035553995.1 Usitatibacter sp. | reverse complement strand
CGAGGAGGCGATCGGCTCCATGGGCGACGACACGCCGCTCGCGGTGCTCTCGAACCGCGCGAAGCCGCTGTACGCCTATTTCCGCCAGCTCTTCGCGCAGGTGACCAACCCGCCGATCGACCCGATCCGCGAGCAGCTCGTAATGTCGCTGGTCTCGTTCATCGGCCCGCGGCCCAACCTGCTCAATCCGGACAGCACCGAGCCGGTGGTGCGCCTGGAGGTCTCGCAGCCCATCCTCACCTTCGAGGACATGGAGAAGCTGCGCCGCGCCTCGACCTTCACGCAGGGTCACTTCAAGAGCGACATCCTATCCATGTGCTATCCCGCCGAGTGGGGCGCGGAAGGCATGGAGCCGGCGCTCGCCCAGCTCTGCGCCGACGCGGAAGACGCCGTGCGCAAGGACACCAACATCGTGATCCTCACCGACCGCGAGGTGGGCCCGGAGCGCATCCCGATTCCCGCGCTCCTCGCGACCGCCGCCGTCCACCACCACCTGGTGCGCGCGGGACTGCGCACGCGTTGCGGGCTCGTGGTCGAGACCGGCAGCGCGCGCGAGGTGCATCACTTCGCCTGCCTCGCGGGCTTCGGCGCCGAGGCGATCCACCCGAACCTCGCCTTCGCGACGCTGCTCGACATGCGCGAGTCGCTGCCTACGAAGGTCGACGAGAAGGAGCTGGTCAAGCGCTACATCAAGGCGATCGGCAAGGGCCTGCTCAAGGTGATGTCGAAGATGGGCATCTCCACGTACCAGTCGTATTGCGGCGCCCAGATCTTCGAGGCCGTGGGACTCGCGACCCGGTTCGTCGACCGCTACTTCACCGGCACCCCCACGGCCGTGGAAGGCGTCGGCCTCGAGGAGATCGCCGAGGAATCGGTGCGCCTGCACCACCTCGCCTATTCCGATGCGCCGCTCTATCGCAACCAGCTCGATCCGGGCGGCGAGTACGCGTACCGCATCCGCGGCGAGGCCCACATGTGGACGCCGGACTCGATCGCCAAGCTGCAGCACGCCGCGCGCTCGGGCAGCTATGCCACGTACAAGGAATACTCGAAGCTCATCAACGAGCAGAGCGAACGCCTGCTCACGCTGCGCGGGCTCTTCCAGATCCGCGAGAGCGGCAACGCCATCCCGCTCGAGGAAGTGGAGAGCGCGAAGGAGATCGTGAAGCGCTTCGCGACCGGCGCCATGTCGCTCGGCTCGATCTCTCACGAGGCGCACTCCACGCTCGCCATCGCCATGAACCGCATCGGCGGCAAGTCGAACACCGGCGAGGGCGGCGAGGATCCGATCCGCTACGCGCCGATGGCGAACGGCGATTCGATGCGCTCGGCGATCAAGCAGGTGGCCGCGGGCCGCTTCGGCGTGACCACCGAATACCTCGTCAACGCGGATGACCTGCAGATCAAGATGGCGCAGGGCGCCAAGCCCGGCGAGGGCGGCCAGCTTCCCGGCCACAAGGTATCCAAGTACATCGCCAAGGTGCGCCACACCGTGCCCGGCGTGGGGCTCATCTCGCCGCCGCCGCACCACGACATCTACTCGATCGAGGACCTGGCGCAGCTCATCCACGACCTGAAGAACGTGAATCCGCAGGCGCGCGTGTCGGTGAAGCTCGTGAGCGAGATCGGCGTGGGAACCGTCGCCGCGGGCGTGGCGAAGGCGAAGGCGGACCACGTCACCATTTCCGGATTCGACGGCGGCACCGGCGCCTCTCCGCTCTCCTCGATCAAGTACGCCGGCAGCCCGTGGGAAATCGGCCTCGCGGAAACGCAGCAGACGCTGGTGCTGAACAAGCTGCGCGGGCGGATCTCGGTCCAGGCCGACGGCCAGATGAAGACCGGGCGCGATGTCGTCATCGGCGCGCTGCTGGGCGCCGACGAGTTCGGTTTCGCGACCGCACCGCTGGTGGCCGAGGGCTGCATCATGATGCGCAAGTGCCATCTCAACACCTGTCCCGTCGGCGTCGCCACGCAGGATCCGGAGCTCATCAAGAAGTTCACCGGCAAGCCCGAGCACGTCATCAACTATTTCTTCTTCGTCGCCGAGGAAGTGCGCGAGTACATGGCGCGGCTGGGCGTGCGCCGGTTCGAGGAGCTGGTGGGCCGCACCGAATTGCTCGACGTGCGCCCGGGCGTCGAGCACTGGAAGGCGAAGGGCCTCGATTTCTCGCGCCTCTTCTACCGCCCGCAGTTCGAGGCGGGTGTGGCGATCCGCCAGGTCGAGGCGCAGGACCACGGGCTCGCCCGCGCGCTCGACCACGAGCTGATCGACAAGGCGGCGACGGCGCTCGCCTCGAAACGCCCGGTGTCGATCGAATCGCGCATCTACAACCGCAATCGCACCGTGGGTGCGATGCTTTCGGGCGAGGTGGCGCGCCGCTATGGCCACCATGGCCTGCCCGAGGACACGATCCACGTGAAGTTCACCGGCACCGCGGGCCAGAGCTTCGGCGCGTGGCTGGCACACGGCATCACGTTCGAGCTGGAAGGCGACGCCAACGATTATGTCGGCAAGGGCCTGTCGGGCGGACGCGTGGTGGTCTATCCGCCGAAGGACTGTCCGATCGTGCCCGAGGACAACATCATCATCGGCAACACGGTGATGTACGGCGCGATCTCCGGCGAGGCGTATTTCCGCGGCGTCGCCGGCGAGCGCTTCGCCGTGCGCAACTCGGGGGCAACGGCCGTAGTGGAGGGCGTGGGGGACCACGGCTGCGAGTACATGACCGGCGGCACGGTGATCGTGCTCGGCAAGGCCGGCCGCAACTTCGCCGCGGGCATGTCGGGCGGCATCGCCTACGTGCTCGACGAGGAGGGCGACTTCACGCAGCGCTGCAACCTCGCGATGGTGGACCTGGAGCCGATCCCGGAGGAGGAGACCGCTGCCGCCGCCGAAGGCGGGGGCGAGCTCGAGGGGCACGGCAAGGTGAAGATCGACCACCTCGGCGGCCATGACGACGAGATGCTGAAGGGCCTCATCCAGCGCCACCTGCTGTACACCGGCAGCGAGCGCGCCCGCCGCATCCTCGAGAACTGGGCGACGTACCTGCCGCGCTTCGTGAAGGTGATGCCGCAGGAATACCGGCGTGCGCTCGCGGAGCTGGCGCAGGAACGCGCCAAGGCGGAGCAGCCGGCGGCAAAAACGGTAGAAGTCAGGGCTAACGATTAGAGAAGCGGGCACAAGGCTCAAGGCACAAGGAAATCGTCCTGCGCCCTGCGCCCTGCGCCCTGCGCCTGGGAACATGGGAAAAATCACCGGCTTCATGGAAATCGAGCGCCGCGACCGGACGTACGTGCCGGCGCAGGAGCGCATCAAGTTCTTCAGGGAATTCGTGCGGCCGCTGTCCGAGCAGGAGATGGGACAGCAGGGCGCGCGCTGCATGGACTGCGGCATCCCGTTCTGCCAGACCGGCTGCCCGGTCAACAACATCATCCCGGACTGGAACGACCTGGTGTATCGCGGCCACTGGCGCGATGCGCTCGACGTCCTCCATTCGACCAACAACTTCCCCGAGTTCACCGGGCGCGTCTGCCCCGCTCCGTGCGAAGCGGCGTGCACGCTCAACATCAACGACGACGCCGTGACCATCAAGTCGATCGAGCAGGCGATCATCGACAAGGGCTGGAGCGAAGGCTGGGTCGAGCCCCAGGTGCCGGCCCGCAAGACCGGCAGGAAGGTGGCCGTGGTGGGCTCTGGTCCCGCGGGCATGGCCTGCGCACAGCAGCTCGCCCGCGCCGGACATGACGTGACGCTCTTCGAGAAGAACGACCGCATCGGCGGCCTGCTGCGCTACGGCATCCCCGATTTCAAGATGGAAAAGCACCTCATCGACCGGCGGGTCGAGCAGATGGAGGCCGAGGGCGTCACCTTCCGCACCAACGCGCACGTCGGGGTCGGCCTTCCCGCGGCGCAGCTCCTGTCGCAGTTCGATGCGATCGCGCTCACCGGCGGCAGCGAGAAGCCGCGCGAGCTGCCGGTGCCCGGACGCGAGCTCGAGGGAATCCATTTCGCGATGGAATTCCTGCCGCAGCAGAACAAGCGCAACGCGGGCGACGAGGTGCCCGGCCAGATCTTCGCCACCGGCAAGCACGTGGTCGTGATCGGCGGCGGCGACACCGGCAGCGACTGCATCGGCACCTCGATCCGCCAGGGCGCCGCATCGGTCACGAATTTCGAGCTCATGCCGATGCCGCCGGAGCAGGAGAACAAGCCGCTCACGTGGCCGTACTGGCCGCTCAAGCTGCGCACCTCGTCCTCGCACGAGGAGGGCGCCGAGCGCGATTTCGCCATCGCCACCAAGTCCTTCCAGGGCGAGAACGGGCGTGTCACGAAGCTCACGGCGTGCCGCGTCGAATGGGGCAGGGACGAGAAGGGCGGCATGGCGATGCGCGAGGTACCGGGCACCGAGTTCACCATCCCCGCGGACCTCGTGCTCCTCGCGATGGGCTACGTCCATCCGGTCCACGAGGGCATGATCGACCAGCTTGCGGTGGCGCGCGATGCACGCGGCAACGTGAAGGCGCCTACGGAAGGCAGCGGCGCGTACGCCACGTCGGTGCCGAAGGTGTTCGCGGCGGGCGACATGCGGCGCGGACAATCGCTCATCGTCTGGGCGATCCGCGAAGGCCGCCAGTGCGCACGCGAGGTCGACGCGTTCCTCATGGGCAGCTCCGACCTGCCCCGCTGAGGCGCCCCGTCACCGTCCTGGCCTGGCTGCTCGCCACGGCCGCGATCGCTTACGTGGCGATCGCGGCAGCCGTGTGGTTCGGCCAGGAGCGGCTGCTTTTCTACCCGCAACCTGCCTCGATCGCGCCACGCGCGCCGCCAGCGTGGCGGCTGGAGCGCATCGAGCACCGCACGCCCGATGGCGCCGCACTGCGTGGCGTGCTGCTCCTGCCGCCGCGCGAGCGTGCGCCGCTGGTGGTCTACTACGGCGGCAATGCCGAGGAGGTCACCGCCGGCGCGGCTGAAGTTGCCGCCGAATACGGCGAACGCGCGGTGCTGCTGGTGAACTATCGCGCCTATGGCGCGAGCACCGGCAAGCCTTCCGAGAAGGCGCTGGTGGCAGACGCGCTCGCCCTCCTCGACCAGGTGCGCGCGCGAACCGATATCGACGCGAGCCGCATCGCGCTGCACGGCCGCAGCCTCGGATCGGGTGTCGCCGTGCAGGTGGCCGCAAGCCGGCCGGTGGCGTGCGTCGTCCTCACCTCGCCCTTCGACAGCGCGCTCGACGTGGCCCGCGCCATCTACGGCTGGCTTCCCGTGGGGCTGCTCATGCGCCACCCGTTCGACTCGCTCGCCCGCGCGCCGCAGGTGCGTGCTCCCGCATTGGTGCTCATCGGCGCGGACGACGCGCTCATCAGGCCCTCGCACTCGCAACGGCTTGCCGACGCCTGGGGCGGTCCCGTGGAACGCGTGGTCCTCGACGGCGCGGGACACAACGATGTCCACCTTCATCCGGCGTACAACAGGGCCATCCGCGGGTTCCTCGAACGCTGCGCCTGAGCGATCGGGAGGGGCACCGTGCCCGGACGTGCGAGAATCGCGAGCCATGCAGAACGACACGTTCCTCCGCGCCCTGCTGCGCGAGCCCACGCCCCATACGCCGGTCTGGATCATGCGCCAGGCGGGACGCTATCTTCCCGAGTACAACGCCACGCGCAAGAAGGCGGGCAGCTTCCTCGCGCTCGCGAAGACGCCCGAATACGCGTGCGAGGTCACACTGCAGCCGCTGGAGCGCTTCGCGCTGGATGCGGCGATCCTCTTCTCGGACATCCTCACCGTCCCGGACGCCATGGGGCTCGGCCTCTACTTCGTCGAGGGCGAGGGACCGAAATTCGAGCGGCCGCTGCGCGACGAGAGGTCCATCCAGGCCCTGGCCGTGCCGGACCTCGATCGCCTGCGTTACGTCTTCGATGCGGTGACGCTGATCCGGCGCGAGCTGCACGGCCGCGTGCCGCTGATCGGCTTTTCCGGCAGTCCCTTCACGCTTGCCTGCTACATGGTGGAGGGCGGGGGCAGCGACGACTTCCGGCTGGTGAAGACGATGATGTACGCGCAGCCGCGGCTGCTGCACCAGATCCTCGAGATCAATGCCCATGCCGTCGCGGCCTATCTCAACGCACAGATCGAAGCGGGAGCCCAGGCGGTGATGATCTTCGACACCTGGGGAGGAACGCTCGCGGACGCGGCTTTCCACGAGTTCTCGCTCGCCTACGCGAAGCAGGTCCTGTCGCAGCTCATCCGCGAGCACGACGGCCGGATCGTGCCGCGGATCCTCTTCACCAAGGGCGGCGGCCTCTGGCTGGAGGAGCTGTCGACCGCCGGCGCCGATGCCCTCGGCATCGACTGGCAGACGAATCTCGGCCGGGCCCGCGCGCGTGTCGGTGGCCGGGTGGCCCTCCAGGGCAACCTCGATCCCATGGCCCTCTTCGCGCCGCCCGAGGCCATCCAGCGGGAGGTCCAGCGCGTCCTCGACTCCTATGGCGAGGGCCCGGGGCACGTCTTCAACCTGGGGCACGGCATTTCGCAGCACACGCCGCCCGAGCACGTGAAGGTGCTCGTGGATGCGGTGCATGCGCGCTCCGCCGGGGCCCACGCACGCTAGCCCATGTCAAGAAAAATATTTCCGCCGATGTGATTGCTTATTCACACACGCTTCGTTCTAGCTACCGTCGTAACATTGTTCTGCAAGGCGTGTTCAGGGTTGCGGAAATCGTTTCCTCTTCAAGGGATTGCGTGATTTTGCGGGGCCCTGCGAGGCCGCCTGCCGACGACGGAATTGCGCGCTGGCACGGCGCCGCCAGGTCTGTTCACAGAGTTATCCACAGGATTTTCCAAACCGTCGCCGAACGGAAACAGCCCTTGTGAAGCTGGTGCGCGTCGCGCTCGACGTGCCGCTCGCCGAGTGCTTCGATTTCACCCTCCCGGATGACCGGAGCGTGCCCGCCGGCACGCTCGTCGTGGTGCCCTTCGGCCCTACCCGGAAGGTCGGCGTGGTGGTCGGCCATCCGGACGAGAGCCCCGTGGAAGCGGCGCGCCTGCGTCCGATCCAGGCCGTGGTGGAAGATGTCGCCCCGTTCGCGCCGGCCGACCTGGAGCTGTTCGAGTTCTGCGCTGGCTACTACCAGCGGCCGTTGGGTGAGGTCATCGCCACCAGCCTGCCGCCCCGGCTGCGGCAGGTGACGAGGCGCCCGCTCGTGGTACCCGCGCCCCGGGCGGCCGGCGGTGCTCCGGCGCAGGCGTTGCACGCCCCCAACGACGCCCAGGCGGAAGCAATCCGCGCGTGCCTCGAGGGCCGCGACCGCTTCCACCCGGTCCTGCTGCAGGGCGTGACCGGCAGCGGCAAGACCGAGGTCTACCTGCACCTGATGGCCGATGCCCTGGCCCGCGGCCGCCAGGCGCTCATGCTGGTGCCCGAAATCGGGCTCACGCCGCAGCTGGAGGCACACGTCCGCACGCGTTTTCCCGGTGCGACGGTCATCGCCGCGCACAGCCATCTCGGACAGGGCGAACGCGCGGCGGCATGGCTCGCGGCGCAATCGGGCGCCGCGCACATCGTCCTCGGCACGCGCCTCGCGGTGCTCATGCCCTTCCACGACCTCGGGCTCATCGTCATCGACGAGGAACACGATCCCTCGTACAAGCAGCAGGAAGGGGTGCGCTATTCGGCCCGCGACGTGGCGGTGAGGCGTGCCCAGCGGCTCGGGGTGCCCGTGGTGCTGGGATCGGCCACGCCCTCGCTGGAGAGCCTCTGGAACGCGCAGGAAGGGCGTTACCGGCATGTCCGGCTGCCTGCGCGCGCCGTCCCCGGTGCGGCGTTGCCAACGGTTCGTACCGTGGATACGCGGGCCGATGTGCCGCACGACGGCCTCACCCATGCGCTCCTCGAGGCGCTGCGGGCACGGCTCGCGCGGCGCGAGCAGTCGCTCCTCTTCCTCAACCGCCGCGGCTTTTCCCCGGTCCTTTTCTGCCGCACCTGCAACTGGCACTCGACCTGCACGCGCTGCAGCGCGAACCTCGTGCTGCACCGGCGCCAGGGCGAGCTGCGCTGCCATCACTGCGGCCGGCAGGAACGCGTGCCGGAGCAGTGCCCGTCGTGCGGCGGCCGCGACCTCGCTCCCGTGGGGCACGGCACGCAACGCCTCGAGGAGGCGCTTGCCGCGGCGCTGCCCGGGGCGCGCATCGCCCGCGTCGATCGCGACTCGACCTCGCGAAAGGGCAGCCTCCGGGACGTGCTCGAGCGCGTGCGCGTGGGCGAGATCGACGTGCTGGTGGGCACCCAGATGCTCGCCAAGGGCCACGATTACCCGCGCCTCACGCTGGTCGGCGTGGTCGACGCGGATGCCGCGCTCTTCAGCGCCGACTTCCGCGCGGCCGAGCGGCTTTTCGCGCAACTCATGCAGGTGTCCGGGCGCGCGGGGCGTGCGGCGCTGCCGGGCGAGGTGCTCATCCAGACGGACTTCCCGACGCACCCGCTGTATGCGGCCGTGGCGCGCCACGACTTCGACCAGTTCGCGGCCGACGCGCTCGACGACCGGCGCATCGCGGGATTCCCGCCCTTCGCCTACCTGGCACTCCTTCGGGCGGAATCCAAGAATGCGGGCGAGGCGCTGCATTTCCTCGCCACGGCGGCGCGCGATGCACGGCGCTTCGCAGGCGAGGTGGAGATCTTCGATCCGGTGCCCGCGACGCTGGAACGCAAGGCGGGGTTCGAGCGCGCGCAACTGCTCGTGCGCTCCCGCACCCGTGCCGCGCTGCAGTCCTTCCTGCGCCAGTGGCGCGAAGCGCTCGAGGCCCGCGGCGAGCGTCGCGTGCGCTGGACGCTCGATGTGGATCCCCAGGAAGTCTGAGGCCGGCACCGTATAATGGACGGTTTGGATCGCGTCTTTTCCCTCGTGTCTTCCCCTGATTCGAAATCGCGCCTCGCCGGGCTCGTCCAGGAGGCGGTGCGCAAGGCGTTCCCGGCCGCGGCGGACGCCGCCGTGGACCTGGAACGCCCCAAGAACCCGGAGCACGGTGATTTCGCCACCAACGTGGCGCTCCAGCTCGCCAAGCGCGTGGGCGCGAAACCACGCGACGTCGCGGCCGCGATCGTGGCAGCCCTCGGCGAGGATCCCGGCATCGCGCGCGCGGAGATCGCCGGGCCGGGCTTCATCAACCTCACGCTCGCCGCCGAGTCGCGCTTCGCAGTCGTGGATGCCGCGCTCGCTGCGGGCGAGGCGTTCGGCCGTGCGGCGAGCGGCGCCGATCGCCGCGTCATGGTCGAATTCGTCTCGGCCAATCCCACCGGCCCCCTGCACGTCGGGCACGGCCGGCAGGCTGCGCTGGGCGATGTGATCGCCACGCTGCTGGAATGGCAGGGCTGGCGCGTCACGCGCGAGTTCTACTACAACGACGCGGGCAACCAGATCGCCAACCTCGCGCTCTCGGTGCAGGCGCGCGTGAAGCAGGAACGCGGCGAGGCCGTCGAGATGCCGAAGGACGGCTACCTGGGCGACTACATCCGCGAGATCGCGCGCGAATACGTGGCGACGCACTTCGGCGATGCCGTGGGCAACAACCTCGAGCAGATCCGCGCCTTCGCGGTCGAATACCTGCGCAAGGAGCAGGACATCGACCTGCACGCCTTCGGCGTGAAGTTCGATTCGTATTTCCTCGAGAGCTCGCTCTATGCCGACGGCAAGGTGGACGAAACGGTCGCGATGCTGCGCGCCGCCGGGCATACCTACGAGAACGAAGGCGCGCTGTGGCTGCGCACCACCGCCTTCGGCGACGACAAGGACCGCGTGATGCGCAAGTCCGACGGCACGTACACGTACTTCGTGCCCGACGTCGCCTATCACCTCACCAAGTTCCGCCGCGGCTTCGAGCACGTGATCAACGTGCAGGGCGCGGACCATCACTCCACGGTCACGCGCGTGCGCGCGGGCCTGCAGGCGCTCGGCGCCGGCATCCCGGCCGGATATCCCGACTACGTCCTCCACCAGATGGTGACCGTCATGCGCGGCGGCGAGGAGGTGAAGATCTCCAAGCGCGCCGGCTCGTACGTGACCGTGCGCGACCTGATCGACGAGGTCGGCCGCGACGGCGTGCGCTATTTCTTCCTCATGCGGCGCATCGATTCCCAGCTCGTGTTCGACATCGACCTCGCGAAGAGCCAGTCGGACGACAATCCCGTGTACTACGTCCAGTACGCGTATGCGCGTGTCTGCAGCGTGCTGCGCGAATGGGGCGGCGCGGTGGAGGAGTTGCGCGGCGCGGACCTCTCGAGGCTCACCTCGCCGTACGAGTCGGCCCTCGCGCAGAAGCTCGCGGAGTTCCCGGAGCTGCTCGCACGCGCGGCGGCGGAGCACGCGCCGCATCTCGTGACCTATTACCTGCACGACGACGTCGCCGCGCGGTTGCACACCTACTACAATGCCGAGCGGTTCCTGGTCGAGGACGAGGCGCTCCGGCGCGCGCGGCTGGCGCTGGTCGCCGCGGCGCGGCAGGTGCTCGCCAACGGCCTCGCCGTCCTGGGCGTGAGCGCTCCCGAAAGAATGTGATGCCGAAGGATTACAAGGACGCGCCCGCTTCCCGTGCCGACAGCCGCCTGAACCACCCGGTGCTGCTGGGCATGATCATCGGGCTGCTCCTGGGAATCGTGATCTCGCTCGCGGTGGCGCTGTGGCTGAACCGGCTCTCCAACCCCTTCGTCGAGAAGGGCAAGACGGTGGAGGCGACACCCAAGATGTCCGCGGTGCAGCCGCCCCCGCCCGCGGACGCCGCGCGCAGCGCCGAGCAACGCGGCAAGGTCCTGCCCGAAAAGGGCGGCGAGAAGGCGGCGGCCAAGCCGGAACGCCCGCGCTTCGAGTTCTACCAGATCCTGCCCGGCGAGAAGGAGGCGGCGGTGCCCGACAAGGCGCCCCCGGCGGCCGAGGCGAAGAAACCGGCTCCGGCAACAGCGGCGAGCGGGGCCGGGGAGAAAACCGGGAACGCGGCCGGCCCGGGCGCCGCCGGCGAGAAACCTGCGGCCGTGGCCGCGGCCAAACCCGGTGCGTCGCCCGCCACGCCGAAGCCCCATTCCGGCGAAAGCTACTGGCTGCAGGCCGGCGCCTTCGCCGAAGAACGCGAGGCGGACAACCTTCGGGCGCGCATTGCGTTAACCGGTCTGGAGGCGGCGGTACGGCCGGTCGCCCTTCCGGAGCGCGGCACGCTCTACCGTGTCCGCCTCGGCCCGTACCAGAGCCTGGACGACGCCAATCGCATCAAGGCCACCTTGTCCCAGAACGGGGTGGGCGCGGCCATCATCCGCACCACCGATGAAGCAAAAAACCCGTAGAAGGAAAATTCGATGAAAGCCAGCAAGGTCCTCGCAGCAGCAGCCACGTTCCTCACCTTCGCCGTCGGCGCCTGGGCACAGGCCCCGTCGTACGCCGTCCTCACGCCGCCACAACCCGTCGATACTCCGCCCGGCAAGATCGAGGTGACCGAATTCTTCTGGTACGGCTGCCCGCACTGCTACCACCTGGAGCCGTCGGTCGCCTCCTGGCTGCAGAAGAAGCCGGACGACGTGGTGTTCAAGCGCGTGCCCGCCGTGCCCAGCAAGAGCTGGGAGTCGCTCGCCTTCGTGTACTACACGCTGGAGGCGATGGGCCTGGTGGACAAGTACCACCAGAAGGTCTTCGACGCCATCCACAAGGATGGTCAGAACCTCGGCAACGAGAACGTGCGCGACAAGTGGCTGGCCGCCAACGGCATCGATGCCGCGAAGTACAAGGAGGTCGAGAAATCCTTCTCCGTGTCCAGCAAGGTCGCGCGCGCCAAGCAGCTCACCGCGGCGTACAAGGTCGATGGTGTGCCGCGCATCTTCGTGAACGGCCGCTATTACACCGGCCCGGAGCTCGCCGGCGGCACGGAAGGCATGTTCGCCGTCGTGAACCAGATGGTCGACGCGGCACGCAAGCAGAAGAGCGCATCGCTCGCCACCGGCAGCCAGGTCGCGATGCACTGACGTGAAGGTCTTCCTCACCGGCGCCTCCAGCGGCATCGGTGAGGCCCTTGCCCGCCACTACGCGGGCGCGGGCGCGGTGCTGGGCCTCTTCGCACGGCGCGGGGAGGCCCTTCGTTCCCTGCAGCGCTCGCTGCCCGGCGCGAGCGAGGTGTACCCCGGCGACGTGCGGGATGCGGATGCGTTGCGCGCCGCGGCGGAGGACTTCATCGCCCGGCACGGCGTGCCCGACGTCGTCATCGGCAATGCCGGTGTCTCGTACGGCACGCTCACCGAGATCGCGAAGGATGCGGCGGTGTTCCGCGAAACGCTCGAGATCAACGTGCTCGGGCTGGTGCACACCTTCCATCCGTTCGTGGAACCCATGCGCCGGCAGCGTAGCGGCTCGCTGGTGGGCATCGCTTCGGTGGCGGGCTTTCGCGGCCTGCCCGGCGCCTCCGCATACAGCGCCTCGAAGGCCGCGGCCATCCGCTATCTCGAATCGCTGCGCGTGGAGCTGCACGGCAGCGGCGTGCGGGTGACCACCATCTGCCCCGGCTTCATCGCGACGCCGATGACCGAGCGCAATCCCTATCCGATGCCCTTCATCATCGGCGCCGACGATGCGGCGCGGCGCTTCGCGCGCGTGATCGCTGCCGGCCGCTCCTATGCGGTAGTGCCCTGGCAGATGGCCATCGTGGGCCGCCTGTTGCCGCTGGTTCCCAACGCGCTCTTCGATGCCGTCGCCGCAAGGCGCAAGCGCAAGCCGCGCAAGGAAAGCGCCTAGGCTTTCGCGGGCGGCGGGTGGATGTTGTCCACCCAGTGCACTTCCTCGGGCTTTTCCACCATCGGGATATCCAGGTTCACGACGACCGGCTCCTGGCCGCTGCGCAGCAGCACGCACTCCAGCGTCTCGGATTCGCTCGCGTTGATCTCCTGGTGCGGCACGAAGGGCGGCACCCAGATGAAGTCGCCCGGCCCGGCCTCGGCCGTGAACTCGAGCTGCTCGCCCCAACGCATGCGCGCGCGGCCGCGCACGACGTAGATCACGCTTTCGACCGGGCCATGGTGATGGGCGCCCGTCTTGGCGTTCGCGTGGATCGAGACCGTGCCGGCCCAGATCTTCTCCGCCCCCACGCGCGCATGGTTGATCGCGGCGGCCCGCGACATGCCCTTCGTCTGCGGGACGTTCGCATCGAGCTCGTGGCCGTGCACGACGCGCACGCCATGGTGCTTCCAGTGAGGCTCCTCGCTCATAGCTGCTCCGTTTCTCCCTGGGTGGGACGCCACACCAGCAGGCGCCGCTCCACGCGTGTCACCGCGAAATCGAGCACCAGCGCGAACGCCGTCAGCACGAGGATGCCCGCGAACACGGTGTTGATGTCGAAGGCCCCTTCGGCCTGGTGGATCAGGTAACCCACGCCGCTCGCGGAGCCCAGGTATTCACCGACCACCGCGCCCACGAAAGCCATGCCGACGGAGGTGTGCAGGCTCGAGAATACCCACGAGGTCGCGGACGGCAGGTAGACGAAGCGCAGCAGCTGGCGGCGATTGGCGCCCAGCATGACGGTGTTGTTGAGGACGACGGGGCTCACTTCCTTCACGCCCTGGTAGACGTTGAAGAACACGATGAAGAACACCAGCGTCACGCCCAGGGCGACCTTCGACCAGATGCCGAGCCCGAACCACACCATGAAGATCGGTGCCAGCACGACACGCGGCATCGCGTTGGCGGCGGTGATGTAGGGATCGAGGATCGCGGAGGCGAGCGGCGAGAGTCCCAGCCAGAGGCCGATCGCGAGCCCCAGCGCCGAGCCGATGAGGAAGGCGAGGACGGTCTCTTCCAGCGTGACCCACAGGTGCCGGTAGATGGAGCCGTCGCCGAACCAGTCCGCGATCGCGCCGAAGATCCTGAGCGGCTCGCCGAAGAAGAACGCGGCGCGGTCCGGGTTATCCCAGACGAACGGCGGGATGAGGCCCGGCTGCGTGAGCGCCTGCCACGCCACGAAGATGAGCACGAGGAGGAGGGCCTGCCACACGCGGAGGTAACGGCGCATCACGCGACCCGGTTCTTCGTCTGTGCGTAGCCTTTCAACACCTCCTCCTTCATCGAATGCCAGATGCGGTCGTGCAGCTCGATGAAGCGCGGCGAAAGCCGGATCTCGGCGACGTCGCGCGGCCGGGGAAGATCGATCGCGAACTCGCCGATGGGATGCGTCGCCGGCCCCGCGGAAAGGACGACCACGCGGTCGGAAAGCGAGATCGCCTCCTCGAGGTCGTGGGTGATGAAGATGACGCTCTTGCGGTTGGCGCTCCACAGCTCGAGCAGCTCGTTCTCCATCAGCTGCCGCGTCTGGATATCGAGCGCGGAAAAGGGCTCGTCCATGAGCAGGATGGGCGGATCGAGGATGAGCATCTGTGCCAGCGACACCCGCTTGCGCATGCCGCCCGAGAGCTGGTGCGGATAGCGGTCGCCGAAGCCCGCAAGGCCCACGCGCTCGAGCCATTCGTCGCCGCGCCGCCGCGCCTGCGCGGCATCGACCCCGCGGAACTCGAGGCCCGCCGTCACGTTCGCGAGCGCGCTCCTCCAGGGCATCAGTCCCTCGGCCTGGAACATGTAGCCCGCGCGCCGGTTGATGCCCTGCAGGGGCTCGCCCTGGATCCGCACGACGCCCGTGGAGGGCCTGAGGAGCCCTGCCGCCACATTGAGCAGCGTGGACTTGCCGCAGCCCGTCGGTCCCACGACCGAGACGAACTCGCCCTCGCCGACCGCGAGCTGCACGTCCTTCACCGCCGTGTACGGCCCGGCCTTGCCCGCGAAGGTGCAGGTGATGCGGTCGAGCTGGACGGCGGGAGTCATTTGTACTTCTGGTTGGCCTTCTGCACGAACGAATTGTCGAACGTCGCGTTGAGGTCCATCTTGCCCGCCTTCATCACCGACGGCTCGAACTTGTCGAGCACCCTGTAGACGTTTTCCGCGGCCTTGAACGACATGGTGCCGTTCTCGGAGAAGCCGATCATGTTCTTCAGCAGCCCTTCCTTGTAGAGCGACGGGTTGGCGCCCTTGAACTCGTTGGGCATGAGGTCCACGATCTGCTGCGGCGTGGCCTTCGCGACCCACTTGTCGGCGCGCACCATCGCGTTCACCACCGCCTGCACGGTGTTCGGATATTTCTTGATGAACTCGTCGGTGGTGTAGATCACCGCAGCCATGTAATCGCCGCCGTAGATGTCCTGCATGCCCTTTTCGGTGCGGCTGTCGGCGACGGCCACGAACTTCCCGGTCGACTCGAGCTGCGTGATGACCGGGTCCAGGTTCACCAGCGCGTCGATCTCGCCCTTGTCCATCGCGGCGAAGGCACCCGTACCGGTGCCGACACCGACGACCGAGATGTCGGTGGGCTTGAGGCCCGCCTTCACCAGGATGTTGTTCACGAACATGTTCGTGGACGAGCCGGGCGCGGTCACGCCGACCTTGAGCCCCTTGAGGCCCTTGCCGCCGTTGTAGCTGGCGGCCTTGTCCTTCGGCATGAGGAGCACGATCGAGCTGTACTTCATCTGCAGGACCACGGCCTTGATCGGCTGCTTCTTCGCGGCCATGTTGATGGTGTGCTCGTAGGCGCCGGAAACCATGTCGGCGCTCCCGCCGACCAGCGCCTGCAGCGCCTTGGCGCCGCCGTCGAAGTTGGGGATCTCGACGTCGAGGCCCTCGTCCTTGAAGTAGCCGTTGCGCTCGGCGACCGTGAGCGGGAGGTAATAGAACAGGTTCTTCCCCCCGACGGCGATGGTGATCTTCTTCTTCTCCGGTGCCTGCGCGAGGCTCGCACCCACCACGACCACGCCGAGCAACAGCGCGAGCATTCCCTGCATGAATCGTTTCATCACCCTCTCCTCCTGTTGTCTTTTTGACCATCGCCGGCCCGCGTTGCGCAGGCGGCGAGACCCCCGATTTCGCGGCGCCCCGCAAGGCGCCGAGCGAATGACAGCGCTCGCTACGTGCGCAGGTGCTCCGGCAGCTCGTGCAGCTCGAGCGTCTGGCCGGCCTTCATCACCTGGCCCGGCGTCTCGTGCCCCACGACCATCGGGATGCGGCGTGCGACCGCGAGCAACCGCGCGAGATCCACGCGCGTGTCGTGGCCCATGTCCTCGAGCATGTTGACCATGTCCTCGGTGCAGATGTTGCCGGTGGCACCGGGCGCGAACGGGCACCCGCCCAGGCCCGCGACCGAGCCATCGAACGAGCGCACGCCCGCCTCGAGGCCCGCCACGACGTTGGCGAGGCCCATCCCCCGCGTATTGTGGAAGTGCAGCGTGTAGTAGCTGTCGTCGGGTGGCGGGAAGCGCTCCAGCACCTTCGCGGTGAGGCTGCGCACCTGCCGCGGGTTCGCCATGCCGGTGGTGTCCGCGAGCGAGATGCCGTCGAAACCCAGCTCCCGGAACCGTTCCACGAACTCGAACACGACATCCTCGTGCACGTGCCCCTCGAAGGGACAGCCGAAGGTCGTGGAAAGGCTCATCGTGATCTTCATGCCCGCGTCGTGGGCCACCTTCACCATCGTCGGCAGCTCCGCGAGCGATTCCTCGTGGGAGCGGTTGATGTTGGCGCGGTTGTGCGTCTCCGAAGCGGAGACCACGCCATTCACCTCGTCGGGCTTGCGCGGCGCCGCGGCCGCGTTCTGCACGCCACGGACGTTGGGAACCAGCGCCACGTAAGTCACGCCCGGGACGCGGTCGATGGCCTCGAGCACGTCCGCCGCATCGGCGAGCGCCGGCACCGCCCTGGGCGAGACGAACGAGGTGACCTCGATCTTGTGCAGGCCCGTGCGCGAAAGCTGGTTCACCAGCTCGACCTTGGTCGCCGTCGGCACGAAGGCCTTCTCGATCTGGAAACCGTCGCGCACGGCGACGTCGTTCACGTAGACGCGCATGGGGCTGGAGCGGAAGGAAACGTGGGCGATTCTACTCCGGGCCTCAGGCGATGGCGCCGCTTTGCCGCAGCTCGGCGATGCGCTCGGCGCCGTAGCCCAACGCTTGCAGCACGCCATCGGTGTGCTCTCCCAGGCGCGGGCCGATCCACTCGGTCCGGCCGGGTGTGGCCGAAAGCTTCGGCACGATGCCGGGAAGCAGCAGGTCGTGCTGCCCCAGCTTGTGGCGCTCCACCATGCCGCGCGCCTGGTAGTGCAGGTCGGCCACGATGTCCGCGATCGAGTAGATGCGGCCGCTCGGCACCTCGGCCTTCTCGAGCACCGCGAGGACGCTTTCGAGGTCGTGCTGCGACGTCCATTCGGTGATCGCCTGGTCGAGCTCCGCGGTGCGCTTCACGCGGCCGGCGTTGTCGGCGAGCGCGGGATCGTCGGCGAGATCGCCGCGGCCGATCGCCCGCATCATGCGCTTGAAGATCGAGTCGGCATTGGCGCCGATCACGACGTAGCGGCCGTCGGCGCACGGGTACGTGTTCGAGGGCACGATGCCCGGCAGCGCGGCTCCCGAGCGCTCTCGCACCGTGCCGTCCATGCCGTATTCCGGAAGCATCGATTCCATCATGGCGAAGACCGCCTCGTAGAGCGCCACGTCGACGAGCTGCCCCTCGCCCGATCGGCCGCGGTGGTGCAGCGCCATCAGCGCGCCGATGACACCGAACATCGCGGCGAGCGAGTCGCCGATGGAGATGCCCACGCGCACCGGCGCCCGGTCCGGATAGCCGGTGATGTAGCGCATGCCGCCCATGGATTCGCCGATGGCGCCGAAGCCCGGCCGGTCCTTGTACGGGCCCGTCTGCCCGTATCCGG
>DATMJE010000064.1:0-5383 GCA_035553995.1 Usitatibacter sp. | reverse complement strand
CGGAGCCTTCCGATCCTACCGGCGCAGGTAGGGTATGGATTTTCCCCGGGGGGTAGGATGGCCTCTCTGTTCTCTCCTCCTGGCGCCGGCGAAAGCCGGTGCGTGGCCTTGCCCGGCGGCGTTCCGCCGGGTATTTTTTTGCCCGCACGCCGTGGCATCATGTGCCTGCCCCCATGATCCGGATCCCGCTTTTCCTCGCGCTCGCCGTGCATGCGCTTGCCGCCTCGGCCGCGTTCAAGTGCGTCGACGAAAAGGGCAAGGCGCACTACGAGGACGTTCCGCCCGCGATGTGCGCCAACGTCGTGATCTACGAGGTGAACGCGTCGGGCCTGGTGGTGCGCAAGATCGAGCCGGTGGATGCGCATGCGCCGGGCGCCGAGGCGAAGAAGGCGGAGCCGCCCGACCGCGCCGCGGTCGATCGCGAGCGCCGCGACCGCACGCTGCTGGATACCTTCGCCAACGAGCGCGAGATCGACACCGCACGCGACCGCAGCCTCGACCTCATCCGGGCGCGCCGCGAGACGGCGCAAACGCGGCTGGGCCAGGTCACGAAGCGCCGGCAGCAGATCGAGTCGGGGCCGGCCACGGGGCGGGCGGACCTGCAGTCCGTCGTGGCCGAGCAGCAGTCGCTCGAGCACTCCATCGCCGGCTACGACGCGGAAACCCGGCGCATCAGCGAGCAGTTCGAGACCGACAAGAAGCGCTGGCGCGAGCTCAAGGAACAGCAGGCCGCGAAGCGCTGAGGCGCTGCCTCAGGCGGTGGCGAGGAAGCGCGGCGGCTGGCGGTGGTGCGTGGCCTTCTCGAACGCCTGGCCGATCCCCAGCAGGTGCGCATCGCTGAAGGCCGGCCCGAAGAACGAGATTCCCACCGGCAGCGCGCCTGCGAATCCCGCCGGCACCGTGAGATGCGGATAGCCTGCCACCGCGGGCAGCGAGGTGCAGCCGCCCCGCGTGAGGTCGCCATTCACCGGATCGACCAGCCACGCCGGCTGCGAGGTGAGCGCCACGATCGCCGTCACGCGCTGCTGCTTCACCACCGCATCGATGCCTTCGGTCCGCGCGAAGCGGCGGCAGCGTGCGAGCGCCGCACGATACTTCGCCGCCTGCAGGCCGGTTGTCGCCTGCGTTCGCACGAGCAGGTCCTGGCCGAAGAGCGGCATCATGCGTTCGGCATGCGTGCGGTTGTACTCGATGATGTCCGCCAGCGAATGCACCGGCGCCGCGGGCGCGTGCTCGCGCAGCCACGCATCGAGGTCGTGCTTGAACTCGTGGCAGAGGACCTCGAGCTCGGCCTCGTCGAACTTGCCCAGCGTGGCGAAATGCACGTCGACGACGGTGGCGCCGAGGCCGCGCAGCGCGCGCACGCCTTCCTCGATCACCGCGTCGGCCTTCTCGAACGCGCCGAAGAACTGCCGCGCCACGCCGATGCGCACGCCGCGCAGGTCGGTGCGTCCCAGCTCGGAGGTGAAATCGATGTTGCGCGGCACGCGCCGCGCGACGGTGATGGCGTCGTCGGGATCGCCGGCCGCGATGGCGTTCATCAGCAGCGCGCATTCGGCGACCGTGCGCGCCATGGGGCCCGCCGTGTCCTGCGAATGCGCGATGGGCACGATGCCGCTGCGGCTCACGAGCCCGAGCGTGGGTTTGAGGCCCACGAGGCTCGCACATGCGCAGGGCGAGGTGATGGAGCCATCCGTTTCCGTGCCGATGGCGGCGGCGCACAGGCTCGCCGCCACGGCGGTTGCGGAGCCGGAGCTCGAGCCGCTCGGGCTGCGATCCAGCGCATAGGGATTGCGCGTCTGCCCGCCGCGGCTGCTCCAGCCCGACACCGAGTTCGACGAGCGGAAGTTGGCCCACTCCGAGAGGTTCGTCTTGCCGAGGATCACCGCGCCCGCATCGCGCAGCCGCTTCACCACGGGCGCATCGTGCGCGACCGCGATGCCGTCGAGTACCAGCGAGCCGGCGGTGGTGCTCATGCGATCGCCGGTCGCGATGTTGTCCTTCACCAGGATCGGGATGCCATGCAGGGGACCGCGCACGTGCCCGGCGCCGCGCTCCGCATCGAGCGCCTGCGCGATCGCCATCGCGTCGGGATTGAGCTCCAGCACCGCGCGCAGGCCCGGGCCTTCGCGGTCCAGCTCGCGGATGCGCGCGACGTACCGCTCCACGAGCCCCTGGGCGCTGGCCCCGCCCGAGCGCATGCGTTGCCCGAGCGTGGCGATGTCGACCTCGTCCAGCTCGAACGCTTTCACCTCCGGCATCGCGCGCTCCTTCGACGTGGCGGCCTGTGCGAGCGCGCCCGCGCCCGCGGCGAGGAACTGGCGGCGTGAGATCATCGGTCGGCCGTGAAGCCGGCGGGCATGGGCATGCGCATCGTGGGCATCTTATAAAATTTCGGGATGGGGGCTGCCACGGACCGCTGGGACATCTTCTGCCGAGTGGTGGACAACCTGGGCGATGTCGGCGTCTCCTGGCGCCTTGCGCGCATCGTGGCACGCGAGCACGGCAAGCGGGTGCGCCTCTGGGTGGACGATCTCACCGTGCTCTCGCGCCTGCGCCCGGAGATCGACCCGGCGAGCGAGCGCCAGGTGCTCGAGGGCGTCGAGGTCGCCCTGCTGCGGGACGGCGCGGCCGACGTGGAAATCGCCGATGTCGTCGTCGAGACCTTCGGCTGCGATCCGCCGCCGGAGTACGTGGAGGCCATGGCACGCCGGTCGAAGCGCCCGCGCTGGATCAACCTCGAGTACCTGAGCGCCGAGGACTGGGTGGAAGGCAGCCACGCCTTGCCCTCGCCCAATCCGCGGCTGCCGCTGGTGAAGCATTACTTCTTTCCCGGCTTCACGCCGCGCACCGGCGGGCTGCTGCGCGAGGCCGATCTCCTGCGCCGCCGCATCGAGTTCCAGCGCGACACCGGGGCGCAGGCCGCATTCTGGCAGGGGCTGGTGGGGCGGGCGCCGCCGCGCGAAGCCCTCAAGGTGAGCCTCTTCACCTATTCCGGTGCACCGCTCGAGCACCTCGCCCGTTGTTGCGAGCAATCCGCCGGGCCCGTATGGCTGGTGGCGCCCGAGGGGATGGCGGCGACGGTCCTGCGGGAGCGGTTCAGGCCCGGCCACGACACCATCCGGCGCAACGAACAATCCGGCGGGGGGCGGCGCGAGGCCGAGGTGATCGTGGTGCCCTTCATGCCGCAGGACGATTACGACGTGCTGTTGTGGGCCTGCGACGTGAATTTCGTGCGCGGGGAGGATTCCTTCGTTCGCGCGCAGTGGGCGGCGCGGCCTTTCGCCTGGCACATCTATCCGACCGACGACGGCGCCCACTGGATCAAGCTGGCAGCGTTCCTCGCGCGCTACACCGCGGGACTTTCACGCGAACAGGCCGCCGCCGTGACCGGCCTCTGGGAAGCCTGGAACCGCCGCGAGGGGGGCCCGGAGCCCGCCACGGTGCCACCCGGCCTTGCGGGCGCCTGGGCCGAGTTCACCGCACGCCGGGAGGCCCTTTCGGAGCACGCGGTGGACTGGGCGAACCGGCTTGCCGCGCGCCGCGATCTTGCAGGTGAAATGGTCGATTTCGTCGATAACGTGTTAGAATGATTGGCTTTTTGCAGATAACGACAAGAACACGCCGCACCGCGGCAAACGCCAACAGCAAGAACACGCAGGAACACGGGGAGAGGCCGTTGGAGCGGCCGGCGAAGCCGGTCCTCGACGCCAGGTCAGCAACTTTCGGATGCCGTACCGCCTCAGTTGCGACGGCAGGAAACCAGATACGGACGAGACTATGAAGACGGCACAGGAACTGCGCAGCGGCAACGTGATCATGGTGGGCAAGGACCCCATGGTCGTGCTCAGGGCGGAATACAACAAGGGTGGCCGCAACGCCGCCACCATGAAGATGAAGATGAAGAACCTTCTCAACGGCTCCAACATGGAGACCGTGTACAAGGCCGACGAGAAGTTCGAGCTCCTCGTGCTCGAGAAGAAGGAAGTCACCTTCTCGTACTTCGCCGATCCGATGTATGTCTTCATGGATCCGGAGTACAACCAGATCGACATCGAGAAGGAAAGCCTCGGCGACGCGGTGAACTACCTCGAGGACGGCATGAGCGGCGAAGCGCTCTTCTACGAGGGCCGCGCCATTTCCTTCGAGATGCCCACCACGATCGTGCGCGAGGTCGTTTACACCGAGCCCGCGGTGCGCGGCGACACGTCGGGCAAGGTGCTCAAGCCCGCCAAGCTCGCCACCGGCCACCTGGTCCAGGTTCCCGCGTTCTGCGAGACCGGGGACCGGATCGAGATCGACACCCGGACGAACGAATACAAGCGCCGCGTCGCGGCGTAGCCGAAAGGGCCCTTCGGGGCCCTTTCCATTCGTGCGGGGTTGATAGAATCATTCCTCGTCCCAGGGAGGATTCATGCGAACGCACAAGATCGCCGCCATCGGCGGAGATGGCATCGGGCCCGAGGTCGTCAACGCGGGACTCGAAGTGCTGGAGACCATCGCCACTTCCGACGGCAGCTTCCGTTTCGAGGTCGAGCAATTCGACTGGAGCTCGCAGCGCTACCTCGAGCACGGCGCCTACATTCCCGAGGGCGGCCTCGAGAAGCTCAAGCAGTTCAACGCAATCCTCTTCGGCGCGGTCGGAAGCCAGAAGGTGCCCGACCACATTTCGCTCTGGGGCCTGCGGCTGCCCATCTGCCAGGGCTTCGACCAGTACGCGAACGTGCGGCCCACGCGCGTGCTTCCCGGCGTGAAGAGTCCGCTCGCGAATGCGAAGGACATCGACTGGGTCGTGGTCCGCGAGAACTCCGAGGGCGAGTACGCGGGCATGGGCGGGCGCGCGCACAAGGGACTGCCGATCGAGACCGCCACGGAAGTCGCCGTGTTCACGCGCGCGGGCGTCGAGCGCATCCATCGGTTCGCCTTCAGGCTGGCGCAGGCGCGGCCCCGCAAGCACCTCACGCTCGTCACCAAGTCCAACGCGCAGCGCTTCGGCATGGTCATGTGGGACGAGATCTTCTTCGAGGTCGCCAAGCAGTTCCCCGACGTGAAGACCGATCGCGAGCTGGTGGACGCGATGACCACTCGCATGGTGCTGAAGCCCCAGACGCTCGACGTGATGGTGGCCACGAACCTGCATGCGGACATCCTCTCGGACCTCGCTGCGGCGCTCTCGGGCAGCCTGGGCATCGCGCCCACGGCGAACCTGAATCCGGAGCGCAAGTTTCCTTCGATGTTCGAGCCGATCCACGGCTCGGCCTTCGACATCACGGGCAAGGGTGTGGCAAACCCGATCGCGACCTTCTGGACCGTCTCGATGATGCTCGAGCACCTGGGCGAGCAGGACGCATCCCGGCGCCTCATGAACGCGATCGAACGGGTG
>DATMJE010000063.1:0-12923 GCA_035553995.1 Usitatibacter sp. | reverse complement strand
GTATTCTTCGACGCGCACCTCGTCGAGCAATTCATCCGCTGCATCGGCATCTTCCCGGTCGGCAGCCTGGTCGAGCTCAATACCCGGGAGGTGGGCGTCGTGATCGCGCAGAACCTGACCAAGCGCCTCCTGCCGCGCGTGATGGTGATCCGCGACGCCGAGGGCAATCCCATGGCCCCGCACAAGCTCCTCGACCTCGCGCGCGAGCCCAAGGCCACGAAGGACGCGCCCTACCGGATCCTCGGCACGCTCGAATACGGCGCCGTGCCCTTCAATCCGGACGAGCTCTTCATGAAGACTAAGTAGGCTTGCTGTAGAGCTCCGCGCCCTTCTTCACGAACTCGACCGCTTTCTCCTTCATTCCGTGTTCGACGTAGTCGCGCACGTCCTGCGTGATCTTCATCGAGCAGAAGTGCGGCCCGCACATCGAGCAGAAGTGCGCCACCTTGGCGCCGTCCTGCGGCAGCGTCTCGTCGTGGAATTCCTTCGCCGTGTCCGGATCGAGCCCGAGATTGAATTGATCCTGCCAGCGGAATTCGAAGCGCGCCTTCGATAAGGCGTTATCGCGCAATTGCGCGCCCGGATGGCCCTTGGCGAGGTCGGCCGCGTGGGCGGCGATCTTGTACGTGACGATGCCTTCCTTCACGTCCTCCTTGTCGGGCAGCCCCAGGTGCTCCTTCGGCGTGACGTAGCAGAGCATCGCCGTGCCGTACCAGCCGATCTGCGCCGCGCCGATGCCGCTGGTGATGTGGTCGTAGCCGGGCGCGATGTCGGTGGTGAGCGGGCCCAGCGTGTAGAACGGCGCCTCGTGGCACTGCTCGAGCTCGAGGTCCATGTTCTCCTTGATGAGCTGCATCGGCACGTGGCCGGGGCCTTCGATCATCACCTGGCAGTCGTGCTTCCACGCGATGGTGGTGAGCTCGCCCAGCGTGCGCAGCTCCGCGAGCTGCGCCTCGTCGTTGGCGTCGTAGATGGAGCCGGGACGCAGGCCATCGCCCAGCGAGAACGAGACGTCGTAGGCCTTCATGACCTCGCAGATCTCCTCGAAGCGCTCGTACAGGAACGACTCGCGGTGGTGCGCGAGGCACCACTTGGCCATGATCGAGCCGCCGCGCGAGACGATGCCCGTCATGCGGTTCGCCGTGAGCGGCACGAAGGGCAGGCGCACGCCGGCGTGGATGGTGAAGTAGTCCACGCCCTGCTCGGCCTGCTCGACGAGCGTGTCGCGGAAGATCTCCCAGGTGAGCTCCTCCGCGCGGCCGTCGACTTTCTCCAGCGCCTGGTAGATCGGCACCGTGCCGATGGGGACGGGCGAATTGCGCACGATCCATTCGCGCGTCTCGTGGATGTGCCGGCCGGTGGACAGGTCCATCACCGTGTCGCCGCCCCAGCGGATCGCCCACGTCATCTTGTCGACTTCCTCGGCGATCGACGAGGTGACCGCGGAGTTGCCGATGTTGGCGTTGATCTTCACCAGGAAGTTGCGCCCGATGACCATCGGCTCGCTCTCCGGATGGTTCACGTTCGCCGGGATGATCGCGCGTCCGCGCGCCACCTCGTCGCGCACGAATTCCGGCGTGACCTCGGCGGGAATCGCGGCACCGAACGATTCGCCGCGATGCTGGCGCCCGAGGAGCTCCGCCATGCGGATGCCGAGCGGCCCCGACGAGCGCAGCTCCTCCAGGTACTCGCGCCGCCGCAGGTTCTCGCGGATGGCGATGAACTCCATCTCGGGAGTCACGATGCCGCGGCGCGCGTAGTGCATCTGCGTCACGTTCCGGCCGGCCTTCGCGCGGCGCGGCGTGCGCTTGAGCTGGAAGCGCAACTCGGCGAGCTTCGGGTCGGCGAGGCGCTCCCGGCCGTACTGCGAGCTGGGTCCTTCGAGCAGCTCGGTATCGCCGCGCTCTTCGATCCATGCAGCGCGAAGCGGCATGAGCCCCGAGCGGATGTCGATGCGCGCCGCCGGATCCGTGTACGGACCGCTCGTGTCGTACACGTACACCGGGGGATTCTTCTCCGCACCGAAGGAGGCCGGCGTGTCCGACTGGGAGACCTCGCGCATCGGCACGCGGATGTCGGGCCGCGAGCCCTGCACGTAGACCTTGCGCGAGCGCGGCAGCGGCTGGATGGCGGCCTCGTCGACGTGCGCGGTCGTGGCGAGGAACTTGGGATGGGCGTTCATGGCAGCTCCTTCGGGTGGACTCGACGCAAGGAGCGGGTGGTGGGGCTGCACTCACGCTCCCTACGCCGGCATGACCCGGATCAGGTTCGAAGGGACTCTCTCACCGGCGCGCCTGTTGGGCCGGACCCCTGCGTTGAAGGGACAGTATAGCAACGGGAGGGACCCGTCAGCGCATGCCTGCGCCGAGCCTGAGCAGCGCCTCCGAGAAGGCCGCGAGGGGTGCCGGCTGGTCGAACAGCACGCCGCGGCGCTCGGCGATGGCACGGCGCAGCAGCATGTTGCGGTCGCGGTTGCGCGCGATCTCGACGGCGAGGCGCACGTAGTCCTCGGGGCTCGCGGCGACCAGCTCCGGCAGCCCCATCAACGCGAGCATGCCGGCCGTTTGCCGTCCGCGCATGAAGCGACCGGGCAGGGTCACGACCGGAGTACCGGCCGCGAAAGCGTCGATGCTGGTGTTGCCGCCGGACCAGCGCACGGTGTCCAGCACCACGTCGGCCGCGGCGAGGGCACGGCGAAAATGCCCGCTCTCCAGGCGCGGCAGGAACTTGAGCTGCCCGCGCGGGGCGATGCCGCGGCGCGCGAACGCACGCTGCAGCCTCCCGGCGAGCGATTCGGTGGCGAAGCGGCCCAGCGCCTGGAAGAACACCAGCACGCCCTCGGGATCGTGCGCGATCACGCCGGCGAAGAGGTCGTCCATCTCCGGATGCACCTTGAAGAGCGACTGCGCGCACATGTAGATGCGCCGCCCGTCCGGAAGACCGAGCTGCGCGCGCGGTGCCGGTGGGAGCGGCTCGGGCATCGAGTAGCTCACGCCGATTCCGGGCAGCGGCACGAGTCGCTCGACATAATGCGAGTCCGCGTCGGGCGGCTCCATGGGCTCGCTGGTGAAATAGGCATCCACCGCATCGCTGCCCGTGGTGACCGGGTGGCCCCAGCCCGCGCATTGCACCGGCGCCAGGCGCAGGGCCGCGATCTCGTACGTGAGCGCGTTCATGCCCACCTCCGGCTGCACGAGCACGTCGAGGTCGTCGGCGAAGATGCGCATGGCCGTGTCCTCGGTGCCGGCGCGCATGGTGCCGAAGTGCTCGCTCGCCGCGGCGATGCGCTGGGTATACGCATCGGCCACGGGCGCCGTGTGGTAGACGAAGCGCTCGAAGCGCGCCGGGTCGAGCCCGGTGATCCAGCGCTCGAAGTAGCGGCCCGCGGTGCAGTCGCGGAACAGGCTGCCGACGAATCCCACGCGCAGGCGCCTGTCGCCGCGGAAGGTCGCCGGCCGTCCCGCGCGCCACTCGGGGCGGGCGCGCTCGAGGATGCGCGCGAGGAAGGCGGAATAGCGCCGCTGCAGCTCGCGGTCGTCCTCGCCCTGGTAGGCCAGCAGGAAGTTGTGGCGGTTGAGCTCGAAGATCTCGCTCGCCTGCGGCAGCCACGCCTCGATCCGCTGCTCGATGTCGGCGAGGCCCGCTTCGTAGCGCGCGCGCCACCGCGCGACCTCCTGCACGTCCTCGTAGACCTGCGGCAGCATCAGCCGCTCGCTCACCACGGCGCGCATGTTCGCGGGCTCGCGCGCCACCGCGGCCTGCAGCGAGCGCAGCGCACCGCGAATGTCGCCCAGCTCCTGGCGCACGAACGCCCGATGGGTCTCGATGCGCGGCTCGCCCGGATCGAGCGCCGAGGCGAGTCCCAGGGCGCGATCGGCCTCGTCGTATTTCCACAGGTCCGCAAACGCATATCCGATCTCGCGCCACGTCACGGGCGAGGCGGGCATTGCCTGCACCGCACTCGAAAGGGCGGCGAGTGCGGCAGGGGCGTCGCCGTAATGGATCTCGAGCGCGGCCAGCCGCACCCACAGGCTGGCATCGTTCGGCAGGCGCCCGAGCGCGCGCTTGAGCACCGTGCGCGCGTCGTCCAGGCGGTCTGCCGCTGCGTATGCGGCCGCCAGGTTCTTCGACGCCGCCGTGACCTCGGGATTGAGGTCGAATGCGAGCTGCAGCGCCGGGATCGCATGGGCGGCGTCGCCCAGCCTGTGGTAGGCCAATCCGAGCATCAGCTCGAGTGCCCCGGTGGTGCGCGGCAGGCGCGCGCGCAGGGCGAGCAGGCGGTCGCGCGCAGCCGCGTAGCGCCCGAGCGCATCCTCGGCGCGGGCGGCGACGAACATCGCCTCGTCGTCGGTCGCGGCAACGCGCTCCGCGCGGGCGAGGGCGCCCGCCGCATCGCCATCCTGCAGCTCGACGTCGGCAAGCGTTCGCTGCGCGGCAACGTTGCCGGGCTGCGCGGCGCAGATGCGCTCGAGGAGCGTGCGTGCTTCGCTGCGGCGGCCTTCGGCGAGCAGCTCCTGGGCGCGCGCGAGATCTTCGGCGGGGGACATGGCGGGGCGACGGTGCGGGCCGTGCAATTTGCGCGAGCGGAGGCGTTGCGTCAAGGCGGTTGACGCCATAACTAGTCAGGCGCATAGTTTCAGCAATGCCGCCGCGTCCCTCGAGGAACCTCGACCGCGCCCTCATCGCCGCGGGCCGCGAGCTGCTGCCGTCGCGCGGCTGCGCGGGCATCACCATCCGCGAGGTGTGCGAAGCGGCCGGCGTGAACCCGGGCATGTTCCACTACCACTTCCGCACCCGCGAGGCGTTCCTGCGCGCCCTGCTGCAGCACACGTACGAGGACATGTTCCTGCACGTGACGCTCGAGTCCGCGCGCGAGGTGGGCCCGGTGCACAACCTGCGCGCCGCATTGCGCGTGCTGGGACGCTTCCTGCGCGACCACCGGGCCTTCATCTCGCGCGTGCTGGCCGATTCCCTCTGCGGCGATGCGATCGCCGCGGGGTTCCTGCGCGAGAACATGCCGCGCCACCTCATGCTGCTGCAGGGATTGATCGCGCACGCGCAGGCGGTGGGCGAGCTGCGGGCGATGCCGGTGCCGCAGGCGATCGGCATGTGCGCGGGCTCCATCGCGGCGCCGATCCTGTTCGCCGGCGCCGTGGAGGGGGAGCGCGCCGGCAAGGCGCTCGCCCGGGGGCTCGTCAGCGATGCCGCCATCGACGAGCGCATCGAGCTTGCCCTGCGCGCGCTTGCACCGGATGGCGAGCCGTCCCGCGCGAAGACCGCCGCACGGCGGCGCCCATGAGACGAGCCCTTCTTTGCGTGCTCGTGCTCGCGTTGACCGTGGCGTGCGGCAGGCGCGAGCCGGCGAGCCTGCAGGGCTATGTCGAGGGCGAGTTCGTGCGCGTGGCCGCACCTTTCGCGGGCACGCTCGTGCGCCTCGATACCGCGCGCGGGCGCCCGGTGGAGGCCGGAGCGCCGCTCTTCGCGCTCGAAGCCGAGAGCGAGGAAGCCGCCAGGCGCGAAGCGCTCGCCCGCGCGCGCAAGGCGCAGCTCCAGGTCCAGGACCTCGAAAGCGGCAAGCGTCCCACCGAGATCGCCTCCACGCAGGCGCAGCTCGCGCAGGCCGAGGCCGCCGCGGCCTTCTCGGAGAAGGAGCTGCAGCGCACGCAGGACCTCGTCGCCAAGGGTTTCGTGAGCCACAGCAGCCTCGACGCCGCGCGCGCCACGCGCGATCGCGACCGCAATCGCGTCGCCGAATTGCGCGCGGACCTCGCCACCGCACGCCTGGGCTTTCGCGAGGGCGAGATTCGCGCGGCGCAGGCGGAGGCGGCCGCCGCTCGCGAGGCGCTCGCGCAAGCGGACTGGCGCTTGCGCCAGAAGACGGTCGCCGCTCCGGTGGAGGGCAGTGTCACGGATACGCTCTTCGTGCTCGGCGAGTGGGTGCCCGCGGGCGCGCCGGTCGTGTCGCTGCTGCCGCCCGCGAACGTGAAGGTGCGCTTCTTCGTCGAGGAGCGCCGCCTCGGCTCGCTGCAGACCGGGCAGGAAGTCGCGATCGCCTGCGATGGCTGCGGCGCCGCCATCCGCGCACCGATCACCTTCATCGCGACACAGGCCGAGTACACCCCGCCCATCATCTACAGCAAGGATTCGCGCGCGAAGCTGGTCTTCCTCGTCGAAGCGAGGCCCGCTGCGGGCGACGCCGTGCGCCTGCATCCCGGGCAGCCCGTGGACGTGACGCTGCCGTGAGCGCGGAACCCGCCGTGATCGAGGTCGAGGGCCTCACCAAGCGCTTCGGCGGCAAGGTGGCCGTGGACCACGTCTCGCTCGCCGTGCGCCGCGGCCAGATCTACGGCTTCCTCGGCCCGAACGGCAGCGGCAAGACCACCACCATCCGCATGCTGTGCGGGCTGCTCACCCCCGACGAGGGCCGCGGCACGTGCCTCGGTTTCGACATCCTGCGCGAGTCCGCACGCATCAAGCGCGAGGTGGGCTACATGACGCAGCGCTTCAGCCTCTACGAGGACCTGTCGATCGAGGAGAACCTCGAGTTCGTCGCGCGCATGTACGCCGTGCCGGACCGCTCGCGCCGCATCGCCGCGGCGCTGGAGCGGCTCGGGCTCACCGAGCGGCGCGCGCAGCTCGCGGGCACGCTCTCGGGCGGCTGGAAGCAGCGCCTCGCGCTCGCGGCCTGCCTGCTGCACGACCCGAAGCTGCTCCTCCTCGACGAGCCCACCGCCGGCGTCGACCCCGGCGCGCGGCGCGACTTCTGGGAACACATCCACGCGCTCGCGCACGACGGCATCACGGTGCTGGTGAGCACGCATTACATGGACGAGGCCGAGCGCTGCCACGCGGTGGCGTACATCGCGTACGGCAAGCTCCTCGCGCACGGCACCGCGGCCGAGGTGATCGCGCGGGCGGGGCTGTCCACGTGGTCGATCGAGGGCGACGGCCTCATGGATCTCGCTGCACGCCTGCGCACGCTGCCGGGGGTCGAGATGGTGGTGCCGTTCGGCACCGCGCTGCACGTGAGCGGCACCGACGCCGCGGCGCTGGAGGCCGCGGTGGGTCCGCTCGCGCGCGAAGGGCTCGCGTTGAAGCGCGTCCAGCCCGGTCTCGAGGACGTGTTCATCCACCTCATGCCCCACTGAGCCCATGTTCGCCTGGCATCGCTTCATGGCTGTCCTCGCGAAGGAGTTCGTGCAGGTGCGCCGCGACCGGCTCACCTTCGCCATGATGATCGGCGTGCCCGTGATGCAGCTCGTGCTGTTCGGCTTCGCGATCAATCTCGATCCGAAGGGGCTTCCCGCGGCGGTGGTCGCGGGCGAGGCGAGCCCTTTCAGCCGCTCGCTCGTGCGCGCCCTGGAGAACAGCGGCTATTTCCGCGTGGTGGCGCAGCCCGCGGGCGAGGAGGCGGCCGATCGCCTGATCGCACGCGGCGAGGTGCAGTTCGTGCTGCACATCCCGGCCGATTTCTCGCGCCGGCTGCAACGGGGCGAGCGGCCCGCCGTGCTCATCGAAGCCGATGCCACCGATCCCGCGGCAACGAGCAATGCGCTCGCCGCCGTGCAGCAGGTGAACCTGACCGCGCTCGACCACGACCTCACCGGCCCGCTCGCCGGGCTGCAGTCGCGGCCGCCCGCGTTCGAGCTGCGCGTGCACCGCCGCTACAACCCCGAAGGCGTCACGCAGTACAACATCGTGCCCGGCCTCATGGGCGTCGTCCTCACCATGACGATGGTCATGATGACGGCGCTCGCGATGACCCGCGAGCGCGAGCGGGGAACGATGGAGAACCTGCTCGCCACGCCCGTGCGGCCGCTGGAGGTGATGATCGGCAAGATCGTGCCGTACATCCTCATCGGCTACGTGCAGGTGGCGGTGATCCTGCTCGCCGCCGTGTTCGTGTTCGATGTGCCGGTGGTGGGCAGCCTGGCATTGCTGTCCGCCGTGCTGGTGCTCTTCATCGCCACCAACCTCGCCGTGGGCTTCACCTTCTCCACGCTCGCCAGGAGCCAGATGCAGGCGATGCAGATGACGATGTTCTTCTTCCTGCCGTCGATGCTGCTGTCGGGCTTCATGTTCCCGTTCCGCGGCATGCCGGAATGGGCGCAGGTGCTGGGCGAGGTGCTTCCGCTCACCCACTTCCTGCGCATCGTCCGCGGCGTGCTGCTGAAGGGCAGCGGCCTGGCCGACATCGCGCCGAGCATCTGGCCCCTCGCCGCCATCCTGGCCGTCGTCACCGGCGTCGCCCTCCTGCGCTACCAGCGCACCCTCGACTAGCTCGTTCCGCCATGCGGAAAATCGGGACGGACCCGATTTACCACATGGCGGGACGCAGTTCCGCTATACGGGAAATGGGGTACGTCCCGATTTTGGATTGGGCGAAAGCGGGAATCGGCACGACGAAATGGCGATTTCGATGCCTGGGCGCAATACGGGCGCAAAGCGCGCTTTGCTACAATCCACATTCGTTTTGCCACCCGCCTCCCGGGCTCGCTGCCCGCGCCTCCATGAACATTGAACAAGCCCGTTTCAACATGATCGAGCAGCAGATCCGGCCCTGGGAGGTGCTCGATCCCACGGTCCTCGAGCTGCTGTCGCGCGTGAAGCGCGAGGAGTTCGTGCCGCCGGAGCACCGCGCGCTCGCGTTCGCGGACCTCGAGCTGCCGCTGGGCCACGGCGAGTCGATGCTGCAGCCGAAGATCGAGGCCCGCATCCTGCAGGAGATCATGTTGCAGCCGCAGGAGACGGTCTACGAGGTGGGCACGGGCTCGGGATATCTCACCGCGCTCCTCGCGAGCCGGGCGCGGCAGGTGACGAGCGCCGAGATCCATCCGGAGCTGCAGGCGCGTGCCGCTGCCAACCTGCGCACGGCCGGCATCGCCAACGTGACGCTGCTGCAGGGCGACAGTGCCCGCGCGCCGCTCACGGAAGCGACCTACGACGTGATCGTGCTGACCGGCTCCACGCCCGTGCTGCCGCAGGCATTCCTCGAGCGGCTGGCTCCCGGCGGGCGGCTCTTCGCCGTGGTGGGCGACCTTCCCGTGATGAAGGCGGTGCTGGTGCGCGAGCCCGTTGCCGGCGCCTTCCAGCACACCGAGCTTTTCGAAACCGTCCTCAAGCCCCTCGTGAACGCGGCCGAGCCGTCGCGCTTCCGGTTCTAGATGAAGATACGCATCCTTGCCGCGGCGCTGCTCCTGGCCGCCGCGGGCCAGGCCGGCGCTGCCGACCTGCTCACCCTCTACCGCGATTCCCTCGTCACCGATTCCGTCTACCAGTCGGCGCGCGCGCAGTACGCAGCGACCGTGGAGCGGCTGCCCCAGGCCCGTTCCACCTACCTTCCACAAGCGGCCGTGAGCGGCAACGCCTTCCGCAACTGGGTCTCGCGCCGCGGCATTCCCGACCTGGAATTCAACACCACGAGCGCGGCGGTCACGCTCTCGCAGCCGATCTTCCGCCTGCAGAACTGGATCGCCATCTCGCAGGCCGAGAAGCAGGTGCTCCAGGCCGAGTCGGTGCTCGCGAGCGCGCAGCAGGATCTCGCGCTTCGCCTCGCGCAGGCCTACTTCGACGTGCTGCTCGCGCAGGACAACGTGGCGCTGTCGGGCTCGCAGAAGACGGCGATCTCCGAGCAGCTCGCCCAGGCCAAGCGCAACTTCGAGGTCGGCACGGCCACCATCGTCGACACGCTCGAAGCGCAGGCGCGCTACGACCAGGCGGTGGCCAAGGAGATTTCCGACCAGGCGGACCTCGAGATCAAGCGACGCGCGCTGGTGGTGCTGCTGGGCAAGATCCCGGACGGCCTCACGCCGCTGCGCGAGCCGCTCACGCTCGCGACACCCACGCCGGCGGACATCGAGGAATGGGTCAGGGCCGCGGCCGATTCGAGCTACGCGATCGCGATCGCGCGTGCGTCCTACGAGATCGCGCAGGAGGAGATCGGCCGGCAGCGTGCGGGCTACCTGCCGACGCTCGACTTCTCAGCCAGCGCTTCGCACGGCATCGATCCCACGCGGTCGTCACCCGGCATATCGGCCGTGGGCAATGACGCCTCCGTGGGCATCACGCTGTCGGTGCCGCTCTTCACCGGCGGCCTCACGCAGTCGCGCGTGCGCGAAGCGGTCGCCCTTCGAGACCGCGCCTCCGAGGACCTGGAATCGCAGAAGCGCAACGTGGCGCAGTCGGTGCGCGCGGCCTACCTCAACGTGACGGCAGGCATCTCGCAGGTGAAGGCGCTGGAGCAGGCGCTCGTCTCGACGCAGAGCCAGCTCGATTCCACCATCCTCGGCCGCGACGTGGGCGTGCGCACCAGCGTGGACGTGCTGAACGCGCAGCAGCAGGTGTTCCAGACGCGGCGCGACCTGCAGCAGGCGCGCTACAACTACCTGCTGAACACGCTGCGCCTCAAGCAGGCGACCGGACAGCTCGCCGAAGAGGACATCGCCGCGGTCAATCGCGCGCTGGCGCACTAGCCGCGCGGCGGCTGCGCCGCATCGGTGGCAGTGGCCGTCACATCGGCGGCATTGGCCGCCGCGGGCAGCAGCGGTTCCAGCCACGCGACCAGCCGCGCAACGGCACCGCGATGCGCGGCCACGAAGGCGCGTGCCGCTTCTCCCATCGCCTCGCGCCGCGTCGCATCGTGCGAGATCGCCAGCGCCGCGGCCATGGCCGCCGGCGCGTCGCGCACCCGCAGGGCCGCACCGGCCGCGATGGCACCGTCGGCCGCTTCCTCGAAGTTGAAGGTGGAAGGCCCCACGATCACGGGCTTGCCGAGCGCGCAGGGCTCGATCAGGTTCTGGCTGCCATACGCGAGGATGCTCCCGCCCATGAGGACCACGTCCGCGGCGGCGTAGTAGGCGAGCATCTCGCCCATGGAGTCGCCGATCGCCACGCGCACCGCCGGGTTCACGGCGAGGCCCTCGCTGCGGCGCGCGACCTCGTATCCGCGCTCGCGGGCCAGTGCCGCCACGCCGTCGAAGCGCTCGGGATGCCGCGGCACGATCACCAGCAGCACGCGGCGATCGTCGATGGCGGCGAAGGCATCGAGCAGCAGCGCCTCCTCGCCCTCGCGCGTGCTGCCGGCGATCCACACGATGCGCGATGCACCCAGCATGGCGCGCATCGCCTCCCCGCGCTGGAGCATCGCTGCGGGAATCGCCACGTCGAATTTCACGTTGCCCGTCACCGCGACGGCCTCGGCGCCGAGCTCGCGAAAGCGGCGCGCGTCCGCCGCGGTCTGCGCGGCGATGCCGCGCAACGCGCGCAGCGTCTCGCGCGTGAAGCGCGGAAACCGCGCGTAGCGCCGCGCGGAGCGCTCCGAGAGGCGTGCGTTCGCGAGCACGAGCGGGACACCCGCCGCGGCGCACTCGGCGACGAGCCGCGGCCAGATCTCGGTCTCGAGCAGGATGCCGAGCTCGGGCCGGAAGGCGCGCAGGAAACCGCGCACCGCGAAGCGATGGTCGTACGGCAGCCACGCCTGCTCCACGCGGCCGCCGAAGACCTGCGCGCCCGTGGCGCGCCCCGTCGCCGTCATGTGGGTGAGGAGGATGCGGTGCGCGGGCCACCTGGCGCACAGTGCCTCGACGATCGGGGCCGCGGCGCGCGTCTCGCCCACGGAGACCGCATGCACCCAGATGCGCGGCGCGCGCTCGATCCGGCCGTAGCGGCCGAAGCGCTCGCCGATGTGCCCGGCATAACCGGGCTGGCGGCGCGATCGCCACAGCAGCCGCGCGACCACGAACGGCGTGGCGAGCCACCACGCGGCTGCGTACAGGAACCGCGTCATGCCGTGGGCGGCACGTATCCCGGCGGCGCGGGGCCGTCTTCGGCCGTCGGCGGCACGTATTCGTATCCCGACGCCTCGACCTCCGGAGCCATGTCTCCCGACGCCTCCATGGCCGGCGGCACGTATGCCAGCGCTTCCGCCACGGCCTGCGCATCGGGCGGCGCGCCCGGGGCGCCGAGGTTCACGGCGTTGACGCCATGCAGCCCCGTGAGCTCGGGGCGCGTCGCGCAGTAGATGCCCACCGTCGGACGGCCGAGCGCCACGGCGAGGTGCGTGAGCCCGGTGTCCACTCCGGCCACGTGCGAAGCGTGCGCGAGCAGCCCTGCCGCTTCCGCGATCGTCGTGGCAGGGGCCGCAATCGCATCGGGAATGGCGGCGGCAAGGCGGGCCGCGTGCGCACGCTCCTCCGCGGTGCCGCCCGGGAGGATCGTGGCGTACCCGGTCGCGGCGAGGATCTGCCCGAGCGCGATCCAGCGCTCGTCCGCCCAGCGCTTGCGTGCGTGGCTCGCGGCGTGGAGCAGCACCACGTACGGCCGCGGCGGGACCCAGCCGGGCGGCATCGCGGGCTTCACCAGGCCGTAGCGCGCGGGCTGGTCGATCGCGTGTCCGAAGACCTGCGCCGCGAGCGCGCGGTTGCGCTCGACCGCATGCATCGCGCGCGGCACGCGAAAGCTCACGTCGTAGAAACGCGCCGCGAGGCGTTCGCGCGCGCTCGCTGCATCGAGCCCGAACACCGGTGCGTGTGCGCGGCGGGCCACGATGGCGCTCTTGATGAGGCCCTGTGTGTCGACCACGTAATCCCAACTGCCCTTTGCGATGGCGCTTCGCGACGTGCGCCAGTCGCCCCACGCCTTGCGGTCGAAGGGCGCGCGCCGCAGCCGGCGCATCGCCACGGGGATGACCTCGTCCACGCCCGGGTGAAGGCTCACGAGACCCGCGTAGGCCTCCTCGACCGCCCAGGCGACATGGGCTGCGGGCCGGGACTGCCGCAGGTCGCTCACCGCGGGCAGGTTGTGCACCACGTCGCCGAGCGACGAGAGCTTCACGAACAGGATTCGCGGCGCGGGCATGGCGCATTCTAATCCGGCGCAGAGGGTAGAATGATGGGCTTTGCAGCCGTCCCAAGCGCGCCGTGGCG
>DATMJE010000062.1:0-9398 GCA_035553995.1 Usitatibacter sp. | reverse complement strand
GGCGAGGATCTCGTGGTCGAACACCTCGCAGGCCTTCGCGGCGACATAGCCGGCAATCGCGATGCCGAAGAGCGCTCGCGCACGCCGTGGCGCGCCGCCTTGCCATTGCCAGAAGGGAACGAGCAGCAGCGGTGCGCCCTGCAGCAGCAGGTAAGGGCGCAGGTCGCCGGTCACGCGCCACCATAAGACGCTTGCGATCGCCACCGCGCAAAGTGCCGCCAACATGGGCAGCTCGGCGGTGCCGCGCGTTTCCGAACGAACGGCCGCGAGCAGCGCGGCGCAGGCGAGCGCGATGGGCAGCCGGTCCCACACGAGCCGTGCATCGTCCGGAGACGCGTGGTAGTACGCGGATCCGATCGCGGTGAGCACGAGCGCGGCATCGAACGCGGTCCATGCCACGCCGGCACGGCGGCGCCATAGCGCCCAGATGCCGACGATGGCGAATGGCAGGTTGGAGAGCACGTCGGCCGCGTGCCCGATGCCCAGCCACACGCTCACATCGGCGAACTCGTGGTAACGCACTGACTGCGCGATGGGACCGTGGATCAGCATCGCCACCGCGATCAGGCCCATCAGGATTCCCGGCACGAACCGCAGAGGCTGTACCGCGACGGCGCATGCCGGGTCCAGCGCGGCCGACGGTGTCGCCGTTACGTCCGCATCCGTTCTCATGGGGTGCCTGCCTGTGCATCGCGAGGCGGCACGGGCGCGAAATACCCGATCGCCAGCATGAGCAGTCCCACGACGATGAACGACACGATGCGCTCGACGCCATTCGCGTCGCGCAGCTCGGCCACGAAGAGCTTCACGACCACGGCCGCCATGAGCGTCGCGCCGGCGAGCCACACGCCGCGCCGGCGGCTGCGCGTCGCGTAGACCATCAACGTGAGCGCCAGCACGGTCCAGAAGATCGAAAGAGAGGCCTGCACGAGCATGGACCGCATCATCGGCGCGAGCTCGTACGGGATGCCGCCCCAGTGATGCAGCGTGCGCAGGAGCACGCCGTTGGCCCAGACGAACGCGAGTGCTGCGCCCGCCGCGATGGGAAGCTCGAGCGCGGCGTCGGACACGAGCGTGGTGCGCCTGAGCGCCGCGCACGCTTGCACCGCCGCGACGCCGACCAGGAGGTGCGCAAGATCGAGCGCGTTGAAGATCGGCAGGTACGGTACGGGCGCCGTCGTCCCATCGCTTGCCGCGTTTGCGTACAGGATCCAGGCGGCCGCCGCCACGCCCATCGCGACCATCGCATCGCGGCGGTAGGCGCGCGCATGTGTCGTGATCGGCCAGCGGAAGTCCATGGATCGGGACGTAACCTGGAGCACCATCGCCGCGGGCACGGCGACCAGCGCCGCGAGGGTCCACGCATTTCCATCGGTCCAGCGGTCCGCCCACCAGCGCAGTTCGGCGGCGCCCGCGGCGGCGAGGACGAGCCATCCGCCAACGTGCGCGTAATGGGAAAACGCCGGGACATCCGTTTCATGGCGCCGCAGCGTCGCGAAGTGGGCAATGCCGGCGAGCACCCACGCGGGCAGGCCCCAGGCCGCGAACGGATGCCCCGGACCCTTGTACGCGACGATGAGGATCCAGGCCATCACGGGCACGAGGCCGCGCGCGGGCCACGTCGCATGGCGCCAGGAAAGGCGCGTGGCAAGCAGCGAGAACAGCAGTGCGCTCGCCGCATAGAACGCAAGCCATGACGCGAGCTCGACGTCCGTCGGCAGGTACGTGTGGATCTCGTGGCCGCCCGCGTGCAGCCACCACGCGAAGCCCCACACGAAGACGAACGGCGCAACGCGCCGCGCGAACCCGATCACGAGTGCGCGCTCGGTGGCCAGCATGCGCGCGGACACGAGCCCGGCGACCGCAAGCACCAGCGCGCCGAGAAACATCGTGTCGATGGCGCCCATGCCGCGCGGGCCCTCGCCATAGCGCCACGCGAACATGAAGCCCGCCGCGGCTTGCAGGCCCAGGCCGAATGCGGCGCCGGCGCGCCTGCCCTGGCGCGTGGCGATCCAGACCACGCCCGCGCCCTCGAGCGCCCACGCGGCGGAAGTCCACCGGACCTCCAGCGCATAAGGCACGGCGAGCGTGGCGAAGACCACGCCGAGCGCGAAGAACGATTCCGCGAGCAGCCGCATGGCGGTTCGCGCGCGTATGGCGAGCGCGAGCGCGAAGTACATGACGGCGGCCGCGACGCAGGAAATCGCGAGGCCGTACTCCGTATCCGCGACCATCGTCGCCTGCAGGCCGAAAGCCGCGATCGGCATGCCGAACACGAGCATGCCGTCCATGTACGGAACCGGGTTCGGCGCTTCGCGCCACGCGTGCACGACCGCCACCGCCACGTACATCACGAAGAAGGCGACGAGGAAAGGCTCGGTCGTGGCGAAGAATGCGGGCGTGTAGAACCGCTCGCCCCACGCGAGGCCGATCACGAAGGTGAAGGCCGCCCCGATGAGGCTGAGTGCGCGCCACGAGCGGAAGAGGGCGATGCCGACGATGCCGGCATTGAGCAGCAGGTAATAGCCGAAGAGCGCGACGTGGTCCCCGGAGCCGGTGGAAGCGAGGATGGGTGCGAGGAAGCCGCCGCCCGCGCCGAAGGCCGCGAGCACAAGGGAATCCTGGGCGACCGCCAGCACGCCGCACAGCACGGCGATCGCAGCCATGACGCCGAAAGCGACCGGCACGGAAACGAGCCCGTAGAGGCGCAGTGCCGCGTAAGTGGTGAGATAAAGGACGCCGATGCCGCCGCCCTGCAAACCGATCGCATAAGCCTTGCGTCCGCGCCGCAGCCGCCAGCCGAACGCAAGGAGGGCCGCGCCAACCGCGGCAACGCCGGCGACTCGCATCCACGGCGGCAGCACCGCGTGCTCGGCCGCGTACTTGAGCAGGAAGGCAAGCCCCAGGAAAAGGATCACGACGCCCACGCGCGCGATGGCGTTGCCGCCGAGCATCCAGGCGACGAACCGGTTGCGGGGCGGAAGCGCTTCTTCCACCGGCGCTGGTGCCGCTTCAGGTGCGGGCGCCGGCGGCGAGATCGCAGGCGCGACGATCTCCGAAATGGGGCCCGCCAGGCCTTCTGCGGCGGCCGGCGCGGCAATCGGTGTCGTTGCCTCGAGCGCCTCCCGCGACGCCTCGGCAGCCGCCGTTGCAACGGGCAGGCTCTCGCCACCGCCTTCCAGCCGCGCGAGCCGTGCCTCGAGCTGGGCGACACGCGCTTCCAGGAGCTGCACGCGGTCGACGCGCGTGACGACCGGCCGCGGTTGCGCGCGCCGCCGTTTTGCATCGATCTGCGATTGCACGATGAGCCCCACGAGCCAGCCGAGGAAGCCCGCGACCACGAGCCCCAGCTTGCCCCAGCCGGCGAATCCCAGGACCGCGCCGATGGCAAGGCCGAGCCACATCAACGCCACTCCCCGCGCATGGCGAGCACGTCCGCCTCCAGCAACTCGGGCGTGACGCGCGCGGGAGAGACCGCGGGTGCGGCCTCGAGCCCGATCCTGGAGAAGAGCCCGCGCGCGAACGGCCGCGTCATGGCACGGCCGCCGAAGCGCCGGCTGAAGAAGCTGCCCCACAGCCCCTTGAGCGCGAGCGGCACCACGGGCACGGGCGTGCGCTCGACGATGCGCCGGATGCCGGGCCGGAAGGGGTAGAGCTCGCCGGAATCGGTGATGCGCCCCTCGGGAAAGATCGCCACCAGCTCGCCCTCTTCGAGCGCTGCCGCCACCGCGTCGTAGGCGGCCTCGAGCAGGCGCGCATCTTCCTTCGCCGGTGCGATCGGAATCGCCTTGCCGGTGCGGAAGATGAAGGACAGCACGGGGGTGGCGAAGATGCGGTGGTCCATGACGAAGCGTATCGGCCGCGGGCTCGCCGCGAGGATCACCAGCGGGTCGACGAAGCTCACGTGGTTGCACACCAGCACCGCGGGGCCCGATTCGGGGATGTTCTCGAGGCCGCGCTTTTCGAGGCGATAGACCGAGTGGATGAGCAGCCAGCAGAGGAAGCGCATCAGGAACTCGGGCACCAGCAGGTAGATGTACGCGGCCACCGCTGCGTTCATCAATCCCAGCACCGCGAAGAGCTGCGGCAGCGTGAGCCCCGCGTGCAGCAGCGCTGCCGACATGAGCGCCGCCACGATCATGAAGAGCGCATTGAGGATGTTGTTGGCCGCGATCACGCGTGCGCGATGGGCCGGCTCGGCCCGGGCCTGGATCATCGCGTATAGAGGCACCGAATAGAGGCCGCTGAAGAACGCGAGCGCGAAGAGATCGGCGAGCACGTGCCACAGGGCAGGGCTCGCGCCGCGGCTCGCGAGCCACAGGTCGAGCGCGAAGAGCGTCATGCCGATGGAGCCGAACGGCACCAGGCCGATCTCGACCTTGCGCCCGGAAAGCCGCTCGCAGGCGAGCGCCCCGGCCGCGATGCCGATGGAAAACGCGGCGAGCAGCACCGTCACCACCGCCTCGTCGCCGTGCAGGATCGTGCGTACGAAGGGCGCCATCGAAGCCAGGAACACGGAGCCGAAGAACCACAGCCAGGAGATGCCCAGCAGCGCGTGGAAGAGCGCGCGGTCGCGAGCGGAGGCGCGAAGGTTGCGCATCGTCTCCGTGATCGGGTTCCATTCGATGGCAAGACCCGGATCGGCGGAAGGCGAGGCGGGCACGAACTGCGCGGTGATCCGTCCCAGGACCGCCACGACGAGGCACGCGACCGCGATCGCCTGCGGGCCGACAGAGGTCGTCATGATCGAGCCCGCGGCCATCGTGCCCAGCAGGATGGCGACGAACGTGCCCATCTCGACCAGGCCGTTGCCGCCGGTGAGCTCGCCCTCGCGCAGGTGCTGCGGCAGGTAGGCGTACTTGACCGGCCCGAAGAGCGTCGAATGCAGCCCCATGAGGAAAACGCACGCGTACAGGAGGAGGGGCGCTCGCGCGAGGAAGCCCGCCGCGGCGAGCGCCATGATCGCTACCTCGAGAGTCTTCACCGCGCGGATGACGAGCGCCTTGTCGAGCTTGTCGGCGAGCTGCCCCGAGGTGGCCGAGAAGAGGACGAAGGGCGCGATGAAGATCGCCCCGATCACGAAGGACGCCGCGGCGGGATCCAGCCCGCCCCAATCCGCCGCCTTGTACGTGGCGAGCAGCGTGAAGGCGAACTTGAAGAGGTTGTCGTTCGCCGCGCCCAGGAACTGGGTCCAGAAGAGCGGCGCGAAGCGGCGCTCGCGCAGGAGCTGGAACTGGCTCGCGCTCACGTTCAGGCCCGGTTACGGATGTAGTCCAGCACCGCCTCGAGCGACTGCTCGAGGAACGGCTTGTTGACCCAGTAGAAGACCTCCTTGCCGATCTTCTCCGAGGAGAGCACGCCCGCCTCGCGCAGCAGCTTCAGGTGGTGCGACACCGTCGGGCGCGAGAGCGTCGACACCTCGGCGATGCGCCCCGCATTGAGGCGCTCCCCCTTCTCGAACGTGAGCAGGATGCGCTGGCGATGCTCGTCGCCCAGCGCGGTGAAGGCGCGCGAAATGGTGCGCCATTCGCGCGGGATCGAGCGCAGGTAGTGCCGGTTCATGCGTCGAAAGGTTTAAAATATTCGACATATTGGGCGGCTTCGGCGCGGACTTGTCAAGCGGATGCTTAACAGCTTTTAACGCCGCGCTCCGGCACGCTGGTTCCTCTCCAGGCGCACACGCGAAAAGAATGGACAGGGAACAGGCACGGACTTACATGCACAAGCTGCTCGCCGCAATGAGCCAGCAGGGCGGGTCGGACCTCTTCATCTCGCACGACTTTCCCCCGAGCATGAAGGCGCACGGCCAGATGCAGCCGCTCACCCAGGGGCGCCTCAACGGGCAGGTCACGCGCGAGCTGGCGTACGCGATCATGAACGAGGAGCAGCGCGCGGAGTTCGAGAAGGAGATGGAGTGCAACTTCGCCATCTCCATCCCGGGGCTGTCGCGCTTCCGCGTGAACGTCTTCGTGCAGCAGCGCCACACCGGCATGGTGATCCGGACGATCGCGCCGAAGATCCCCAACTTCGAGGAGCTGGGGCTGCCGCCGGTCCTGAAGCACGTGATCATGGAGAAGCGCGGCCTCGTGCTCGTCGTTGGGGGCACGGGCTCGGGCAAGTCGACCACGCTCGCGGCACTCATCGACCACCGCAACCGCACCAGCGCGGGGCACATCATCACGGTGGAGGATCCGGTCGAGTACGTCCACCAGTCGCAGATGTCGCTGGTGACGCATCGCGAGGTGGGCGTGGATACGCACTCCTGGCACCACGCGCTCAAGAACACGCTCCGGCAGGCGCCCGACGTGATCCTGATCGGCGAGATCCGCGACCCCGAGACCATGGAGCACGCCATCGCCTTCGCCGAGACAGGCCACCTCTGCCTGGGGACGCTCCACGCCAACAGCGCCAACCAGGCGATCGAGCGGATCATCAACTTCTTCTCCGAGGAGCGCCGCAACCAGCTCCTCATGGACCTGTCCGCTAACCTGCGCGCCATCGTCTCGCAGCGGCTGGTGCGCACCGAGGGCGGCAAGGGCCGCAAGGCCGCGATCGAGATCCTGCTGAACACCCCGACCATCGCGGAGCGCATCTTCAAGGGCGAGTTCAGCGAGATCAAGGGCATCATGGCCAAGTCCCGCGAGCTCGGCATGCAGACGTTCGACGCGGCGCTTTTCGACCTCTACGACGCGGGCCACATCAGCTACGAGGAGGCGCTGCGCAACTCGGACTCCACCAACGAGCTGCGCCTCGCGATCAAGCTGAAGAGCAAGCGTGGCGAGCCTTCGGGCGCGGGCGGGTTGAGCCTCTCGATGGAGAAGAAGGAAGAGAAGAAGGCCGGGGAGGAGAAGAAGGCGGCTTAGCGCCCGAAAAGGAAAGGCTGGCGGCGCCTGGTCAGATCGCTTCCGGCACCAGCTCGATCGCCCCGCAGGGGCACTCCTGCGCGCAGATGCCGCAGCCCTTGCAGTAGTCGTAGTTGAACTGGAAGCGCTTGCCCGGACCCAGCTTCACCACGGCGTTGTCGGGGCAGACGCCGTAACAGTTGTCGCACTCGAAGCAGTTGCCACACGAAAGGCAGCGCCGCGCCTCGAAGAGCGCGTTCGATTCGTCGAGGCCGCCCTGCACCTCGTCGAAGGTGGACTGCCGGCGCAGCGTGTCGAGCATGGGACGTATCGTCTTCGGCGCGTCCGAGTAATACCAGGTGTTGAGGCGCTCGAAGGTGGCGGCGGCGTGCGCAGCGGGCTTGGCGTAGCGGGTGCTGCGCAGCCATGCGTCGATATGGCGCGCGGCCTTCTTGCCGTGGCCCACGGCCACCGTGACCGTGCGCTCCGAGGGCACCATGTCGCCGCCGGCGAAGATGCCCGCGTGGGCTGTCATCATGTCCGGCCCCACCTGCACCACGCCGTCCTTCGCCTCCAGGCCGGGGATGCCGTCGAGGAGCGAGAGGTCGACTTCCTGGCCCAGGGCCAGCACCAGCGAATCGGCCTCGAGCGTCTCGAGCTCGCCCGTGGGCTGCGGAAAGCCCTTGTCGTCGAGCGCCATCTTCTCGACCGTGAGCGAGGTTTCCCCCGCGTGCTTGATGGTCGAGAGCCACTTCACCATCACGCCTTCCTGCAGCGCTTCCTCGAGCTCGGAATCGTGCGCCGGCATCTTCTCGCGCGTGCGGCGGTAGACGATGATCGAATCGGTGGCGCCGAGCCGCTTGGCCGTGCGCGCCACGTCCAGCGCGGTGTTGCCGCCGCCATAAACCACCACGCGGCGGCCGAGCAGCGGCTTTTCCTCGCCCTCCATGGAGCGCAGCACCGCGATCGCGTCGAGGATCCGCGCCGAGCTGCCCGCGGGGATGTATGCGCGCTTGGCGAGGTGCGCGCCCACGGCGAGGAACGCGGCGTCGAAGCGCTCGCGCGCCATGGTCTCGCCGAGCCGCTCGACCTTCGCGTCGAGCTCGAGCCTCACGCCGAGCGCCACGATGCGGTCGATCTCGGCCTGCAGCACGTCGCGCGGCAGGCGGTACTTGGGAATGCCGAAGCGCATCATGCCGCCGGCGACCGGTCCCGCATCGCGCACGGTCACCTCGTGGCCCAGGCGCGCCAGGTGGTACGCCGCGGAAAGTCCCGAGGGCCCCGCGCCCACCACCAGCACGCGCGCGCCGCTCGGGGTCGCCGGGTTCTCGAACTGCCAGCCGCGGCGCAACGCCTCGTCGCCGAGGAAGCGCTCGACGGAGTTGATGCCCACCGCATCGTCGAGCTGCGCGCGATTGCACGCGTTCTCGCATGGGTGATAGCAGACCCGGCCCATCACGGCGGGCAGCGGGTTGTCCTCGGTGAGCTTGCGCCACGCGCTTTCGTAGTCGCCCGATTCGGCCAGCGCGAGCCAGCCCTGGATGTCCTCGCCGGCGGGACAGGCCCCGTTGCACGGCGGCAGCCGGTCGACGTACACCGGCCGCGTGGTGCGCCATGTGCCGGTGTGGTTGGCGAGGCTCGAGCCCGGATCGAGCGTGATGGCGAACGGTTTGCGCATCATGATTCGCTTCCCGCGAGGCCGTAGCGGCGGATGTTGCGGTCGGCCTGCGCCTGGATGGCCGCGATGACATCCGGCCGCGGGGCCGGATCGAAGAGGTGGGCGAAGCGCTTCTGCGGCCGCAGGTAGGCCTCGACCGCCACGCGATGGCGGATCTTCGCGACGCTCGTGACCTCGCCCTGCTCCGCCTCGTAGACCGGGAAGAGGCCCGACTGGTAGGCGAGCCGCGCCATGGTCACCGACAGCTCCGGCCCGTGCCCCCAGCCGAGCGGACAGGGGACCAGGATGTGAAGGTAGCGCGCCCCGCGCACCTGCATCGCGCGCCGCACCTTCGCTTCGAGGTCGTGCAGGTCGGCGATGGTCGCGGTCGCTACATACGGAATGCCATGGGCGATCGCGATCGCGGGCACGTCCTTGCCCTGGCCGAACACGTTGCCGGGATCCTTGCCGACGGCGGCGGTGGTGGCGGTGCGCGCGCCCGGCGGCGTGGCCGAGGAGCGCTGCACGCCGGTGTTCATGTACGCGTTGTTGTCGTAGCAGATGTAGAGCACGTCGTCGTTGCGCTCGAACATGCCCGAGAGGCATCCGAAGCCTATGTCCGTCGTGCCGCCGTCGCCGCCCTGCCCGATCACGCGAATGTCGGTGCGGCCCTTCACCTTGAGCGCCGCGGCGATCCCGGTTGCGACCGCCGGCGCGTTGCCGAACAGAGAGTGCAGCCAGGGGAGCTGCCAGGACGACTCCGGGTACGGCGTCGAGAAGACCTCGAGGCACCCGGTCGCGTTGGCGGCGATCAGCTTTCCGCCCGTCGCGCGCATCGCCGCGTCGAGCACGTACCGGGCGCCGAGCGCCTCGCCGCAGCCCTGACAGGCGCGGTGGCC
>DATMJE010000061.1:0-26307 GCA_035553995.1 Usitatibacter sp. | reverse complement strand
CGCGGTCACCTGGCCGCCGCCGGCGCCGAAGCTCTCGGCGGCACCGCCCAGGCCCGCGGCGAAGGCGCCCGTCGCGGCAGCCGAGAAGAAGGGCCATGGCCACGGCGGCGGCGAAGCGATGGCGCCCGGCCGGCTGGTGGTGATGTTTGCGGTGGCCGCGGTCCTCTTCTTCCTCATCGGCGCCTATGCGCCCGCCGCCTTCCTCGGGCACTTCACCGTGTTCGTGCTCGCGTGCTTCGTGGGCTACATGGTGGTGTGGAACGTCACACCCGCGCTGCACACGCCGCTCATGAGCGTCACCAACGCCATCAGCAGCATCATCATCATCGGCGCGCTCGTGCAGATCGCGCCCTACGGCGAGGGAGTGCGGCCGGCGGTGATCCTGTGGCTCGCGGTCATCGGCATCGCGCTCACCGCGATCAACATGTTCGGCGGCTTCGCGGTGACGCAGCGGATGCTGTCCATGTTCCGCAAATAGGGGGAGAGATCATGTCGAGCACCATGGTTTCCATCTCCTACCTCGCGGCGATCATCCTCTTCATCCTGAGCCTGGGCGGCCTGTCCAACCCCGAGTCGTCGCGGCGCGGCAACCTCTACGGGATGATCGGCATGGCGATCGCCGTGCTGGCCTCGATCGCGGGCCGTGTCGCGCCCGGCGGCATCGCCTGGGTCGTCGTGGCGCTGGTCATCGGCGGCTCGGTCGGGCTCTACCTCGCGCGCACCGTGAAGATGACGCAGATGCCCGAGCTCGTCGCCTTCATGCACAGCCTCGTGGGCCTGGTCGCGATGCTGGTGGGATACGCGAGCTACATAGATCCCGTGGCACTCACCGGCATGTCGCCCGCGGAAGTGAAGATCCACGAGATCGAGATCTACCTCGGCGTGCTGATCGGCGCGGTGACGCTCTCGGGCTCGGTGATCGCGTTCGGCAAGCTCTCCGGCCGCATCAGCGGCAAGCCCGTGTTGCTGCCCGGCCGCCACTGGCTGAACCTGCTCGGGCTGCTCATCGTCATCTACTTCGGCTACGCGTTCCTGCAGGCCCATCCGGGGCGCGACGGCATGCTGCCGCTCATCGTGATGAGCGTGATCGCGCTCGCCTTCGGCGTGCACATGGTGATGGCGATCGGCGGCGCGGACATGCCCGTGGTGGTCTCGATGCTCAACAGCTACTCGGGATGGGCGGCCGCCGCCACCGGCTTCATGCTCTCGAACGACCTGCTGATCGTGACCGGGGCGCTGGTGGGCTCGAGCGGTGCGATCCTCTCGTACATCATGTGCCGCGCCATGAACCGCAAGTTCCTCGCGGTCATCGCGGGTGGCTTCGGCGGCGAGACGAAGGCCCCCGCCCCCGGCGGCGCGGCGCAACCCGCGGGCGAAGTGATTTCCGTCACGGCGCAGGAAACGGCCGAGCTCCTCCGGGAAGCCAAGAGCGTGGTCATCGTTCCCGGCTACGGCATGGCGGTCGCGCAGGCGCAGCACACCGTGTTCGAGATCACGAAGAAGCTGCGCGAGATGGGCAAGACCGTGCGCTTCGCGATCCACCCGGTGGCAGGCCGGATGCCGGGACACATGAACGTGCTCCTCGCGGAAGCCAAGGTGCCCTACGACATCGTGCTCGAGATGGACGAGATCAACGCGGACTTCCCCGGCACCGATGTCGCGATGGTGATCGGCGCCAACGACATCGTGAACCCGAGCGCCCAGGACGACCCGACGAGCCCCATCGCCGGCATGCCGGTGCTGGAGGTGTGGAAGGCGCACACGTCGATCGTCATGAAGCGCAGCATGGCCTCGGGCTATGCGGGCGTCGACAACCCGCTCTTCTACAAGGAGAACAACCGCATGCTCTTCGGCGATGCGAAGAAGATGCTGGACGAGGTGCTGGCGGCGCTGAAGGCGTGATGCCGGGCATGAGCTCGTCCCTCGCCGCGTTCCCGGTCGCGCGCAAGTGGACAGCGCGGCATCCCGATCGCATCCAGCTCTATTCGCTGCCCACGCCCAACGGCGTCAAGGTATCGATCGCGCTCGAAGAGCTCGGCCTTCCGTACGAGGCGCATCTCGTGAGCTTCGAGAGGAACGAGCAGACCTCGCCCGAGTTCCTCTCGCTCAATCCCAACAACAAGATCCCCGCGATCATCGATCCCGATGGACCCGGCGGAAAGCCGCTCGCACTTTTCGAATCGGGCGCGATCCTCGTCTACCTCGCGGAGAAGGCGGGTGCCCTGATTCCCGCCGGCGCCGCGGCGCGCTACGAGACGCTGCAGTGGCTCATGTTCCAGATGGGCGGCATCGGGCCCATGTTCGGCCAGGTCGGCTTCTTCGTGAAATTCGCCGGCAGGGACTTCGAGGACAAGCGGCCGCGCGATCGCTACGTGAACGAGGCGAAGCGCCTGCTGGCCGTGCTCGAGCAGCGCCTCGAGGGCCGCGAGTGGATCATGGGCCGCGAATACAGCATCGCGGACATCGCAACCTTTCCGTGGGTGCGAAACCTCGTGGGCTTCTACGGCGCGGGCGAGCTGGTCGAATTCGAGCGGTTCGCCAACGTGCGCCGCGTGCTCGACGAGTTCGTGAAGCGACCCGCGGTGCAGAAGGGTCTCGCAATACCCCCGCGCGACTGACTCAGTGCCCGCCCACCGGTAACGTCAGCACCGGGCCGGGGCCGGGCTTGCCCGCGAGCTCGAGCCGCGAAAGCTCGACCAGCAGCGAGAAGGTGGACTTGGTGTCCTGGTCGGTCGCGTCGATGTAGAACCAGTAGCCGCGGTACTGCACCGCGACGTGCGCCTGCCGCGGCCGCTCCCCGGCCGGCGCCCAGCGCACGCGAAAGAGTCCCTCCATGACGTGGGGCCAGTCATACGGCTGGCCCGAATCGTCGCGCGTCATGGTGAGAATGCCGCTCGCCGCGTGCTCGGGCGGAATCTCGATGCCGTGCGAGACGTAGTACAGGGCTTGCAGCAACGAGCGCGTCTCCAGGTCGAGGCCGCTGAAGCCCGCCGCGGGCGTGAACGGAGTCGTGGATTCCTGCGTGATCTCATAGCGTGCGAGGCCCGGCTTCAGGTGGAAGGCGGCGATGAAGCGTCGCACTTCCGGCGAGGGTAGGGTCGCAGGATCGACGAGCAGCACCGGAACCGTCGTCTTCTTCACCAGGTTCCACGCGCCGGACTTCTCGTCCGGCCGATACTCGTAGCCGTTCTTCGCCGCCTCGAGCACATCGCGCGCGGAAACGCTCGCCGCCGGCAAGGGTCCGCCCACGACCTCGGCATGATCCTCCACCGCGAAGACGATCTGCCCCTTGTCCTGCAAAGCCTGCAGTGCCGCGATGCCCCGCAGGAAATCGTCCACTTCCGGCGGCCGCTTCGGCGTGGGTCCGCTCGCGGTCTGCGCATTCGAGACCCAGTTGAGGTTCTCGAGATACAGGCGGAACACCGTCGAGATCGGCCACGTGGTCTTGGCGAGATAGATGATCCCGTCGAGCGTCATGGGCGTGAAGAGCTTGCGCGTGAACTCCTGGTCGTCGAGCGGCGTGAGGCTCACGGTCGGGCGGTCCGCCGCGCCCACCTGCGCCTGCGGCAGGATCGCCGTGAAGCTGCGATTCACGTCGGCGCCGGAAGCGGTGAAGAAGGGCGTGAGGGCGAGGCTCTGCGTGCGCTCGAACTGCGCGGCGATGGTCGAGACGGCGAGGCTGCTGGGCGTATCGGTGTAGCGCAGGCGGACGATGTTGAGGAGCAGCTGCTCCTCGGTGGTCACCTTCACGACCTCGTTGTACTGCAGCCGCGTGTCCTGCAAGGCCGCGGGACCGAGGGATGAGCAGGCGGCCGCGAGCAGCGTGCCCGCGAATGCGAGGATCGTCGCGACCGGCGGACGGCCGAACCAACCTGCGAGCATGGCGAGCCTCTCATGGCCTGGCTGATGCGGGTGCATTCTGCGCCACGCGCCGCGACGTTGCGAAGCGCGCACCGGACCGACGCCTACAGTGCGAGGGGCCGAGCGGATTCGAACCCCACCAGCGGAGCCTCGATGCCCCGGCCGATCGCGAGCACCTTGAAGAGCTCGCCCATCTCCGCCGGGCTCACCAGCCGATGGGCCGCGCTCGTCGCCTTCATGCGTTCGACGGTGAGCTCCGGCTCGATGCGCGAGAGGAAATCGGTGAGCCCTGCCGCGATCAGGAAGCTCGCCTGCGTGGCATAGCCGTACACGTCGGCGCCCGCGCTTTCCGCCGCCTGCGCCATGGCGGTGAAATCGACATGCGCGGTGATGTCCTGCAGGCCCGGCAGGAAGAAGGGATCGCCATGGAAGTGGTGGCGATAATGGCATCGCAGGGTGCCCATCGAGCGCTGCGGATGGTAGAGCTCCGGCTGCGCGAAGCCGTAGTCGATGAAGAGGGCGATGCCCGCCCGCAACGACTGCGCCACGGTGCGCACCAGCGCCTCGGCCGGAAGCGAGATCTCGGACTCGTACTCGTATCCACCCGGCGGGAACACGGCACGCGCGCGCCGCAGCAGGTCGCCGTCGCCCAGCTCGCGGTCCTGCCACGCGAAGCCGTCGCCTTCGGCCACCACGCCACGCTCGAAATAGCGATCGTCCGATCGCCGCACGATCGAGAACGGCACCACGTCGAGCACCTCGTTCGCGATGACCAGGCCGCGAAAGTCCGCCGGCAGCGTGTCGGCCCACTCGAAGCGGTCGGCGTCGCCGGGAAATTCCTGCGCGAGGTGCGTGCGCTGGCGTTCCTGGAGATCGGGGCTCACCTCCAGGAGGCGGTAACGCTGCGGCGCACGCTCCATCGCGCGCAGCTCGCGGTACATCGAAGCGGCCAGCGCGCCCGAGCCCGGCCCCAGCTCGAGGATGTCGCCGCCGGTGGCGTCGAGCACCTCCGCCGCCTGTCGCGCAAGGCATTGGCCGAAGACGTGGGAAATCTCGGGGGCGGTGACGAAATCGCCGCCCGCTCCGAACTTGCGTGCGCCCGCCGCGTAGTAACCGAGTCCCGGCGCGTAGAGCGCAAGCTCCATGTAGCGCGAGAACGGAATCCAGCCGCCCGCGGCCGCGACCTGCGCCGCGATGTGATTGGCAACGCGACGCGAATGCGCGGCCGCTTCGGCGGAGGGCGGGGGAAGCGCGGGAGGAACGGGCAGGGGCATCGCGGGCCTTCGGCTACACTTGTGGGTTGTTCTTCCCTGCGGGCGGGCGAATATAGCATGCACGATGGCGCGGTCCTGGTGACGGGCGCGGCACGGCGAATCGGCGCCGTGATCGCGCGGACGCTGCACGCCGCCGGCGCGCGCGTGGTGCTGCACTGCCATCGCTCGCGCGACGAGGCGGAGCAGCTCGCTGCCCACCTCAACGCCGAGCGCAGCGCCTCCTGCGCGGTGGTGCAGGCCGACCTGCTCGACCTCGAGGGCCTGCCCGCCCTCGCCAACGACGCGTTCGAGGCCTTCGGCCGCCTCGATGCCGTGGTGAACAACGCGTCGTCCTTCTATCCGACGCCGTTCGGCGCGATCGGGGCCGGCGAATGGGAAGACCTCATCGGCAGCAACCTGCGCGCCCCGCTCTTCCTCGCGCAGGCCGCGGCGCCGCACCTGCGAGCCGCCGCCGGCGCCATCGTGAACCTCGTGGACATCCACGCCGAGCGGCCGCTCAAGGACTTCCTCGTCTATTCGGTCGCCAAGACCGGCCTGCTGGGACTCACGCGCGCGCTCGCACTCGAGCTGGGCCCCGAGGTGCGGGTGAATGGCGTGGCTCCCGGCGCCATCCTCTGGCCCGACGGCGATGCGCACTTCGCCCCCTCGGAGCGCTCGCGCATCGTCGGCCAGACCCCGCTCGCGCGCATCGGTCGACCGGAGGACGTGGCGGGCGCGGTAAAATATCTCCTCTTCGACGCGCCCTTCGTGACCGGCCAGGTCCTCGCCGTGGACGGCGGGCGCGGCATCCACATCTAGGTTTCCCCGTGAGCGCCGTTCCTTCGACCGACCCGCGGCGTGCCGATTTCGAGGCCGCCAAGCTCGCCAAGCGGCTGCGCCGCCTGGTGGGCGAGGCCATTGCCGACTTCCGCATGATCGAGGACGGCGACCGCGTGATGGTGTGCCTTTCGGGCGGCAAGGATAGCCACGCGCTCCTGGACATCCTGCTGCGCCTGCGCGAGAAGGCACCGATCGCCTTCGAGATCGTGGCGGTCAACCTCGACCAGCGCCATCCCGGCTTTCCGGAGCACGTGCTGCCCGATTACCTGCGCGCGCTCGGCGTGCCGTTCCACATCGAGGTGCAGGACACGTACAGCGTCGTGAAGCGCGTGATCCCCGAGGGCAAGACCATGTGCGGCCTGTGCTCGCGCCTGCGCCGCGGCGTGCTCTACCGCGTGGCCTCCGAGCTCGGCGCGACGAAGATCGCGCTCGGCCACCATCGCGACGACATCATGGAAACGTTCTTCCTCAACCTCTTCCATGGCGGCAAGCTCAAGTCGATGCCGGCCAAGCTGCGCTCCGACGACGGGCGCCACGTGGTCATCCGGCCGCTCGCCTACGTCGAGGAAGCGGATCTCGAAGCGTACGCGGCGCTGCGCGGGTTTCCGATCATCCCGTGCGACCTCTGCGGCTCGCAGGACCAGCTCCAGCGCAAGCAGGTTAAGGCGATGCTGCGCGAATGGGAGCGTCGCCACCCGGGCCGCCTGGAATCGATCTTCAACGCGCTGGGCAACGTCGCGCCCTCGCATTTGCTCGACCGCTCGCTGTTTGATTTCGATCAGATGGCTCCCACCGACGAGGCCGACACTCACCCGATCCGGCTCGTCCCCCGTGCAGACAAGGACGTTTTATGACCATCAAGCACTTCGGCAGCACCAAGAAAATCTCCTCCTTCCATCCGCCGCAGCGCACGCTGATGGGCCCCGGGCCGACGGAGATCCATCCGCGCGTCCTCACGACCATGAGCCAGCCGGCGATCGGCTATCTCGACCCGGTCTTCGTCGAGATGATGGAGGAGCTCAAGTCCCTGCTGCGCTACGTCTACCAGACGGACAACATGCTCACGTTCCCCGTGTCGGGTCCCGGCTCCGTCGGCATGGAGTACTGCTTCGTGAACCTGGTCGCGCCCGGCACCAAGGTCATCGTCTGCCGCAATGGCGTGTTCGGAGGGCGCATGCTGGAGAACGTCGAGCGCTGCGGCGGCACCGCGGTCGTCGTGGACGACGAGTGGGGCAAGCCGGTCGATCCGCAGAAGGTCGAGGACGCGTTCGCGAAGAATCCCGATGCGAAGATCCTCGCCTTCATCCACGCGGAAACCTCCACCGGCGCGCAGTCGGACGCGAAGACGCTCGCCGCGATCGCGAAGAAGCACGGCGCCATGGTGATCCTGGACGCGGTGACCTCGCTCGGCGGCACGCCCGTGCTGGTCGATGCGTGGGGCATCGATGCCGTTTACTCCGCCAGCCAGAAGTGCCTGTCCTGCACGCCGGGACTCTCGCCCGTGAGCTTCTCGCAGCGCGCGGTGGACTTCGTGAAGAGCCGCAAGGACAAGATCCACAGCTGGTTCATGGACATGAACCTGCTCTCCAGCTACTGGGGCGAGACCACGCGCACCTACCACCACACCGCGCCCACGAACAGCCTCTTCGCGCTGCACGAGGCGCTCCTGCTCATCAAGGAGGAAGGCCTCGAGCAATGCTGGGCGCGCCACCATCGCCATCACGTGGCGTTGAAGGCCGGCCTCGAGGCGATGGGCCTCAAGTTCCTGGTCGAGAAGCAGTACCAGCTCCCGCAGATGAACGCCGTGATCTGCCCCACGGGCGTGGACGAGGAGCAGGTGCGCAAGACGCTGCTGAGCGAGTTCAACCTGGAGATCGGCGCCGGTTTGGGGCCGCTGAAGGGCAAGATCTGGCGCTTCGGCCTCATGGGCTACTCGTGCCGCCCGGACAACGTGATGCTGTGCCTGTCCGCGCTGGGCTCGATCCTCATGGACATGGGCTGCGCGATCAAGGTCGGCGAGGCGGAAGCGGCGGCCCACCAGGCCTACGCCACGCTGCACGCCGCGGATGCGCAGCACGCGCGCAAGAAGGTCGCGGCCTGAAAGGCGCTGCCGGAACCCGCAAGAAGGCCTGTCTGCGGACAGGCCTTCCCGTTTGGGGAAACGACGTCAGATTCCCCTGGGCCTTTGGGCAGTTGACCCGGGACGCGGATTCCAGGAACGTGCATCCATTGATTTAACTGACATTATTTTATGGCACGGACCGTGCGTAAGTCCGGGTGTAGCCCCCACCCCCCTAAGGAGAGTCCAGTGTCCAAGATTCGCGCCCTCGGTGCCGCAGCCCTCGCCGTCGCCGGGCTCGCAGCCATCCAGTTCGCGGTTGCGCTACCTGCCGAAGCCAGGTCCACCAAGTGCACAGCGCACCCGGTGCCCGGCAATTCCGGTGTGGTGAGCATCAGCTGCTCGACGAAGCGCCCGTAATCGCCGCCATCACCGGGGACGCCGTGGCTCGAGCCACGGCGTTTTGCTTTTCGGGCCCGTGTTCGCAATTCGTCCCCGCTCGTCCCGGACAGCTGCGGCGCGTAAAGCGTGACGATGGGGGGATGCCCCGGATATGGACCCGTTATTTTGGGCAGCCCACCCATGTCGCATGCGGTGCCGTGGGGCATGCCTTGATTTCATTTGTATTTTTATGTGGCACAGACCGTGCATATAGGAAAGCGAACCCGACAAACACCACTTGCACTTACCCCCACCCCAGGAGACCAAAAATGTTCAAGCGCACCCTCACCACCGTCGCCGCGATCACCATCCTTGCCAGCCAATTCGCCATCGTCGGCGTCGCCGAAGCCAAGGCCGCCAAGTGTGCCGCGGTCGCGGTGCCCGGCCAGGCCGGCACGTTCGTCGTGACCTGCTCGACGAAGCGCCCGTAATCGCAGCATTCACCGGGAACGCCGTGGCTCGAGCCACGGCGTTTTCTTTTCGGGTGGGCTCCCCGAGCCTCAGCGCACGAGGACGCTCGCGAGGCCGAGCAGCAACCCCATGCTGGCCACGTCGGTGGCGGTCGTGACGACGATGCTGGAGGCCGTGGCGGGATCGGCGCCGAGGCGCTTCAGCACGAGCGGCACCAGCGCGCCGGCAATTCCGCTCACGGCACAGCTGCCGACCATCGCGAGGCACACGACGAGCCCCAGGGCGAGCGCGTGCGGCGAGGACTGCGACAGCGCCAGCAGGTACATCGCGAGCCCGCACAGGAATCCCGTGACGGTGCCGTTGGCGAAGCCGAGCATGGCCTCCTTGACGACGAGCTGCAGCCCGCGGCCCGCCTTCACGTCGCCCAGCGTGATGCCGCGCACGGTGACCGCAAGCGCCTGGCAGCCGGTGTTGCCCGACTGCCCCGCCAGCACCGGCAGGAAGGTGGCGAGGATCACGAGCCGGTCCACGGTGCCCTGGAAAATCGCGACCACGCCGCCCGCGGCGAACGCGGTGACGAGATTCACCAGCAGCCACGGGTTGCGGAAGCGGAAGCTCTGCGCGAGCGGCGTGGCGACGCGCTCCTCCTTCTCCACGCCGACCATGGCACCCGGCTGCGCGGTGATCTCGAACGCCTCGAGCTCGAAGAGCGCCGCGCCGCGCACGACTCCCAGCAGCCGCCCTTCCTCGTCGCAGACGGGATATTGCGGATAGTGCCGGTTCACGGTGAGCCGCATCGCCTGCGATACGGTGAGCTCCGGGCGCAGCGTGAACGGCTCGCGCAGCATGAGCGCCTCGAGCGGCGCGGCGGGCTCGCCGAAGAGCAGGTCGCGCATCGTGACCAGCCCCTCGAGGCGCCCCGCCGCGTCGACCACGTACACGTAGGTCACGAAGGCCGAGCGCACGAGCGGGCGCAGGGCCTCGACCGCCTGCTCGACCGTCCACTCGCGATCGGCCGTGGCGAACGCGGGCTCCATGAGCTGGCCGATGGCGCCCTTCGCGTAGCGCATGTTGCGCTTCCACTGCGCCGAGACTTCCGATGGGGCGCTCGCGGCGAGGAGGCGGCGCGAGCCGCGATCCATCTCGGCGAGGATCGACAGGGCGAGCGCCGGGTTCACCGACAGCAGCGCCTCGACCGCGCGGGCCGGGGGCATCCTCTCGATCACGGCCGCGGCCTCCGCGGTCGGCAGGGCCTTGATCTGGTTGGCCGCCGCGGCCCGCTCCGATGCGGGTGCCGGCGGGTAAGAGCTCGTGCTGGTGTACAAGGCGCTCTCCGATGGGGAGTTGCGCCGATTGTCCCCTAGAGCCCCAGCCGATGCCAGATCGTGGAGGTCGGGCCGGCCATGTTGAGGGTGTAGAAGTGCAGCCCCGGGGCGCCGCCCGCGAGCAGCCGCTCGCAGAGCTCCGTCACCACGTCGAGCCCGAACGACTTGACCGAGGCCGTGTCGTCGCCGAATCCCTCGAGCTTGAGCCGCATCCAGCGCGGGATTTCCGCGCCGCACGCGTCCGAGAAGCGCGCGAGCTGGGAGAAGTTGTTGATCGGCATGATGCCCGGCACGATCGGCACGCTGACACCCATCGCTTCCACCTGCTCCACGAAATGGAAGTAGGCGTCGGCGTTATAGAAGTACTGCGTGATCGCGGCATTGGCGCCCGCGTCGATCTTCGCCTTGAAGGCCGCGAGGTCCTGCTGCGCGCGGCGCGCCTGCGGGTGGTACTCCGGGTATGCCGCGACCTCGATGTGGAACCAGTCGCCGGTCTGCTCGCGGATGAACGCCACGAGCTCCGACGCATAGCGGAATTCCCCCGCCATCGCGAGGCCCGAGGGCACGTCGCCGCGCAGCGCCACGATGTGGCGGATGTCGTTGTCGCGGTACCCGGCGATCACCTCGCGCAGGCTGGCCCGCGTCGAGGCGACGCACGAAAGGTGCGGTGCGGCATGGTGGCCTTCCCGGCGAATCTCGAGCACCGTGGAAAGCGTGCCCTCGCGCGTGGAGCCGCCGGCGCCGAAAGTCACCGAGAAGAACGATGGGTTGAGCTGCGCGAGCTGGCGGCGCGTCGCGCGCAGCTTCTCGAGCCCCTCCGGCGTCTTCGGCGGGAAGAACTCGAAGCTGAACTTCTTCGGCTGCTCGCGTTGCGATTCCATGATCAGGGATGTGCGAAGGGCCGGCGCGCCCTTCGGCGCACCGGCCTGCCGATCGCGATCAGTAGCGATAATGCTCGGGCTTGAACGGGCCTTCCTTCGCCACGCCGATGTACTTCGCCTGGTCGTCGCGAAGCTCCGTGAGGGTGGCGTTCAGCTTCTTCAGCTGCAGGCGCGCGACCTTCTCGTCGAGATGCTTCGGCAGCACGTACACGCCGACCGGGTATTTCTTCGTGTTGCCGAACAGCTCGATCTGCGCGATCACCTGGTTGGCGAACGACGAGCTCATCACGTACGAGGGATGGCCCGTGCCGCAGCCCAGGTTCACGAGGCGCCCCTGCGCGAGCAGGATGATGCGCTTGCCGTCGGGGAAGATCACGTGGTCGACCTGCGGCTTGATCTCTTCCCACTGGTACTTCTTCAGCGACGCGACGTCGATCTCGTTGTCGAAGTGGCCGATGTTGCACACGATCGCGTTGTTCTTCATGCGCTTCATGTGGTCGTGCGTGATCACGTGGAAGTTGCCGGTGGCGGTGACGAAAATGTCGGCCTGGTCGCACGCCTCGTCCATGGTCACCACGCGATAGCCTTCCATCGCCGCCTGCAGGGCGCAGATGGGATCGATCTCGGTCACCCACACCTGTGCGGAGAGCGCACGCAGCGCCTGCGCGCTGCCCTTGCCCACGTCGCCGTAGCCCGCCACCAGCGCCACCTTGCCCGCGACCATCACGTCCGTCGCCCGCTTGATGCCGTCCACCAGCGATTCACGGCAGCCGTAGAGGTTGTCGAACTTGCTCTTGGTGACCGAGTCGTTCACGTTGATCGCCGGGAAGCGCAGCGCGCCGTCCTTGGCCATCTGGTAGAGGCGCTTCACGCCCGTGGTGGTCTCCTCGGTGACGCCGCGGATCTGCGCGAGCCGCGTCGAGTACCACGCCGGATCCTGCGCGAGCTTCGCCTTGATCGAGGCGAAGAGCACTTCCTCCTCCTCGCTCGAGTGCTTCTGGATGCAGGCCTGGTCCTTCTCCGCGCGGGCGCCGAGGTGCAGCAGCAGCGTGGCATCCCCGCCGTCGTCGAGGATCATGTTGGCGTACTTGGGCTTGCCGTCGCGGTCGTTGCCCCACTCGAAGATGCGGTGCGTGAAGTCCCAGTACTCCTGCAGCGATTCGCCCTTGTACGCGAACACCGGCACGCCGGTGGCGGCGATGGCGGCGGCGGCATGGTCCTGCGTGGAGAAGATGTTGCACGAGGCCCAGCGGATCTCGGCACCGAGGGTCTCCAGCGTCTCGATGAGCACGGCGGTCTGGATGGTCATGTGCAGCGAGCCCGTGATGCGGGCGCCCGCGAGCGGACGCGAGGCGGCATATTCCTCGCGGATCGCCATGAGGCCGGGCATTTCGGTCTCGGCGATCTGGATTTCCTTGCGGCCCCACGCGGCGAGGGAGAGGTCGGCCACGCGGAAATCGGTGAAGTCGGCGGGTTTGATTCGGGCGTTCATGGCGATGCGGTCCTTTCGTCAAAAGGCGACGGCAATGCGGAGGACGGAGGATCGGTCCACTCGTTCTCCGCGAACCTGTCGCGGATCAACGAGCGCCGTTGTTGGAAGTCCGAGCCTGGCGCGGCGGGCTCCATGGAAGGGGCCTGGGAATGCCGCGTTGCAACGCTCCTCGGACGCTTCACATTGTAGCCGAATCCCCGCCCCGGGAGGCCGCCCGGGCGCTTACAATGCGCGGCATGCAGGAACTTACGCTCGTCGGCAGCAAGGGCTGCGGCAACGTCATCGTGGAAATCGCATCCGCGCTCGCGGGCGTGCCGTTGCGGCTGGAGGAAGTCGACTACGCCGCGGGCAGCGCCACGCGTTCGCGGCTGCTGCAGGTGAACCCGCTGGGGCAGGTGCCCGCGCTCCTCCTGCCCGACGGCAGCGTCATGACCGAATCGCTGGCGATGATCCATTACCTGAACGACCTCGCCCCGCAGTCGGGGCTCGTGCCGCCGCCGGGCACCGCGGAGCGCACGGCCTTCCTGCGCTGGTCCACGTTCATCGTGGCCGCGATCTACCCCACCTTCACCTACGGCGACGAGCCGGCCAGGTGGGTCGAGGACATGCAGGGTGCCAAGCAGCTGCGCGAGAGCACCGACCGCCACCGCGAGAAGCTCTGGCAGCAGGTGGAAGCCGAGGTGCGCGAGCCGTGGTTCCTCGGGGAGCGCCGCAGCGCGCTGGACATCTACGTGGCCGTGATGACGCGCTGGCGCCCGGGGGTGCTGTGGTTCGCGAAGCGCACGCCGAAGCTCTGCGCGCTGGCGCAAAAGACAGCGGCCATCCCGGAGGTGGCCGCCATCATCAAGCGGCACTTCGACTAGGATGTCGACGTCGCCCCGGACGGCGCTGCTGCGCCGATGGTCCGGGGCCCAAGGACCGCCGAAAGATTGGATCCCGGCCCGTTGCCGCAGATGCGGCGGCCGGGATGACGGTTGGACTGGCCGCCGACCCGGGATCAGTCGGCGGTAGCCATGGAGCGAGGCTTGACCTCACCCTTGAGCCCCGCGGCTTCGCGCAGGACGGCGACCTTGTCCGTGGCCTCCCACGAGAACTCCGGCTCCTCGCGGCCGAAGTGGCCGTACGCCGCGGTCTTGGCGTAGATCGGGCGCAGGAGGTCGAGCATCTTCACGATGCCCCGCGGGCGAAGGTCGAAATGCTGCTGCACGAGCTGCGCGATCTTCTCGTCCGGGATGACGCCGGTGCCTTCCGTGTAAACGGTGACGTTGATCGGGCGCGCCACGCCGATGGCGTAGCTCACCTGGATCTGGCACTGGCGCGCGAGGCCCGCAGCCACCACGTTCTTCGCGACGTAACGCGCCGCGTAGGCGGCGGAACGGTCGACCTTCGACGGGTCCTTGCCCGAGAATGCGCCGCCGCCGTGGGGGCACGCGCCACCGTAGGTGTCCACGATGATCTTGCGGCCGGTGAGGCCGCAATCGCCCTGCGGGCCGCCGACCACGAAGCGGCCGGTGGGATTCACGAGGTACTTGGTGTTGCGCAGGAATTCCTTCGGCAGCACCGGCTTGATGATCTGCTCGATCACCGCGTCGATGAATTCCTGCTTCATCTTCGTGCCTTCGGACATCTCCGGCGAGTGCTGCGAGGAGAGCACGACCGTGTCGATCTCGGTGGGCTTGCCGTCCACGTACCTGAAGGTGACCTGGCTCTTCGCGTCCGGCCGCAGGAAGGGCATGCGGCCATCCTTGCGCAGCATGGCCTGGCGCTCGACCAGCCGGTGCGCGTAGTAGATCGGCGCAGGCATGAGCACCGGCGTCTCGTCGCACGCGTAGCCGAACATGAGGCCCTGGTCGCCGGCGCCCTGGTCGAGGTTGTCGTCCTGCGCGCGGTCCACGCCCTGGGCGATGTCGGGGCTTTGCTTGTCGTAGCACACCATCACGGCACAGCCCTTGTAGTCGATGCCGTACTCGGTGTCGTCGTAGCCGATGCGCTTGATGGTATCGCGCGCCACGTGGATGTAATCCACGCTGGCCTTGGTGGTGATCTCGCCGGCCAGCACGACGAGGCCGGTATTGCACAGCGTCTCCGCTGCGACTCGGGAACGAGGGTCCTGCGCTAGAATGGCGTCCAGCACCGCGTCGGAAATCTGGTCCGAAACCTTGTCCGGATGGCCTTCGGACACCGACTCGGAAGTGAACAGGAATTCGCTTTTCATGCTTGGGAAACCCCCCTTCTGGTAAGCCCACGATTTTACCAAAAGCAGCGCCCTGTCCGGCCCCGGTTTTGAAATTTTTCCTGCGCCTGCTGGCGAGGCTTCCGCTCGCAGCCAACCATGCCCTGGGCGCGCTCATGGGCCGGATGGTCTACATCTTCTCCTCCCGGTATCGCCACTGCGTGCTCGAGAACCTCGAAACCAGCGGGATCGCGCCCGGCAGGCACGAGCTGCGGCGCCTCGCGCGCGCCAACGCGGCCGAGATCGGCAAGGGCGTGACCGAGCTCGCCTGGGCACTCTATCGCCCGATCCACCAGGTCTCGGCACAGGTGCGCGAGCGCGTGGGCTGGGAAGTGATCGAGGAGCTGCGCGCCACCCGGCGCCCCATCGTGTTCGTGACGCCGCATCTCGGCGCGTACGACGTGGCGGGCCGTTACCTGTGGACGTGCCTGCCGATCCTCGCGATGTACCGGCCGCACAAGGTCTTCTGGATCGACCAGGTGCTGCGCGAAGGGCGCAATCGCGGCGCGGCACCGGACGGCACCAACGTCGCGCCGGCCACGCTCGCGGGCGTGCGCATGGTGCTCAGGCACCTGCGCGACGGCGGCTGCAGCGTCGTCCTCCCCGACCAGGTGCCCACGGGCGCCGGCGGCGAGTGGGTCGACTTCTTCGGGCGCCCCGCCTACACCATGACGCTCCCGGCCCGCCTGCAGCAGGCGAGCGGTGCCGCGGTGGTGTTCTGCTATGCGGAGAGGCTCCCGCATGGCGCCGGCTACCGCCTGCATCTCGTGCCGCTTCCGGAGCCCTTGCCGCCCGACCGGCTCGAGGCCGCGCGCCGCGTGAACGCGATGGTCGAGCAGCTGGTGCGCGGCTGCCCGAAGCAATACCTGTGGGGCTACAACCGCTACAAGCGGCCTGCCGGAGCGCCCCCACCGCCGCCTGCCGGCGCAGCGCGCCCGTGAAGGCGCTGCGCACCGCCGGTTCATGGCTCGGCGTTTTCGTCCTCTGGATGCTGCACTTCCTGCCGGTATCCTGGATCGGCGCGATCGGCGCCGGGCTGGGCTCGGTGCTGTACCGCTTCGGGCGCGGACGCGTCACGCGCATCAACCTGGCGCTGTGCTTTCCCGGGATGCCGGAGCACGAGCGCATCGCGATGGCGCGAAGGCATTTCCGCCTGCTCGGCCGCAATGCGCTCGAGCTGAGCCTGCTGGTGTGGGGCAGCGAGAAGCAGCTCATGGACCTCGTGCGCATCGAGAACATGGAGCTGCTCCACGCCGAGCGCGGCAAGCCGCTCATCGTCTTCGCCCCCCACTTCATCGGGCTCAACATGGGCGGGGTGCGCGTGGCGCACGAGCTGCCGCGCTCGGGCTCGATCTACAGCCGGCAGAAGAACCCGGTGCTCGACCGCATCTTCTGGCGCGCGCGGATGCGCTTCGGCGAGCCGGTGCTCGTGAGCCGCCAGGAAGGCCTGCGGGGCGCGATCCGCATCCTGCGTTCGGGCAAGGCGTTCTACTTCCTGCCCGACATGGACTTCGGCCGCCGCGATGCGATCTTCACGCCCTTCTTCGGCGTGCCCGCGGCGACGATCACGGCATTGCCGCGGCTGGCGAAGCTCGGACGGGCGAAGGTGATGCCGATCGTCACGCGCCAGGAAGGCAACGGCTACGTCGCGCGCATCTATCCGACGTGGGAGGACTACCCCACCGACGACATCGAGGCCGACGTGCGCCGCATGAACGCGTTCATCGAGGATCGCATCCGCGAGATGCCCGAGCAGTATTTCTGGGCGCACAAGCGCTTCAAGACGCGCCCGCCCGGCGAGCCCTCGCCCTACCGGCAGAAGTGAGCCGACGGCTGCAGGCCTCGCGACGCCGGCGCTAGCGTACGAGCGCTTCGGCGAGCTTCGCCGGATCGACCGGCTTCACGAGATGGTGGTCGAAGCCGGCCGCGCTCGAGCGCTCGCGATCCGAGGGCTGCCCGTAGCCGGTCACCGCGATCACGCGCGCGCCGCGGGTCTCCTCGAGCGTGCGCAGCGTGCGCGCGAGCTCGTAGCCGTCGATGCCCGGCAGGCCGATGTCGAGCAGGATCACGTCGGGCCGGAACGACTTCGCGAGCTCGATCGCATCCAGGCCGTTGCTCGCACTCGCGACCTCGTGGCCGAACTCGCCCAGGAGCATGCGCATGGCCTCGGCCGCATCGGGATTGTCCTCGACCACGAGCACGCGCTGCGACCCCGCGTCCGCCCCGTGGATCCGTTGCGTCCGCGCCGCGGGTGCAGCGACGACCACGCTCGCCGGAAGCCGGATCGAGAAGCGGCTGCCGCGCCCCGGGCCCTCGCTGTGCGCGGTGACCTGGCCGCCGTGCATTTCCACCAGTCCCTTCACCAGCGAAAGGCCGATGCCGAGCCCGCCCTGCGCGCGATCGAGCGAGCGGTCCGCCTGCGAGAAGAGGTCGAACACCGAGGACAGCAGCTCCTTCGGAATGCCCATCCCGTCGTCCGTGATCGCGATCTCGACGCCGTCCGCGTCGTGGTGGGCCGCGAGCGCGATCCGGCCGCCCGCGGGAGTGAACTTGGACGCGTTGTGCAGCACGTTGCCGATCACCTGCGACATGCGCACCGGGTCCACCTCGAGCCATATCGGCGCGGCGGGCAGGTGCACCTCGAGCTGCTGTGCGCTCTTGTCCACGAAGGGACGCGCCACCTCGACCGCCGCTTCCACGAGGGAAGCGAGCGTGACCGGCTTGCGCTGCAGCACCACCTTGCCCTGCGTGATGCGCGACATCTCGAGCAGGTCGTCCACCAGCCGCGCGAGGTGCTCCGCCTGCCGTCCGATCACTTCGCGCGCCCGCGCGTGCGTCTGCCGGTCCTCGGAGCGGCGCATGATCTCGACCGCATTGCGGATCGGTGCCAGCGGGTTGCGCAGCTCGTGCGCCAGCATCGCGAGGAACTGGTCCTTGCGCCGGTCGGCCTCCTGCAGCGCCTCCATCGCGGCCTGGCGCTCGCGCTCGGCCTTGCGCATGCGCAGCAACGCGCGCACGTTCGCCACGAGCTCCTCGGGCTCCATGGGCGCCACGAGATAACCGTCCGCCCCCGCATCGAGCGCGAGGACGCGATGGCGCATGTCGATGTGCGTGGCCGAAGTGAGCAGCACGACCACGCCGGACATGCCGGGATCGCGCTTGATCATGCCGCACACGTCGCGGCCGTTGATGTCCGGCAGCTTCACGTCGAGCAGCACCAGGCCGGGCGCGCGCTCGCGCACGATGTCGAGCGCACCGGCACCGGTGCCCGCCTCGAGGACCTGGAAGCCGGCGAGCTTGAGGATGCGGCTCTTCACATAGCGCGCGGCATCGTCGTCGTCGACATTGAGGATCAGGCTCGCCGTCGGCATCAGTGCACCGCGCGCCCCTCGATCGCGTCGAGGGTGCGTCCCAGGGTCTCGATGGAAAGGTCGCGCTTGTGCAGGACGGCACGGGCGCGCGATTCCAGCCGCGCGCGCGTGGGCGCATCCACCTCGTGCGAGGTGACGATGACCACCGGAATCTGCGCGGTGGCGGGATCCGCCGCGAGCCGCTCGAGCACCTCGTCGCCGGACATGCCGGGCATCGCGAGGTCGAGGAAGATCACGCCGGGGCGGTAGCGGGAAGCGAGGTCGAGCCCGCTCGCGCCGTCCGCCGCTTCCTCGAAGCGCATCGGCCGGCGCAGCGAGCGGCGGATCACGTAGCGCGCCGCCTCGTCGTCGTCGATGATGAGCGCGAGCGTGCGCTCGGCGTGCGCGGCGACCTTCTCCAGCGTGGCGACCAGCTCCTCGCGCTGCACCGGCTTGTCGAAATAGGCATCGGCGCCGAGCGCATACGCCTTGCGGTTGTCGCCCGACTGGCTCACCACGATGACCGGGATCGCGTCCTCCGCCGCCTTGGTTTCGCTCAGCCACCGCCAGGTGGCTTCCTCCTCGCCGGGCAGGATGATGTCGAGGACCACCGCCGAGGGCCGGCGCGTCTTCATGAGCTCGCGCGCAGCGGCGAGCGTCGGCACCGCCACCACGGAGAAGGCGGTGTCCTTGAGGAATTTCTCGTACAGCAGGCGCGTGGGCGCATCGTCCTCGATCACCAGCACCCACGCGCCCTCGGCCGGAAGCTCCACGCCGGGAGGCGCAGTCTCCTCGACGGATGCGCTCGCCAGCGCGCGGTAACGCACCGGGATGCGCGCATGGAAGGTCGATCCGCGGCCCGGCTCGCTTTCGACCCACACCTCGCCGCCGAGCAGCGTCGCAAGGCGGCGGCAGAGGGGCAGGCCCAGGCCCGTGCCCTTCACCTTGCGCTGCAACGGATTGGGTACCTGGGTGAACTCCTCGAAGATCATCTCCTGGTCGTCCGGCGCGATGCCGATGCCCGTGTCGCGCACGCTGAGCACCACGCTTTCGCCGCTGTCCTCGGCCTGCGCGAACACGGTCACGCTGCCGCGCTCGGTGAACTTGAGGGCGTTGGAGATGAAGTTGCGCAGGATCTGCGAGACCTTGCTCTCGTCGGTGTACAGCGCCGGGAGCGCTCCCGGCGGCGGCTCGAAGACCAGCTCCACCGATTCGGCCAGCAGCAGCGGCTTGAGCATCCCGCGAAGCGCGCTGAAGAGCTCGGCCACCTCGAAACGCGCCGGCCGGATCTCGATCTTGCCCGCCTCGATCTTGGCGAGGTCGAGGAGGTCGTTCACGAGCTCGGTCAGGTCGTCCACGGCGCGGGAGATGAAGCGCAGCTGCGTCTCCTGCTCCGGGTTGAGGGGTCCGTCGACGCGCGACAGCAGCAGCCCGCACAGGGCGCGGACGGAGTTGAGCGGCGTGCGGAACTCGTGGCTCATGTTCGAGAGGAAGCGGCTCTTCATCTCGTCGGCGCGGCGCAGGTGCAGCGCCTTCTCGTCCAGCTCGGCATAGAGGGCGACCACGCCGCGGTTGGTGTCCTCCAGCTCGCGGGCCATCTGCATCAGCCGCTCCTGCTGCTCCTGCAGCTCGCCCAGCGCCGCCAGCAGCTCCGCATTCTGCGACTGCACCTCCGCGAGCGACGTGGACTGCGGCATCGCCGCCAGCCTGGAGACGAGCTTGCCGGCGGTGACCGGCGTGACGAAAGGCACTCCCGTCGGCAGCAGCTTGCCCATCGTGACGGTCGTGCCGAGGCCGGGCGAGGAGTGCACGTCCCAGCGATCCATCAGGCGCTTCGAGCCGATGAGGCCGATACCCATGCCGCTGCTGGAATGGTAGCTGCCGTCCATGACCTCCTCGAGCCGCTCGATGCCGGGGCCGTCGTCGCTCACGCGCACGACCAGGAGCTGCGGCGGGCTCTCGCCCTCGATCTCGAACTCCACTCGCCCACCGCCCGCGTAGCGGAAGGCGTTGCGCGCGATCTCCGACACGGAGGTGGCGATGCGCGTCTGCTCGCGGCCGTCGAAGCCGAGCAGGGACGCGACCTGGCGCGCGCGCTGGCGGGCACCGACCACGTCGGACTGCACGTTCAGGGCGACTGTCAGCAACCGGATCGGCATCGTCTCAACGCCCGCGTCGCACGACCAGCACGGTCACGTCGTCGCGCTCGCGGGAATGCTCGCGGTAGAGCATGGCGGCGATCAGCGACGGGTGGCATTCCACGAGGCCCGGGTGCGTGCCGAGGCTCCAGTGCGTCTCCAGCCCGTCACTGTGCGCAACGAGCAGCGAGCCGGCGGGCCATGGATAACGATACTCCTGCGACTTGTGCATGTTGTGCCCCACGATGCCATTGTGCGACAGCATCGTGCGCCGCACCGCGCCGTCGATGATCGTCCCCGAGATGTTGCCCACCCCGGCAAAGGAAAGCTCGGCGGCGCCCTCCTCCTGCCGCATGACGGCGACCGCCGCGCCGCGCGTGGGGCGAAGGCGCGCGTGCGTGGCATCCAGCAGGCGCACCGCCGCGTATTCGGGATGCTGGTGCAGCACGTCCACGGCGGCGGAGGCGGCGCGGCTTGCCTCGGGCCCGTGGCCCAGGCCATCGGCTACCAGGAACGTGGTCCCGCCGGCCGCCAGCGCCATGCCCCAGGCATCGCCACAGACGGTCTCGCCGCGCTTGGGCACGCTCACGACACCGACTTCATAGGCGGGATCCTCGACGGCGCCCTCCCGGTTCCAGAACACCATCCGCAGCAGGGTGCCGCGGCCCGTGCCGGTGTACACGTCGAAGCCATCGGCAAGCCGCCGCATCGCACCCAAGCCCGTGCCCGCAGTGCCGGCGCTGGAAAAGCCGTCGCGCGCATGGGCCTCGAAGTCCTCCATGCCGGGGCCGGAATCGATGGCGAGGACCTCGATGCCCACCGCGGCGCCTGCCGCGAGCCCGCGCGCGGCCAGCGTGCCGCCGCCGCCATGGCGGACCATGTTGGTGACGGCCTCGGTGACGGCGATCGACAGCCGCCCGGCGCGGGTCTCGTCGAACTCGAGCTCGCGCGCCATGCGCTGCGCCGCGAGCCGGCACGCGGACACGTGGCTGGGGTCGGCGACCTGGACGGAGAAGGCGTCCACGCCTAGTACGGTTTCCAGCGCACCAGCGAAACGCGCGTGCCCTTGCCGACCTCCGACTCGATGTGGAACTCGTCGCACAGCCGCTTGGCGCCCGAGAGGCCGAGGCCGAGGCCGCCGCCCGTGGTGAAGCCGTCCTGGAGCGCCTGCGCGATGTCGGCGATGCCCGGACCGTGGTCGCTGAACTCGAGCCGCAGCCCGCGGCGCGTGCCGTTGGCGACGATGGCTATGCGAGCGATGCCGCCGCCGCCGTACTGCACGGTGTTGCGGCCGATCTCGCTCGCTGCGGTCACGATCTTGGTCTGGTCCACGAGGCTCAAGCCCACCGCGACGGCGCGTTCCCTGACGGCCTGGCGCAGGCGCACGACGTCCTCGCCGCTCCTCAGCGCGAGCTCGTCGCTGCGCTCCACGCGTTGCGCATCGGTCGCCATCGGGCGCTCAGGCCTCGGACTGCTGCAGCAGCGCCATGCCGCGCTCGACATTGAGCGCCGTGCGCACGCCGGCGAGGTCCAGCCCCAGCTCCACCAGCGTGATGGCCACCGCGGGCTGCATGCCGACCACGACGGTCTGCGCATCGAGCACGCGGGACATCGCCGCGATGTTGCTGATCATGCGGCCGATGAAGGAGTCGACCACGTCGAGCGAGGAGATGTCCATCAGCACGCCGCGGGCGCGATCGGCGACGATGCGCTGCGTGAGGTCGTCCTGGAGCGTGAGCGCGAGCTGGTCGTGCATGTCCACCTGGATCGTGACCAGCAGGAAGCGGCCCATTCGCAGGATCGGGATGCGCTCCATGGCTACACCCGGGCCGGGGCGGCCTCGATGCGCGAGCCCAGGCGCCGCAACGCGAGCATGAACGCGTCGGCGAGGCTCGCCTTGGTGGTGACCGCGGAAAGGTCCACGCCGAGGTGCACGATGGTCTGCGCGATCTGCGGACGGATGCCGGAGATGATGCAGTCGGCGCCCATCAGCCGCGCGGCGGCGACCGTCTTCATGAGGTGCTGGGCGACCAGCGTGTCCACGGTGGGAACGCCGGTGATGTCGATGATCGCGATCGTCGAGCCCGACTGCACGATCTTCTCCAGCAGGCTTTCCATCACCACCTGCGTGCGGCCGCTGTCCAGCGTGCCGATGAGCGGCAAGGCGAGGATTCCATCCCACAGCTCGACCACCGGCGTGGACAGCTCCAGCAGCTCGCGCTGCTGCCGCTGGATCACGTCCTCGCGGCTCTTCTGGAACGCTTCCGTCGTGAAGAGGCCGAGCCGGTCGATCACCAATGTGGCGGCCCACAGCGCCTCCGCGAGCTTGTCGGCCTCCAGGTCGCGGCGCAGCCAGGTGAAGAGCGGCTGCTTGAGCGAGAAGACGAACATCGCCGTCTCCGACGGGCTCTGTCCGTGGACGGCGCGCGACGCGGAAAGCTCCGAGAGGAGATCGCGCGCCCGGCTCCAGGCCGCGCCGCGGATATCGTCGGCGGCACCGCCGTTGATCGCTTCCTGCACGGCGTTGAGGAAATCGCGCGACAGCGTGCGCGTCTCGGCTTCGTGGACGGCGTTGCGCCGTGACGGAACCGCGGCCTGCTCCTTCAGCCAGTCGGCGAGGATTTCGGATTCGTGCTTGCGGAGGGTCTCGGCGAGCGCTGCCGTGGCTGTGTTCATCGAGTTTTCCTTCTGTCCAGTCCTGATGCCCCCCTCGGGGGGATGGCCGATTATGCACTGCGACGGGCGGGTTCCCGCGCGCCGGTAAAATACCGCATGGACGCGAAACAGCCGCTGCGATTCGCCAAGATGCAGGGCCAGGGCAACGACTTCATGGTGATCGACGGCGTCCGCCAGCGGGTCGAGCTCGAGCCCGCACGCGTGCGCGCGCTGGCGGACCGCCATTTCGGCATCGGCTTCGACCAGCTCCTGCTGGTGGAGAAGGCGGCATCCGGCGCCAACGACTTCCGCTATCGCATCTTCAACGCCGACGGCGGCGAGGTCGAACAGTGCGGCAACGGCGCGCGCTGCTTCGCGCGCTTCGTCCTGGACGAAGGGCTCACCGCGAAGCGGGAGATCCGCGTCGAGACGGCGGGCGGCGTGATCATGCCGCGCGTGGAAAGCTCGGGACAGGTCACCGTGGACATGGGCGCACCGCGTTTCGAGCCGCGTGACGTGCCGTTCCTGGCCGACGAGGACCGCCTCGTGCACCCGCTCGAGGTCGAGGGCCGCACCGTCGCGGTCTCGGTGCTCTCGATGGGCAATCCGCACGCGGTGCAGGTGGTCGACGACGTGGATGCCGCGCCGGTGCGCGAGGAGGGGCCGCGCATCGAGCTGCACCCGCGCTTCCCCAAGCGCGTGAACGCGGGGTACATGCAGGTGGTCGCGCGCGATGCGATCCGGCTGCGCGTGTGGGAACGCGGCGCGGGCGAGACGCTCGCTTGCGGCACGGGTGCGTGCGCGGCGGTGGTGGCAGGCATCCGGCGCGGCCTCCTCGATCGCGACGTGCGCGTGGCCACGCGCGGCGGCGAGCTCGTCATTCGCTGGCCCGGCGCGGGCGAGGCCGTTATGATGACGGGCGATGCGGTCCGGGTCTTCGATGGCGAGATCGCCCTTTAGCCGGGCGTTAGGGAAGCTCTGAACAAGTACCGGGGATCTGCGTTGCGGCAGGTGCGGATGGCTGCTAGGCGGACGGTGCAGCGAATGTCGGCAACCTTCGCAAGGCGTCCAACGACGCAGACGCCGCAGCTGCCGCAACCCACATGCACCGTGAATCAGATATTTACAGCGTCGAAGGGACGGGCGATTTCGGGCCGCTTCGTCGTTGCTTGTCCTAGCAAGGTCTCGACCTTGCGTCGGACTCGCGCCTAGAATCGTCACCGAAATCGGCCCGTCGCAGACCCCGGGACTTGTTCAGAGCTTCCCTCGGCAAACCAAGGAAAGAACAGCGTGGCACTTAGCGCGGAGCAGGTGGCGGAGTACCTTCGCCAGAATCCCGGGTTCTTCGAGACCCATGTCGACATCCTCGTGAACCTGCAGGTTCCGCATCCGCATGGCGGGCGCGCGGTCTCCATCGGCGAGCGCCAGCTCGTGGCGGTGCGCGAGAAGGCGAAGCTGCTCGAGGACAAGCTGCGCGAGCTGATCCAGTTCGGCGAGGAGAACGACGCGCTCGGCGCCAAGGTGCACCAGCTCTCGTGCCGCCTGATCGAGGCGCCGAGCCTCGAGGCCGTCCTCGACACGCTCTATCTCGACCTGCTCGACCATTTCGCCGTGCCGCACGTCGCCGTGAGGCTGTGGAACGTGGCGGAAGAAAATCCGGACACGAAGGAGTTCTCCACCGTGGCCCCGGAGATCCGCGAGTTCGTCGAGAAGATGACCGCGCCCTACTGCGGCCACCACGCGGTCTACGAAAGCAGCGGCTGGTTCGGCGAGGCGGCCCCGCACCTGAAGTCGTTCGCGCTGGTGAAGCTCGAGCGCGACGGGGTGCCGTTCGGCGTGGTGGCACTCGCCTCGGAGGACCCGAAGCGCTTCTATCCCGAGATGGGCACGCTCTACCTGGCGCGCCTGGGCGAGCTCGTGAGCCACGCGCTGTGGCGCTTCGTGACTCCCATCCGTGAGCACGCCTAGCGCCCGCGAGCGCTACTTCGACTACCTGCGCCACGAGCGGCGGCTCGCCGCGCGCACGCTCGAGGCCTATGCGCGCGATGTGGCGCTGCTCGAAGCGCTCGCCGCCGGACGTGCAATCGAGTCCCTGCGTGCACATGACGTACGCCGCTTCATCGCCACGCTGCACGGCAAGGGCCAATCCCCGCGCTCGCTCGCCCGCGTGCTGTCGAGCTGGCGGGGACTCTTCGAATGGCTGTCGCGCAACGCGCTCGCCCCCGCCAACCCCTGCGCGGGCGTGAAGGCGCCGCGGGCCGCGAAGCGACTGCCCGAAGTGCTCTCTCCCGACGATGCGGTGCGGCTGGTGTGCGCCGATCCGGGCGACGAGCGCGATGGCGTGCGCGATCGCGCGCTCTTCGAGCTCGCGTACTCGAGCGGCTTGCGCGTCTCGGAGCTGACCGGCCTCGACACCGATGCGATCGACCTCGCGACCGGCGAGGCGCGCGTGACCGGCAAGGGCTCGAAGACGCGCATCGTCCCCGTGGGCGCTCCGGCGCTCGCCGCGCTGCGCGCGTGGCTGGGCGAGCGTCCGGCACGCGCGCGAGCTGCGGAAACTGCGCTCTTCGTCGGCCGCGCGGGCGGCCGGCTCTCGCCGCGCGAAGTGCAGCGCCGCATCAAGCGCTGGGCGGCGGCGGCCGGGCTCGCCATGGACGTGCACCCGCACATGCTGCGCCACTCGTTCGCTTCCCACGTCCTGCAGTCCTCGGGCGACCTGCGCGCGGTCCAGGAAATGCTGGGCCATGCGAGCATCGCCTCGACGCAGGTCTACACGCACCTCGACTTCCAGCATCTCGCGAAGGTCTACGACGCCGCGCATCCGCGTGCGAAGCGTGCCGCGCGTTCACGAGGCAAGGGCTAGGTGCCAGGCTCGGGCATCACGCCGGTGACGGTGCTCACCGGCTTTCTCGGCAGCGGCAAGACGACACTGCTCAATCGCTGGCTGCACGATCCGCGCTTCGCCGATACGGCGGTGCTCGTGAACGAGCTGGGCGACATCCCGATCGACCACGCGCTGGTGCGGCGGGCGAGCGAGCGCATCGTCGTCATGGCCGGCGGCTGCATCTGCTGCCGCGCGGCGGGCGACATCGTGCGCGCGCTGCGCGAGCTGCATTTCCAGCGCGTCGAAGGCGCGGTGCCCGAATACCGCCGCGTGGTGATCGAGACTTCCGGACTCGCGGATCCCGCGCCGCTGTTGGCCACGCTCGTCGAGATGCCCGTCATGGCCGCGCGCCACGCGCTCGCCGGCGTGGTGACCACGGTCGATGCGGAGCATGGCGAGCGCCAGCTCGAGGACCATCCCGAGGCCGGGAAGCAGGTCGCGATCGCCGACCGCATCGTGGTGACGAAGGCCGACCGCGCACCCG
>DATMJE010000060.1:0-70505 GCA_035553995.1 Usitatibacter sp. | reverse complement strand
GCGCGGCGAGCGCGGCTCCCAAAATCATCGCCCCGATGAGGCGAGCCCTGTTCTCGAGCATGTCGCTACTCCCTTTCGCTTTTATTGGGCGGGCTTGTAGTCGCGTGAGCGGATGTAATCGTTCTGGTAATCCGCGCGTTTTGCGAGCGCCTGCTCGTACTTCGCCTTGTCGCCCTTGAAGAGATCGCCCGCGTAGGCCTTGGTGTCCTCCTTGCCGGCGTAGGGCTTGGCGGCGTCCTGCGGGATCTCGTGGCAAGCGGCGGCCGCCAGCGCCGCCGCGAGGAGCGCGATCTTCTTCACGAGGTCACCCCCTGGTCGGCCAGCTTGGCGCTGCCGCCGTAGGCCATGGCCCAGCCCCAGATCTCGTCGCCCTTGCCGCGCGTGACCACGCGGGTCTTGTAGATGCGCGTGATGACGGCGTGGTCCCCGGCGATGAGCGCCTTGGTGGAGCACATCTCCGCGCACGCCGGCAGCTTGCCTTCCGCGAGGCGGTTGCGGCCGTACTTGCGGAACTCCTCGACGGAGAAGTTCTCCTCCGGGCCGCCCGCGCAGTACGTGCACTTGTCCATCTTGCCGCGCAGGCCGAAGGCACCCGCCTGCGGGAACTGCGGCGCGCCGAACGGGCACGCGTAGAAGCAGTAGCCGCAGCCGATGCAGAGGTCCTTGTCGTGCAGCACGACCTGGTCCTCGGTTCGATAGAAGCAATCGACGGGGCACACCGCCATGCACGGCGCGTCGGTGCAGTGCATGCACGCGACCGAGATGGAACGCTCGCCCGGCACGCCGTCGTTCACGGTGACGAGGCGGCGCCGGTTCACGCCCCACGGCACCTCGTGCTCGTTCTTGCAGGCCGTGGTGCAGCTGTTGCACTCGATGCAGCGCTCGGCGTCGCAGATGAATTTCATTCTGGCCATGGTGTTCTCCTCGTCAGGCGCGCTCGATGTTGCAGAGCGTCGTCTTGGTTTCCTGCATCATCGTGACCGAGTCGTAGCCGTAGGTCGTGCCGGTGTTCACCGCCTCGCCGCGCACGATCGGCGCGCAGCCTTCGGGGTACTTGTCCAGCAGGTCCTTGCCCTGCCACCAGCCGGCGAAGTGGAACGGCATCCAGGTGGTGCCCTTGCCCACGCGCGGCGTGACCATCGCACGCACCTTGAGCGTGCCGCCGGTCGGCGTGCGCACCCAGACCCAGTCCCAGTACTTGATGCCTCGGGCCTGCGCATCGTCCGGGCTGATCTCGACGAACGCTTCCTGCTGCAGCTCGGCAAGCCACGGGTTGGAGCGCGTCTCGTCGCCCCCGCCCTCGTACTCGACCAGGCGGCCCGATGTGAGGATCAGCGGATATTTCTCCGCGACCTTGTCCTCGATGGCCTTCTGCTGCACGGTCTTGTAGAGCGTGGGCAGGCGCCAGAAGGCCTTCTTGTCGTCATGGCTGGGGTACTTCTGCACCAGGTCCGGCCGCGGGCTGTAGAGCGGCTCGCGGTGCTGCGGCACGCCGTCGGGGAAGTTCCACACCACCGCGCGCGCCTTGGCGTTACCCCAGAAGTGCACGTTGTGGTTCACCATGCAGACGCGCTGGATGCCGCCGGAAAGATCGGTCTTCCAGTTCTTGCCTTCGGCCGCCGCCTGCTCTTCCGGCGTGAGCTCGCCCCACCAGCCGAGCTTCTTCATGAGCACGTGGTCGAACTCGGGATAGCCGGTGGTGATCTCCGAATCCTTCGGGAAGGAGCCGTCCTCCGCCAGCAGGTTCACGCCGTCCTTCATCACGCCGAAGTTGGCGCGGAAGCAGCCGCCGCCGTCCATCATCTTGAGGTCCGTGCGATACAGCACGGGCGAGCCGGGATGCTTGATCTCGGGCTTGCCGTAGCACGGCCACGGCAGGCCGTAGTAGTCGCCCTTGATGTCGTAGCCCGTCTCCTTGTCGATCACCGACTCGTTGCAGCGCAGCGTCTTCGGATCGAAATACTTCTGCAGCCGCATGTGCGCCTTGAGGCGCTCGGGCGACTGGCCGGTGTAGCCGATGGTCCAGTTGCCGTTGTTGATCTCGCGGGTCATGTCCTCGACCAGCGGCTCGTCCCATCCGCTCTTGTCCTTGACCAGCCGGATGTTCTTCACGAACTCGGGGCCGAAGCCCAGCTTCTTCGCGAAGGCGTACATGATGGTGTGGTCGGGCTTCGACTCGAACATCGGCTCGATCACCTTCTCGCGCCACTGGATCGAGCGGTTCGACGCGGTCACCGAGCCCGAGGTCTCGAGCTGTGTCGCGGCCGGCAGGAGGTAGACGCCCTCCTTGCGGTCCGGCATCGCCGCCGAGGCCGTGGGATACGGATCCACGACGACCATGAGGTCCAGCTTCTCCATGGCCTGCTTCATCTCGAGGCCGCGCGACTGCGAGTTGGGCGCGTGCCCCCAGTAGATGACGGCTCGCAGGTTGCTGTCCTGGTCGATGAGCTCGTTCTTCTCGAGCACGCCGTCGATCCAGCGCGACACGGTCATGCCGGGCTTCTCCATCATCGCCTTCGAGGCGAAGCGGCCCTTCATCCATTCGTAGTCGACGCCCCAGACCTTGCACCAGTGCTTCCACGCGCCTTCCGCGACACCGTAGTAGCCGGGCAGGGAATCGGGGTTGGGGCCCACGTCGGTCGCGCCCTGCACGTTGTCGTGCCCGCGATAGATGTTGGCGCCGCCGCCGGAGATGCCGATGTTGCCGAGTGCCAGCTGGAGGATGCACGAGGCGCGCACGAAGGCATTGCCGATGGAGTGCTGCGTCTGGCCCATGCACCAGATGATCGACGACGGGCGGTTCTTCGCCATCGCCTCGGCCGCGGCGTAGACCTCGGCCTCGGGCACGCCGGTGACTTCGGTCACCTTGTCGGGCGTCCACTTCTTCAGCGCCTCGTCACGGATCTTGTCCATGCCGTAGACGCGGTCGTTGATGTACTGCTTGTCCTCCCAGCCGTTCTGGAAGATGTGGTACAGCATGCCGTAGAGCAGCGCCACGTCGGTGCCGGAACGGAAGCGGATGTACTGGTCCGCCTTCGCCGCGGTGCGGGTGAAGCGCGGATCCGCGACGATCATGCGGGCGCCGGTTTCCTTGGCGTGCAGCGCGTGCAGCATCGAGACCGGATGCGCCTCGGCGGCGTTCGACCCGATGAAGAACATGCACTTCGCGTTCTGCAGGTCGTTGTACGAGTTGGTCATCGCGCCGTAGCCCCACGTGTTGGCCACGCCCGCGACGGTGGTCGAGTGGCAGATGCGCGCCTGGTGGTCCATGTTGTTGGAGCCGAACATGGAAACCATCTTGCGGAACATCTGCGCCTGCTCGTTCGAATGCTTGGAGGAGCCGATCCAGAAGATGGCGTCGGGGCCGCTGTCCTTGCGGATCTGCAGCAGCTTGTCGCCGATCTCGTTGATCGCCTGCTCCCAGGTGATGCGGCGGTACTTGCCGTCCACGAGCTTCATCGGGTACTTCAGGCGGTGCGAGTTCTCCGTCATGCCGTGCTCGCGGATCGACGCGCCCTTGGCGCAGTGCGCGCCCATGTTGATCGGCGAATCGAACACCGGCTCCTGCCGCACCCAGACGCCGTCCTGGACCACGGCATCGATGGAGCAGCCCACCGAGCAGTGCGTGCAGACCGTGCGCTTGATCTCGGTCTTGCCGGCCTTGGGCGCGGCGGCCTGCGCCTCGCCCACCATGCCGAGCGGCAACTGGCTCGCGAACGCGGCGGCCCCGGCGGTGATGCCGGTGCCCTTCAGGAAGGTGCGGCGGTCGATGGTCTTCGCCGCCAGCGCCGAAGCGGCTCGCGCGAGCGGATTGACGGCCTGGGCTTGGGCTTCCGATTTGCGGGTGAGCAGCATGACGGGCTCCTCAGACTTCGGTGGTCTTGTAGTACTTCAGGATGTGGTCGGAGAGGTGGTAGCCGTCGGGCTGCGCGCAGGCCGCGGTGTGCGGCCCCTCCGGTTGTGCCTTGCGCGTGCCGGCCACGACGGCCGCCACCGCACCTGCACTGCCGAGGCCGGCGGTCACCAGGAACTTGCGGCGATTGTTGGTCTTGGTCGTTTTCATCACGTGCCTCCTTTCGCGAGGGCCTGCTTTCAATCGAGCTGGAACGATTCGGCTTCGAGGGCGACGAATGCGGCCGCGAGCGCCGCGACGCGCCGATAGTAATGGGACTGCCTTGCGGCGCCAACTGCCGCGAGGAAACGCGGCGCCGCGGGCATCACGTGGCGCTCGAAGAAACGCCGCTGCTCGGCGAGCGATGCCGGACCGCGCCCGGCGCCGCCGGCCGCGAGCACGCGCATGGCATCGAAGAGCACGCCGAAGTGGTCCTCGGGCTCCGCCCCGGCCTGCGGTACCAGCCCGAGCTGCGCGAGGTCGCCACGGATGCGCACGCGCGGATGGTCCACCGCGGGGGCGCCGCTGTAGAAACCGGCATAGATGGATACGGGGGCCTTGCCCACGCCGGCGAAGAGCTCGTCGTATTCGACCGCGACGTCCGCGGGCTGCGCCGCGGCGGACGCGGCGGCGAGCTCGCGCCAGGCATCGGCCAGCGCACGGTCGCCTTCGGCGGGAAGCGCGGGTGCGGCGGCGAGCTCCGCGAGCAGCATCGCATCCGGCGCGCGCTGCAGCAGCCGCGCGATCAGCGCGTAGAAATCGGCGCGCGCGGCTTCTTCCGGCGCGAGGGCACGATGCAGCGTCACGGGGGCGGCCGCGGCCTCGGCGCTCACGAATCGGCCCCCAGCTTGAGAATCGACATTTCATCCCTCGAGGCCATCATGTCCACGACGCGGCAATCGGCGCACATCTGCAGGCGCCGCAAGGCGGCACCCTGCGTAAACATGGAGTGCGCAGCGAGCCTTCCCGTCATGGCCTCGACCATTTGCTTCGTGCCGAAGGGCTTCGAGCAGCGGATGCAATGGAAAGGCTGCGTCTCGTTCACGACGCGCGCCTCGCGCACCGCGGGCGTGAGCAGCAGCCGCGGCGAGAGCGTAATGGCGTCCTCGGGACAGGTGGCTTCGCACAGCCCGCACTGCACGCAGTTGCGCTCGAGGAACTTGAGCAGCGGCTTGTCGACGCCATCCATCAGCGCCGACTCGGGACAAGCGCCGACGCACGCCATGCACATGGTGCATTTGTCCCTGTTCACCTGGATCTCGCCGAAGGGCGAGCCCGCGGGGAGCGCGATCTCTTCGACCGGCGAGGGGGCGTAGCGCGCAAGATGCTCGACCGCGAATTCGATCGCGGTGCGCTTGTCGTTGCCGACGTGGAAGGTCGCGGGAATGGCGACCGTCGCTGCCGGCACGAGTGCCGCGCAACGCTCGTGGAGCGTGTGCGCATCGCGGGCCTCGATCACGGCGAAATGGGTGCCTCCATAGCCCAGCGCGGCGAGGATCGTCTCGCCGATCGCCATTTGATGGCGCAGCGCGTCGAGATATTCCCGATCCTCCGATCCGGCCGCCAGCACGACCACCTGGCTCGCGCCGAACGCGATCGCGGGCAGCAGGAGGTCGAGACCCACGGCCGCGACGTGCCACGCCTCCAGCGGCAGCATGCGCGCGGCAAGCCCGTGGCCCGTTGCGGCCGCCTCCTCGAGCAACGCACGGCCATCGTGGCCATTGTGGAAGACGATGCAGGCGTCCCCGCCGCCGGCTGCGCGATACGCCGCCATCAGGTGCTTCACCTGCGCGCCGCGTTCGGCGACGCGCGGGTACTGGTAACCCATGGCGCCCGACGGGCACACGGTGGCACAGGCGCCGCAGCCCATGCACAGGTGCGGATCGACCTTCACGTGGTCGCGATCGGGTGCGATGGCCTGTGTCGAGCAGATCTCGATGCAGGCGTCGCATCCGGTCACCTGCGAACGGCTGTGCGCGCAGATGTTCTCGCGGTAATGGAAATAGCGCGGCTTCTCGAACTCGCCGACGGCGCTGCCGAGCTCCCCGAGCATGGGCTCGAGGAGTGCCGCGATGGCCGGCGCGCGGAAGTAGCCCTGCGGCGGCTGGCGCATCGCGAAAAGGGGCGCGGTGCCGAAGTCGAGGACCAGGTCGAAGCGTGCGGCGGTGGGCGCCCTCACCGGGGCACCACCGGCCGCCGTTTGCAGCTCGCCCACCTGCACGTTGAACTCGCCCAGCCAACCTTCGGCCGACTCGATGCGTCCCGACCACGAGGTGACGCCGGGCAGCGGCGATTGCGGCCAGGCGCGTTCCAGCAGCGTCACGTGCAATGGGCCGGCGAGACGCGCGGCGGCCGTACGTGCGGCCGCGGCATCCTCGCCCGCGATGACCAGCACGTTGCCGCGAGACACGTAGCGCACGCTCGGCACGGGCTCGGGCGGCCGGAGATCCTGCAGCGCGCGCAACGCAATGATTTTCGGTTCGCACGCGATGGCCGCACCGCTCCATCCGCGCTGCTCGTGCGATAGGGTTGCGTCCGGGCTGGGATTGCCCGGCACGCTGGCCGCGTGGGACGCGGCGGCCGTATCAACGCCTGCCGTCATGCAATCTCGTTTTCGTCTCCCCGATCCGTTGCCGGAAAGACGCTCCTCGGTGTATTGGCTCCCTGGAAACCTCCCCGGGACCCGCGTGTGTGCCTTGTTCTGCGGGAGTGTACAACTTAATAGGAACCGTGTTTCAGGAGCCGTCCGTAGTTTTGCGTAGGGGTTCCGGCTGCGGCTGGGCTTCGCCTGCCACTTCCCGGGACGCCTCGGGACTTTCCGCTTCGGCTTCGGCGGCCGGTCCTTCGGCCAACGCGGGCGGCTCCGCAAGCGGGGCCTGCGGGGTCTCCGCAAGCGGCGCCTGCGGGATATCTGCAAGTGGCGGCTGCGGCATCGCGACGGACGCCTGCGGAGTCTCCGCAATTGCTTCGTCCGGGTCCTTTTCGGCCTCGGCCACGGGCTCCACGTACGCACCCAGGCGCGCGACCTGGGTCATCTTCGCGAGCCAGCCTTCGGGCAGCGGATCGGGCTTGCTGTAATCGTCGATATAGACGTCGAGGCCGTCCATCACGTTGAACTGCGGGTCCTGGAAGAGCGTCTTGAGGGCCTGCCGGCGCACACCGGGGTCGACCTCGGCCTGCATGAACGGGGCGAAATCGGATTCGGGCGTCAGCGATTCGAGCGGCGGCAGCGGCTGCGGCTGCGGGGAATCGCCCGGCGGCGCTTCGACCGGCAGTGCCTGGGAGGCGACCGCGGGACGGGTGAGCTCGTCCATGGGCGCCGGTGCCGCTGGCGCTTCGACGGGTGCCTGCTTCGCCTGGCGCTTGCGGCGCGACCAGCGCGCGAGGAAGTGCTCGTCGCCCTCGCTCATGTGAATTTCTTCTCGCGCAGCTCGCCCTGGCCGTCGAACGAACGCGGGCGCTGCCGCTTCTTCGGCTCAGGCCGGTAGTGCAGCTCCGCGAACGCGGCGACCCATTCCGCGAGCTCTTCCCACATGGGCGTGCGCTCCACGACCTCGCCGCCGTCCATCCAGCGCGCCGCCTCGTTGTACGACAGCGTGAGCTGGAACGGCCGCGGCTCCCCGCCCTCCTCCGGCGTGCGCAGCGCCACGAAGACGCTCGGCTCCGCCGTGGTGACATTCAGGTGGTAGCCCTCGGCCTCGTCCACGAAAAGCGTGGCCGGGAGGCCCGGGTGTATGCGCTGCAGCACGGCCGGCGTCTCGAGCAGGGTGCGCGGCTCGCCGCCCACGTCGGGCACGACGGCCCGCAGCTCCCAGCGATGGGTTTCCCAGCGGCTGCGAACCTCGGTGCGCTCGAGGATCACCGCGAGCATGCGAGTCGGTCTTTCGATCATGGCGCCCCTATAATAGGCGTTCCATGGCCCGAACCATCATTCCCGTCACCGAATTGCGCGGCGCGCTCGCCATCCCGCCCGCGCGTCCGCTCGAGGGTACCGCCCTGGCCGATCCGCGCGGCCGCACGCTGCGGGACCTGCGCATCTCGGTCACGGATCGCTGCAACTTCCGGTGCGTGTACTGCATGCCGCGCGAGGTGTTCGACAGCAACTACGAATTCCTGCCGCACGCGGCGCTCCTCACCTTCGAGGAGATCGTGCGCGCGGCGACTATCTTCCACGCGCTGGGCGTGGGCAAGATCCGCCTCACCGGCGGCGAGCCGCTGCTGCGCCGCGATATCGACAAGCTGGTCGCGATGCTGCGCGAAGCGCTTCCGGCGGTCGATCTCACGCTCACCACGAACGGGTCCGCCCTGAAGGCCAAGGCACGCGCGCTCAAGGCCGCGGGCCTCGACCGCGTGACCGTGAGCCTCGATTCGCTCGACGAGGCCACCTTCCGCGCCATGAACGACGCGGACTTCCCGGTCACGCGCGTGCTCGAAGGCATCGAAGCCGCCGAGGCCGCGGGACTCGCACCGATCAAGCTCAACATGGTGGTGAAGCGCGGCATGAACGACCACCAGGTGGTCGACATGGCGCGGCGCTTCCGCGGCAGCGGCCACATCGTGCGCTTCATCGAGTTCATGGACGTGGGCTCGACCAACGGCTGGCGCATGGACGATGTCATTCCGTCCGCGGAGATCGTGCGCCGCATCGATGCCGCGTTCCCCCTCGAGCCCGCGGAAGCGAACTACAGCGGCGAGGTTGCCGAGCGCTGGCGCTACCGGGACGGCAGTGGCGAGATCGGTGTCATCTCCTCGGTCACGCAGGCCTTCTGCGCCACCTGCACGCGCGCACGGCTCTCGACCGACGGGCACCTCTTCACCTGCCTCTTCGCGCAGCGCGGCTACGACCTGAAGAGCATGCTTCGCGGCGGCGCCACCGATGCGGCGATCGCCCAGGCGATCACCGGCATCTGGCAGGGCCGCGGCGACCGCTATTCCGAGATCCGCACGGCGGACACGCCGCGGGCCCGCAAGGTCGAAATGTCGTTCATCGGGGGCTGAACTGTCCCGGCCGGCCCTCACCCGCGCGGCGCGTCCCGCCACGTATACCGTCGACGCGTATGACGAGAGCGGCACCCTCGTGCCCACGCCGATCGCGGGCGAGCATCCGCTCACGCTCTACGTGGACAGGAAGGAGATCGTGACGCTGATGACGCTCGGTGCCGCGCCCGAAGCGCTCGCGATCGGTTTCCTGCGCAACCAGCGGCTGGTGGAATCGATCGACGAGATCGAGTCTGTCCAGGTGGACTGGGAAGTCAACGCCGTCGTGGTGACGACCTACAGCGGCCTCGCGGACCTCGACCGGCGCACCGAGAAGCGCACCGCCACGACGGGCTGCGGACAGGGCACCGTCTTCGGCGACCTCATGGCGGACATCGAGAACGTCCGCCTCGACGACGAGATGCGCGTGGAGGAGGAGACGCTCTTCGGCCTGCTGAACGCCGTGCGGCTGCACGAATCGATCTACAAGCAGGCGGGTGCGGTGCACGGCTGCGCGCTCGCGAAGGGGGCCGAGATCCTCACCTTCGTCGAGGACGTGGGGCGCCACAATGCGGTCGACGCGATCGCCGGATGGATGTGGCTCGAAGGCGTCGACGGGCGCGACAAGATCTTCTACACCACCGGCCGGCTCACTTCGGAGATGGTGATCAAGGCAGCGCAGATGCAGGTGCCGGTGCTGGTGTCGCGCTCGGGGCTCACGAAGATGGGCCACGAGGTCGCGCAGCAGGTCGGCATCACGATGATCGGGCGCGCGGTCAACAAGCACTACCTGCTTTTCACCGGGGCCCATCGGCTGGTGCGCTCGAAGGTCCATGGCTGAGGCGGCGATCGCGCGCTGCCACTGCGGCGCGGTCGAGATCGTGGCGGCGTTTCCCTCGCGCTTCTGCGCCCATTGCTACTGCGAGAGCTGCCGGCGCACGCACGCCGCGGGCGTGGTGACGTGGATCGGTTTCAGGCGCACGCAGGTGCAATTCGCGCGCGGAGCCGAGCTGGTCCGCGACTACGAATCGTCGCCCGGCACGCACCGGCGCTTCTGCGGCCGCTGCGGCACACGCCTCACCTACGAATCGTCGCAGGGCCGGTGGGCCGGGGAGGTCCACCTGCCGCTGGCACTCTTCGCCTCGGCGGTCGATCGCGCCCCGCAGGGCAACGCGTTCGCCGAGGAACGCCCCGACTGGGCACCGCTGCACGCCTTCGCCGATGACTGAGATCACCGGCCTCGTGCTCGCGGGCGGCCAGGGCAGCCGCATGGGCGGCGTGGACAAGGGGCTGCAGCTTTTTCGCGGGCGGCCCATGGTGGCGCACGTGATCGAACGGCTCGCGCCGCAGGTGGACGAGATCCTCATCAACGCCAACCGCAATCCGGAAGCCTACGAGGACTTCGGCCACCGCGTCATCGCCGACGAGATCGAGGGCTTCGCAGGTCCCCTCGCCGGCTTCGAGCGGGGGCTTGCGCATGCGGCCCACCAGCTCGTGGTCACCGTGCCGTGCGACTCACCGTTCCTGCCCCAGGACCTGGTCGCGCGGCTCCTCACCGCCATGCGCAATGCGGAAACGGACCTGGCCGTCGCCCGCACGGGCGAGCAGCCGCATCCGGTCTTCTGCCTGATGCGCCGTGGCGTGCATGCCTCGCTGCGCGAGTTCCTCGCTTCGGGACAGCGCAAGATCGACCGCTGGTACTCGCAGCTGCGCGTGGTCGAGGTCCCGTTCGACGACGAGCCCGATGCGTTCCTCAACATCAACACGCGCGAGGAGCTTTCGAGGCTCGAGCCCGGGCGCGAGTGACATGGCGCGCGTGCGCCGCACGCCCCGGCCGCCGCTGCCCCGCTTCGCGGTCGCATGGTTCCCCGCGTTCCGCGGCATCGAGCAGGTGGAGGAATTCCGGCGGCGGCACGATCCGGTCGCGAGCCTCATTCCCGCGCACGTGTCGCTCGTCTTTCCCTTCGCCACCGCGCTCACGCCGCTGCAGGTCGAAACGCACGTGAAGCGCGTGGTGTCGCGCTGGCCGCCGGTTCCCGTGACCTTCCGCGCGGTCCGGCCGCATGCGAACGAGTTCGTGTTCCTGATGGCTTCGCGCGGGGCCGCGTCCATCGTGGAGCTCCACGACCGGCTCTATACCCGCTCCATCGCGCAACACCTGCGCCCCGAGTTCGGCTACGAGCCGCACATCACCATCGCGAGGCACGCCGACATCGGCGCACTCGGGCGGGCCGTCGAGGAAGCGCGCGAGACCTTCGGCCAGGAATTCACCGACGTCATGCGCGAGGTGGCGCTCCTCGCCGTCGGCAGCACCGGTAGAATCGCCCGTCTCGGCACGTATCCACTGCACTGCGCCTGATCCCATGTCCACGCTCACGATCACCGAAGCTTCCTGCGCCGACGACTACGACCCGGATTCGATGCCGGTCGAGAAGGCGCGCGCCTTCATCCACCAGTTCCTGCAGCCCGTGCGCGGCACCCTGCGCGTGCCCGTACGCGATGCGCTGGGACGCATCGTCGCCGAGGACGTGCTCTCGCCGGTGAATGTCCCCTCGCATCGCAACTCCGCCATGGACGGCTGGGCCCTGCGCGGCGCGGACCTCGCCTCCGGCGCCGAGACGACGCTCACCGAGATCGGAGCGTCCTTCGCGGGCAAGCCCTTCGACGGCCGCGTCGGTGCCGGCCAGTGCGTGCGCATCATGACCGGCGGCGTCGTGCCCGAGGGCGCGGACACCGTCGTCATGCAGGAGCGCGCGAAGGCGAACGGGAAGTCGGTCACCTTCGGCGGGGTCAACCGCACCGGGCAGAACGTGCGCGAAGCGGGCGAGGACCTCAAGGCCGGAAGTGTGGCCCTGCGCCGTGGCCGCATCGTGCGCCCTGCCGAGCTGGGCCTGCTCGCCTCGCTGGGCGTGGGCGAAGTGCCCGTGTACCGCCCGCTACGGGTGGCGTTCTTCTCCACCGGGGACGAGCTGCGCAGCATCGGCAGCACGCTCGGCGAAGGCGAGATCTACGACTCCAACCGCTACACGCTGCACGGCATGCTCACGCGGCTGGGCTGCGAGCTGCTCGACATGGGTGTCGTGCGCGATGATCCGGCGGCGCTCGAGCGCGCCTTCTCGGAGGCGGCGGAGGTTGCCGATGTCGTCGTCACCAGCGGGGGCGTGTCCGTCGGCGAGGCGGACTTCGTGAAGTCGATGCTCGGCAACCTGGGCGAGGTCGTGTTCTGGAAGATCGCGATGAAGCCCGGCCGCCCGCTCGCCTACGGCAAGATCCGCGGCGCGCACTTCTTCGGCCTGCCCGGCAACCCCGTGTCCGTGATGGTCACCTTCTACCAGTTCGTGCGCGACGCGCTGCTGGTGCTGATGGGCGCGGATCCCGTGATGCCGGTGCCCACGTTCACGGCAACCTGCACCGAGCGGTTGAAGAAAGCGCCCGGACGCACGGAGTTCCAGCGCGGCGTGCTGGCGCGCGGCAGCGATGGCCGGCTCGAGGTGCGGCCCACCGGCGAGCAGGGATCGGGCATCCTCAAGTCCATGAGCGACGCGAACTGCTTCATCATCCTCGGCGACAGCACCGGCAACGTGGAGCCCGGCGCCACCGTGGAGGTGCAGCTCCTCGAAGGCATCGTCTGAGATGAAACGACGCGATTTCGTGCAGGTTTGCGCGGCGGGGGCCGCGGGCATGACGCTCCCCGCGGAGGCGCTCCCCGCCACGCCGCAGAACGCACGCAAGTACCGGCGTGCGAAGCTGGTCGACGACCGGCGCGAGCCGATTCGCGCGGGCGCGCTGCAACCCGGCGTCAACTACGTCTTCGAGTATCCGTATTCGTCGACGCCGTGCTTCCTGCTGCGGCTGGCGCAGCCGGCCCCGGGCGGCGTCGAGCTGCGCACCGAATCCGGCGAGATCTACCGCTGGGAAGGCGGCGTGGGCGAAGGCCGCTCGATCGTCGCCTACTCGGCCATCTGCGCGCACAAGATGACGTACCCCACGCGGCAGGTGAGCTTCATCGGCTACCGGGACCAGCCCAGCCCCGTCGCCGGCCGCGGCAAGGTCATCACCTGCTGCTCGGACCGCAGCGTCTACGACCCGGCGGCCGGCGCCCGCGTGCTCTCCGGCCCCGCGCCGCAACCGCTCGCGACCATCCTCCTCGAGCACGATCCCAGGGCCGACGAGCTCTTCGCCGTGGGCACGTTCGGCGGCGAGATGTTCACCCAGTTCTTCACCAAGTACGAGTTCCGCCTGCAGCTCGAGGCCGGCCCGCGCGCGAAGGAAGAGGTCGAGGGCATCGCCATCGTCCGCACGCTCGACAACTACAGCAGCCAGTGGGCGCAGTGCTGACCCGCTAAAAATGGGGACGCACCCCATTTCCCGCATGGCGGAACGCCGTTCGCCCCTATGGGAAATCGGGACGTACCCCATTTCCCGCATCGCGGAACGCGGTTCGCCCATACGGGAAATGGGGTACGTCCCGATTTTCCGGGGCCTCAAATCGAGAAATTCTCGCCGGCGGCGCCGGCGAGCTGCTTGAGGTCCTCGGCGCGGACGTTGGGGGCGAAGAGGCGGATGAACTCGACGGTGAAGCCGCGCAGGTAGGCGCCGCGGCGGAAGGCGAGCCGCGTGGTCTGCGCGGGAAAGAGATGCTCGCATTCGAGCGCCACCAGCCCCTCGTCCTTGCCCTCGCGATACGCGCGCGACGAGATGATGCCCACGCCGAGGCCGAGCGACACATAGGACTTGATCACGTCGGAGTCGAGCGCGGTGAGCGCGATCTCGGGCTCCAGGCCGCGCGCCGCGAAGGCCCGGTCGAGCGCAGTGCGTCCCGCGAAGGTGGGATCGTAGGTGACGATGGGATAGCGCGCGATCGCTTCCAGCGTGAGCGGCTTCACCTGCTCCAGCTCGTGGCCCGCCTGCACCACCACGCAGTGGTGCCATGAATAGCACGGCACCGTGACCAGCTCGTCATACTCGTCGAGCGCCTCGGTCGCGATCGCGACGTCCGCCTCGCCATCCAGCACCATGCGCGCGAGCTGGCGCGGGTTGCCCTGCAGGAGCTTCAGCTTCACGTCGGGAAAGTTCTTCTTGAATTCGGTCACCACCGCGGGCAGCGCGTAGCGCGCCTGCGTGTGCGTGACGCCGATCGCGAGCGTCCCGCGCGCGTGATGCGCGAACTCCTCGCCGACGGCCTTGAGGTTCGCGATCTCCGCGAGGATGCGATCGATGGTGGCGATGATCTCGCGCCCCGCGTCGGTGACCGCCGTGAACCGCCGGCCCTGGCGCACGAAGATGTCCGAGCCGAGCTCTTCCTCGAGCCCGCGGATCTGCTTGGAGACGCCCGGCTGGGAGGTGTGCAGCGCAGCGGCGGCGTCCGAGACGTTGAGCCCGCGACGCGCGACCTCGCTCACATAGCGCAGTTGCTGCAGGTTCATGGCTGGGATGGGCTCCAGGTCATTGATACGATTGGGAAAGCGTCAGCGGGCCGCCCGTTGATCGCTCAGGGTTATTACCATATCACAACAAAGTATTTTTCAGGAATATGCGCGCGACCTAACATCGCGCTCATGTACCGATACGACGCCTACGACCACGCCATCGTCCAGGAACGGGTTGCCCAGTTCCGCGACCAGACCCGCCGCTACCTCGCCGGCGAGCTGACCGACGACGAATTCCGGCCCCTGCGCCTGCAGAACGGCCTCTACATCCAGCGTCACGCGCCGATGTACCGGATCGCGGTGCCGTACGGGCTGCTCGCCTCGCGCCAGTTGCGCAAGCTGGCCAGCATCGTGCGCCGCTACGACCGCGGCTACGGCCACTTCTCCACGCGCCAGAACCTGCAGATCAACTGGCCGAAGCTGGAAGACGTGCCCGATATCCTGGCCGAGCTCGCCACGGTCGAGATGCACTCGAACCAGACGAGCGGCAACGACATCCGCAACATCACCACCGACCATTTCGCCGGCGTCGCCCCGGACGAGCTGGTGGACCCGCGGCCCTACGCGGAGATCCTGCGGCAGTGGTCCACCTTCCATCCGGAATTCGCGTACCTGCCGCGCAAGTTCAAGATCGCGCTCAATGGCGCGGCGACCGACCGGACGGTGCTCAGGATCCACGACATCGGCATCGAGTTCGTCCGCAATGCGGAAGGCGAGCTCGGCCTGCGCTTCTACGCGGGCGGCGGCATGGGCCGCACGCCGATCCTCGCCCCGGTCATCCGCGAGTTCGTGCCGTGGCGCCACATGCTCACGTACTCGGAAGCGATCGTGCGCGTGTACAACCGCTACGGCCGCCGCGACAACATCTGGAAGGCGCGCATCAAGATCCTCGTGAAATCGCTCGGCGTGGAGGAGTTCGCGCGCCGTGTCGAGGAAGAGTGGGCGCTGCTGCAGGATTCCCCGCACATCATCACGGACGCCGAATTCCATCGCGTGGCGAGGCATTTCACGCCGCCCGCCTACGAGCTGCTGCCCGACGTCGACGCCGCCTACGAGCACGCCCTCGGCACGAACAAGGCGTTCGCGCGCTGGGCCGAGCGCAACGTGCACGGCCATCGCCAGGCGGGCTACGCCGCGGTCACGCTCTCGCTCAAGAAGCCCGGCATCGCTCCCGGCGACATCACCGGCGAGCAGATGGATATCGTGGCGGACCTGGCCGATCGCTACAGCTTCGGCGAGCTGCGCGTCTCGCACGAGCAGAACCTGATCCTCGCCGACGTGCGCAAGCGCGACCTGTTCGCGGTCTGGGAAGCGGCCAAGGCCGCCGGCCTCGCCACGCCGACGGTGGGCCTGCTGACCAACATCATCGCGTGCCCGGGCGGCGATTTCTGCTCGCTCGCGAATGCCAAGTCGATCCCGATCGCACTCGCCATCCAGGAGCGCTTCGACGACCTCGACTACCTGCACGACATCGGCGAGCTGGACCTCAACATCTCGGGCTGCATGAATTCGTGCGGCCACCATCACGTGGGCCATATCGGCATCCTCGGCGTCGACAAGAACGGCAGCGAGTGGTACCAGGTCTCGATCGGCGGCCGCCAGGGCAACAACGCGGCGCTGGGACAGGTGATCGGCCCGTCGTTCGCCGCGGCCGAGATGCCCGACGTGGTCTCCACGCTGATCGAGACCTACCTCGAGCTGCGCCACCCCGACGAGCTCTTCGTCGACACCGTCGAGCGCCTCGGCATCGCGCCCTTCAAGACGCGCGTCTACAGCGACAACAAGGAGCTTGCCCGTGCTGCCTGAACGCATCATCCGCGAGGGACACGTCGAGCCGGAATCGTGGCAGTTCGTGGGCTTCGAGGAGCCGCTCACCATCGAGCCGCTGCCCGACGGGCCGATCGTGGTGCCGCTCGCGCTCTGGAAGGCGCAGCGCACGCTGCTGCAGAACCGCGGCACGCCGGTCGGCGTGTGGCTCAAGCCCGAAGACGAGCCGGGAGAGCTGGCCGATGACGTGGCCACGCTTGCGTTCATCGCCGTGCACTTTCCCAAGTTTACCGACGGTCGCGGCTATTCCACTGCGTCGCTCCTTCGCCGCCGCTACGGCTTCCGTGGCGAGCTGCGCGCGTTTGGCGACGTGGGCCGCGACCAGCTTTTCTTCCTGAAGCGCGTGGGCTTCGACTCGTTCGGCCTCGCGCCCCATCGCGATCCGGTCACGGCGATCGCGAGCTTCGGCGACTTCAACCTCCGTTACCAGGGCTCCGTGGACGATCCGGCGCCCCTCTTCCGCAAGCGCGGCCGGGAAGGACGCGCGTGAGCCTCGAGCCGCGCGTCCAGCGCGCCCGCCGCCTCCTCGCCAGCATCGAGAAGAACCACTCGACCTCGGCGCTCGCCTCGAGCTTCGGCGCCGAGGACATGGTGATCCTCGACCTCATCGCGCGCGACGGCCTCGCGATCGAGATCTTCACCATCGACACCGGCCGGCTTCCGGGCCAGACGCACGAGCTCATCGCGCAGGTGCGCGACCGCTATGGCCTGGATATCGACGTCTACACGCCCTGGCCGGGCTCGGTCGATGCGTATGTCGAGGAAAACGGCATCGACGGCTTCTACGAGGGCGTGGAGCAGCGCAAGGCGTGCTGCAACGTGCGCAAGGTCGAGCCGCTGCGCCGCGCGCTCGCGCGCAAGCGCGGCTGGATCACGGGCCTGCGCCGCGAGCAGGCCGATTCCCGCGCCACCATCGAGGAAGCCGCGCGCGATCCCGCCTTCAACATCTGGAAATTCAATCCCCTCGCCGACTGGAGCGAGGACGACGTGTGGAGCTACCTCCACGCCAACAACGTTCCGTACAACGCGCTGCACAAGCAAGGTTATCCGTCCATCGGTTGCGAGCCCTGTACGCGCGCGATCCGCCGCGGAGAGCATCCGCGCGCAGGTCGCTGGTGGTGGGAGCAACAGGGGGCCCGCAAGGAATGCGGGCTGCACGAGATACCGATTCGGGTCGTGGAGGTGGCAGCGTGAACGCAGTCGTCCAGGTACAGGAAGAAATCGACGGGGCTAGACCCCGGCTCAATACGCCCGTCCACGCGACGGGCCTGGCGCATCTCGACTGGCTCGAGAGCGAGGCGATCCACATCATGCGCGAGGTGGTCGCCGAGACGCGCAACCCCGCGCTGCTCTTCTCGGGCGGCAAGGATTCGATCGTCATGCTGCGCATCGCCGAGAAGGCGTTCCGGCCGGACCGCTTTCCCTTCCCGCTGCTGCATATCGACACCGAGCACAACTTCGACGAGGTCATCGCCTTCCGCGACTTGCGTGCGCAGGAGCTGGGTGAGCGCCTCCTCGTGCGCTCCGTCGGCGACTCGATCCGCAGCGGCCGCGTGAAGCTGCGCCGCGCCGACGAGAGCCGCAACCCGCACCAGACCGTGACGCTGCTCGACGCCATTCGCGAGCTCGACCTCGACGCCCTCTTCGGCGGCGCGCGCCGCGACGAGGAGAAGGCGCGCGCGAAGGAACGCATCATCTCGCATCGCGACGAGTTCGGTCAGTGGGACCCGCGCAACCAGCGCCCCGAGCTCTGGAGCCTCTACAACACGCGCATCGCCCCCGGCGAACACATCCGCGTCTTCCCCATCTCCAACTGGACCGAGCTCGACATCTGGCAATACATCGCGCGCGAGAAGCTCGCGGTGCCGTCGATCTACTACGCGCACGAGCGCGACGTGGTCGAGCGCCGCGGCCTGCTGGTGCCGGTGACGCCGCTCACGCCGCCGCGCGCGGGCGAGCAGGTCGTGAAGCGCGCGGTGCGCTTCCGCACCGTGGGTGACGTCACGTGCACGTGCCCCGTCGCCTCCGAGGCCGACACGGTGGAAAAGATCATCGCCGAGACCGCAGCGGCCACCATCACGGAGCGCGGCTCCACGCGCATGGACGACCAGACATCGGATGCCTCGATGGAGCTGCGCAAGCGCGAGGGGTATTTCTGATGGACACCGTCATCGCACTTCCCGCCGCCCCGGGCACGCTGCGCTTCACTACCGCCGGCTCCGTCGACGACGGCAAGAGCACGCTCATCGGCCGGCTGCTGCTCGATGCCAAGGGCCTGCTCGAGGACCAGCTCGCCGCCGTGGCGCGCACCACCGAGCGCCGCGGCGACCGCGGGCTCGACCTCTCGCTCTTCACCGACGGCCTCACCATCGAGCGCGAGCAGGGCATCACGGTCGACGTGGCGTACCGCTACTTCGCCACGCCCCGCCGCCGCTTCATCATCGCCGATACGCCCGGCCACGAGCAGTACACCCGCAACATGGTCACGGGTGCCAGCACCGCCGACCTCTCCGTGATTCTCGTCGACGCGACGCGCGGGATCTCCCCCCAGACGCGCCGTCACACGGCCGTTGCGAGCCTGCTCGCGATCCCGCGCGTCGTGGTCGCCGTGAACAAGATGGACCAGGTGGGCTTCAGCCGCGACGTCTTCGACGCCATCGCGAGCGAGTTCGACGAGGTCGCCGCGTCTCTCGGCCTCCCCCGTTATTCGCTCATCCCGGTCTCCGCCCTCGAAGGCGACATGGTCGTGGATCGCGGCGACAATCTCGACTGGTACACGGGTCCGACGCTCCTCGAGGTGCTCGAGAGCGCGGCGTCCGGACAGCCTTCGGCGGAGCTGCGCTTCCCGGTGCAGCTCGTGTCGCGCGCGCGCTTCGGCGATCGCGGCGAGCTGCGCGGCTACCTCGGGCGCGTCGCTTCCGGCACCGTCGCGCGCGGCGACACCATCGTCGTGTGGCCCTCGGGCGTGGAAGCCCGCGTGGCGGACATCGTCACGCTCGAAGGCAGCCTCGACGAAGCGACCGCCGGCCGCTCGGTCACGCTGGTGCTCGATCGCCAGGTGGACATCGCCCGCGGCGACATCCTCTCGCATCGGCAGGAAGCGCCGCTCGTCGTGCGCCGCCTGCGCGCGCGCCTCACGTGGCTCGACCGCGAGCCGCTCGCCCGCGGACGGCGCTACTGGCTCAAGCACGGCACGCAGTCGATCCGCGTCAACATCGAGGCGCTCGAATCGCGGCTGGACCTCGCCACGATGGGCGCGGATGCGAGCGCCGCCGCGCTCGAATTCAACGACATCGGCACGGTCGCGATCGGCCTTTCGCGGCCGTTGGCGGTCGATCCGTACGCGGTCAACCGGGAGACGGGCAGCTTCATCCTGGTCGACGAGGCCACCCACCAGACCGTCGCCGGCGGGATGATCCTGGAGGCCGTGCGTGGGTAAGGTGTACCTCGTGGGCGCCGGACCCGGCGCGCCCGACCTCCTCACCCTGCGCGCGGCCCGCCTCCTCGAGGTGGCCGACGTCGTGCTGCACGACGCACTCGTGCATCCCGACACGCTCGCGCTCGCGAAGCGTGCACGCCTGGTCGACGTGGGCAAGCGCTACGGCAAGGTCTCCACGGAGCAGCGCTTCATCAACCGGGCGCTGCTGGAAGCCGCGCGCACCCATGCCGTCGTGGTGCGCCTCAAGGGCGGCGACCCGATGTTGTTCGGCCGCGCGCAGGAAGAGCTGGAAGCGCTCGCGCACGCGGGCATCGAATGCGAGGTCGTGCCGGGCGTGACCGCGGCGCTCGCCGCCGCGGCGGCCACACGGGTGTCGCTCACGCGCCGCGGCATCGCGCGCACCGTCGCCTTCCTCACGCCGCGCGTCGGCCGCGACGAGGCCGCCTCCGCCTGGCTGCCGGCCGCCATGGGCGCGGACACCGTCGTGCTTTACATGGCGGCGGGAGCCGCGCAATCGATCGCCGCCGCGCTGATCGCGGCAGGCAAGCCCGCCGACCTGCCGGCCGTCCTCGTCGAGAGCGCAACGCTTCCCGGCGAGCAGCGCCTCTTCACGACGCTCGCCGCGCTCGCAGCCGAGGCGCTCCCGCGTGCGCAGGGCCCCGTCGTCATGGCCCTCGGCGAGGTCTTCCGCGACCGTGCCGCCGTCGACGCACTTTCCCTGGAGCGATGTCAGCGGGCGATCTGAGCAGCACCCGGCCGCTGGTCCCCCGAGGCACCCTGCCCTCGCATCCGAGGAAAGAGACATGTCGCGCCCGAAATTCCGTTCCCTGCTCGCTGCACTGGCGGCGCTCGCCGCCACGGCGGCGCTGGGAGACGTCACCCTGCTCAACGTCTCGTACGACCCCACGCGCGAGCTCTACGCCGAGTTCAACAAGGCCTTCGCCGCGCAATGGGAGAAGGACCATCACGAGAAGCTCACGGTCCGCCAGTCGCACGGCGGCTCCGGCAAGCAGGCGCGCTCCGTCATCGACGGGCTCGAGGCCGACGTCGTGACGCTCGCCCTCGGCTACGACATCGACGCGCTCGCCGACCGCGCGAAGCTGCTGCCCGCGGACTGGCAGTCGCGGCTGCCGCACAACAGCGCGCCGTATACCTCGACCATCGTCTTCGTCGTCCGCCGCGGCAATCCCAAGGGGATTCGCGACTGGGCCGACCTGGTGAAGCCCGGTGTCGCGGTGATCGTGTCCAACCCGAAGACCTCGGGCGGTGCGCGCTGGGCTTATCTCGCCGCGTGGGGGCAGGCGCTCAACGCTTCCGGCCGCAACGAGGCGGCAGCGCGCGACTACATCGCGAAGCTCTACCGCAACGTGCCGGTGCTGGACTCCGGCGCGCGCGGCTCCACGGTCACCTTCGCGGAGCGCGGCGTGGGCGACGTGCTGCTCTCGTGGGAGAACGAGGCGTGGCTCGCGCAGCGCGAGTTCGGCGCGGGCAAGCTCGAGGTCGTGGTGCCCTCGTCGAGCATCCTCGCCGAGCCCACCGTGGCCGTGGTCGACAAGGTGGTCGACAAGCGCAGGACGCGCGCGGCCGCCGAGGCGTACCTCAAGGCGCTCTACACGCCCGAGGCACAAGAGCTCGTCGCGCGCCACTACTACCGTCCCGTCGATGCGCAGGTCCTCGCGAAGCACGCGAAGGATTTCGCGCCGCTGAAGCTCTTCACGCTGGCGCAGGTCTCCGGCGACTGGAGAGCCACGCAGAAGAAGCACTTCGACGACGGCGGCGTCTTCGACCAGGTCTACCAGCCGGGGAAACGATGAGCGCCCTCCTGCGCCGCCACAGCGTCCTGCCCGGCTTCGGCATCGCGCTCGGCTTCACGGTGCTGTACCTCAGCCTGGTCGTGCTGGTGCCGCTCTCCGCCGCATTCCAGAAGACGTTCACCCTCTCGTGGGACGCGTTCGTGGCCGACGTGACCGCGCCGCGCGTGCTCGCCTCGCTGCAGCTCAGTTTCGGCGCGGCGCTGGCGGCCGCGCTGCTGAATGCGGTCTTCGGCCTGCTGGTGGCCTGGGTGCTGGTGCGCTATCCCTTCCACGGCCGGCGCCTCGTCGACGCGCTGGTGGACCTGCCCTTCGCCCTGCCCACGGCCGTCGCGGGCATCGCCCTCACCGCGGTGTACGCGCCCAACGGATGGATCGGCAAGCCGCTCGCGGATCTCTTCGGCTTGAAGGTGGCGTTCACACCGCTGGGCGTGCTGGTGGCGCTCGCCTTCATCGGGCTCCCATTCGTCGTGCGCACCGTGCAGCCCGTTCTCGAGGACCTCGAGCGCGAGCTCGAAGAGGCCGCGCAATCGCTGGGGGCCACGCGTACGCAAACGTTCGTGCGCGTGATCCTGCCGACCGTGGCACCCGCGCTCCTCACCGGTTTCGCCCTCGCGTTCGCGCGCGCCGTGGGCGAATACGGCTCGGTGATCTTCATCGCGGGGAACATGCCGATGGTCTCCGAGATCGCGCCGCTCATGATCGTGACCAAGCTCGAGCAGTACGACGTGGCGGGCGCCACGGCGATCGCGGTGGTGATGCTGGTGGCCTCGTTCGCGCTGCTGCTCGGCGTCAACGGCCTGCAGTGGTGGTCGCGCCGCTACACGGAGGCGCGAAGCTGATGGCCGCCGTCCTCGACACGAGCCTCGAAGCGCGGCCGAATGCGCGCCGCATCGCGTGGGTGCCGTTGGTACTCACCGCGGTCGCGCTCGCCTGGCTCACGCTCTTCCTCTTCGTGCCGCTCTTCGCGGTGTTCTTCGAGGCGCTGCGGAAGGGCTGGGGCACGTACCTCGCGGCGATCGCCGAGCCCGACGCGTGGGCCGCGATCCGCCTCACGCTGCTCGCCGCCGCGATCGCCGTGCCGGTGAACCTCGTCTTCGGCATCGCCGCGGCGTGGGCGATCGCGAAGTTCGACTTCCGCGGCAAGAGCGTGCTGGTGACGCTCATCGACCTGCCGTTCTCCGTGTCGCCGGTGGTGTCGGGGCTGATCTTCGTGCTGGTGTTCGGCGCGCAGGGCTGGTTCGGCGCGTGGCTCACGGAGCACGACGCGCGCGTGATCTTCGCGGTGCCGGGCATCGTGCTGGCGAGCGTGTTCGTGACGTTCCCGTTCGTCGCGCGCGAGTTGATCCCGCTCATGCAGGCGCAGGGCCGGGACGAGGAAGAGGCCGCCGTGCTGCTGGGCGCCAATGCATGGCAGCTCCTTTGGCGCGTCACCTTGCCCAACGTCAAGTGGGGCCTGCTGTATGGCGTCATCCTGTCGAACGCGCGCGCCATGGGCGAGTTCGGCGCCGTGTCCGTCGTCTCGGGGCATATCCGCGGCGTGACCAACACGCTGCCGCTGCACATCGAGATCCTCTACAACGAGTACCAGTTCGCGGCGGCATTCGCCTGTGCCTCGCTGCTCGCATTGCTCGCGCTGGTGACGCTGGCGCTGAAGACCTGGGTGGAGAGCCGAACATGAGCATCGAAGTCCGCGAAGTGAGCAAGCGTTTCGGCACCTTCGCCGCGCTGGACCGCGTGTCCCTCGACATCGAGGCGGGCGAGCTCGTGGCGCTCCTCGGCCCGTCGGGCTCGGGCAAGACCACGCTGCTGCGCGTGATCGCGGGGCTGGAAGCGCCCGACAGCGGCCGCATCCTCTTCCATGGCGAGGATTCCACCGACAAGCGCGTGCAGGAGCGCGCGGTGGGCTTCGTGTTCCAGCATTACGCGCTCTTCCGCCACATGACGATCTTCGAGAACGTGGCGTTCGGCCTGCGCGTGCGGCCGCGCTCGCAGCGTCCCTCGAACGCGGCGATCAAGCGCAAGGTGATGGAGCTGCTCGAGCTGGTGCAGCTCGCGTGGCTTGCCGACCGCTATCCGCACCAGCTCTCCGGCGGCCAGCGCCAGCGCATCGCCCTCGCTCGCGCGCTCGCCATCGAGCCCAAGGTCCTGCTGCTCGACGAGCCCTTCGGCGCGCTCGATGCCAAGGTGCGGCGCGAGCTGCGCCGGTGGTTGAGGCGCCTGCACGACGAGATCCACCTCACCAGCGTCTTCGTCACGCACGACCAGGAGGAGGCGCTGGAAGTGGCCGACCGCGTGGTCGTGGTGAACAAGGGCCGCATCGAGCAGGTCGGCGCGCCCGGCGAGGTCTACGACCATCCGGCCACGCCCTTCGTCTACCAGTTCCTCGGCAACGTGAACCTCTTCCAGGGCCGCGTCTCGCGCGGCATCGCGAACGTGAGCGGACGGCGTCTCGCCGCGCCCGAGCACGACGATGTCGACGAGGCGCTCGCGACCGCCTACGTGCGCCCCCATGAAATCGACGTGGGCGTTTACCAGACCGGTGAATCCGTCCCGGCCACGGTCGACCACGCGGTGGCGCTCGGCTCGGTCGTGCGCCTCGAGCTCTCGCGCCACGACACCGGCGAGGTCGTCGAGGTCGAGATGCCGCGCGACCGCTACGAGGGCCTGCGCATCGAGCACGGCGACGTGGTGTACCTCGCACCGCGGCGCGCCCGCTTCTTCCTCAATTCCCAACCCGACAACACCGTCATCGCATCATGAGCGACAAATACACCATCGAGAAGATCACCGACGTCCGTCCCTGGACCGACAGCCTGTTCTCCTTCCGCACCACGCGCGACCGCGGCTACCGCTTCGTGCCCGGGCAGTTCGCGCGCCTGGGCGTGAAGAACCACGAAACCGACGAGATCGTGTGGCGTGCGTACTCGATCGCCTCCGCCGCCCACGACGAGCACCTCGAGTTCTTTTCCGTCGTGGTCCCGGAGGGTGCCTTCACCAGCCGGCTCGCGAAGCTGCGCGAAGGCGACGAGATCCTGGTCGAGCGCAAGAGCTACGGCTTCCTCACCACCGACCGCTTCGAGGCCGGGCGCGACCTCTGGATGCTCGCGACCGGGACGGGCCTCGCACCCTTCCTTTCGATCCTCCACGACTTCGAGACGTGGGAGCGCTACGACAACCTGGTGCTGGTGCAGAGCGTTCGCACCCAGTCGGAGCTCGCCTACGAGGACCTCATCCGCGGCTTCGAGGGCAGCGAGTACTATGGCGAGTATGCGCACAAGCTGCGCTACCTGCGCATCGTGACGCGCGAGCCCGTGCCCGGCACGCTACGCGATCGCATAACGCGGCTCCTCACGAGCGGCGTGCTCGAGGAGAACGTGGGCCTCAGGCTCGACCACGACCGCTCCCGCATCATGCTGTGCGGCAATCCGGAGATGGTCGAGGATTCGCGCAAGCTGCTCATCGAGCGCGGATTCAAGCTCTCGCGCCGCGGGGATCCGGGGCATCTCGCGGTGGAGAATTACTGGTAAGGCGCAGGGCGCAAGGCGCAAGAGGGAAGTCGACGGGCGCGAGGCAAAGGGCGCGAGGTGCGAGCACGGGAGGAATGGTGGCGAGCGTGCAGGATGATGCGGGCGTGATCTTCGAGAAGGCGGCCGAACGGGGGCGCACGCTCGGCCTCGCCTACGCGGGGGCGGTCACGCCGCAGGAAGCGTGGGACCTGCACCAGGCCGGCGCCGCCGTCATCATCGACGTGCGCACCCAGGTCGAGCACGAGTACGTGGGCCACATCCCCGACACCACGCTCGTCGAATGGCGCCGGCTGGGCGAGCGCTCCCCGGACCCGCAGTTCATCGAGAAGCTGGCGCAGCGCTACTCGCCGTCGCAGGCGCTGCTGTTCCTCTGCCGCAGCGCGCAGCGCTCGCACAACGCGGCGATCCTCGCGGCGAAGTCCGGCTTTTCAAGGTCGTACAACATCCTCGAGGGTTTCGAGGGCGAGCTCGATGCGAACGGCCACCGCGGCACGCTGGGCGGCTGGCGCAAGGCGGGGCTGCCCTGGCGGCAAGGCTGAAAACCGCGTCCAGCCGCTAGAATCCGGGCCCATGATCCCATGGCTCCGCGGCAACGCGCCCTTCCCCCCCGTCTCCAACGCGCTGCGCTCCCCCAACGGCCTCCTCTGTGCCGGGGGAAACCTCTCTCCCGAGCGGCTGGTCGACGCCTACAGCCACGGCATCTTCCCGTGGTTCTCGCAGGGCGACCCGATCCTCTGGTGGTCGCCCGATCCGCGCATGGTGCTCTTTCCGGAGGAGCTCAGGGTCTCGCGCTCGCTGGGCAAGGTGGTGCGCCGTGGCGTCTACGAGACGCGCTTCGATACGGCGTTCCCGGAGGTGATGAAGGCTTGCGCCGCGCCCCGCGACGGGCAGGGGGGCACGTGGATCGTGCCGCAGATGGTCCGGGCGTACACGCGGCTGCACGAGCTGGGTTTCGCCCATTCCGCCGAGTCGTGGCACGAAGGCAACCTCGTGGGCGGGCTCTACGGCGTGGCGCTGGGAAAGGTCTTTTTCGGCGAGTCGATGTTCACGCGCGCCGCCGATGCCTCCAAGGTGGCGCTGGTGCACCTGGTGGAGCGCCTCAAGGCCGACGGCTTCCGCGTCATCGACTGCCAGCAGGCCACCGCGCACCTCGCCTCGCTGGGCGCGCGCGAGATTCCACGGGCCGAATTCGCGAAAATGCTCCAGGAGTCGATACAATATCCACCAACTGGTGGACATTGGCGCTGAAATAGCCCATGGCGAAGCTGAACGACCTCCCGATCGCGAATTTGCAGTTCTACGCGACCGCGCCCTATCCCTGCAGCTACCTGCCGGGCAAGCTCGCGCGCTCGCAGGTAGCCACGCCCAGCTATCTCATCGATACCGATACGTACAGCGCGCTGGTCTCCGCCGGCTTCCGCCGCAGCGGCGCGTTCACGTACCGCCCCTATTGCGACCACTGCCATGCCTGCGTGCCGGTGCGCGTGGTGGTGGACGAGTTCGATGCCAACCGGTCCCAGCGCCGCGCCACCGCGCGCCACGCGGGGTTGCAGGCACGCTATGCGGAGCTCAAGTTCAACGCCGAGCATTACGCGCTCTATCGGCTCTACCAGAGCGAGCGCCATCGCGGCGGCGGCATGGACCACGACAGCCGCGAGCAGTACGCCCACTTCCTGCTGCAATCGAACGTCGCCACGCGCCTCATCGAGTTCCGCGAGGCGGGCACGCTGCGCATGATCTCGATCGTGGACGAGCTGGTGGACGGGCTCTCCTCCGTCTACACGTTCTTCGATCCGACGGTCGCCAAGGCCTCCTTCGGCACGTACAACATCCTGTGGCAGATCGCCGAGGCGAAGCGGCGCGGCCTGCCGTACGTGTACCTGGGCTACTGGATCGCGCAGAGCCGCAAGATGAGCTACAAGAACCAGTTCCGCCCGATGGAGGGACTGTCGCGCGGGGAATGGAAGCGGCTGGCGTAGGAGCCGTGCTCTACTCCCTTGCCCGTAGCGCCCTCTTCCAGCTCGACCCGGAACGTGCCCACGACGTCACGCTGAAATCCCTCTCGGCCCTGGGGCCGGGCGCGGCCTTCCTCGGCGCGGGCGTGGACCAGCCCGACGACGCGCGCCGCGTGATGGGCATCCAGTTTCCCAACGCGGTGGGGCTCGCGGCCGGGCTCGACAAGAACGGCGCGTACCTCGATGCGCTCGGCCTCCTCGGCTTCGGCTTCGTCGAGATCGGCACGGTGACGCCGCGGCCGCAGCCGGGCAACCCCAGGCCGCGCCTGTTCCGCCTGGAGGAGCACGAGGCCATCATCAATCGCCTCGGCTTCAACAACGACGGCGTCGAGAAGCTGCTGCGCAACGTCGAGCGTTCGCGCTACCGCGGCGTGCTCGGCATCAATATCGGCAAGAACTTCGACACGCCCATCGAGCGTGCCGCGGACGACTACGTCGCCTGCCTCGAGGCGGTCTATCCGCGCGCGACCTACGTGACCGTCAACATCTCCTCGCCCAACACGAAGAACCTGCGCGACCTGCAATCGAGCGAGCATCTCGACGAATTGCTCGGGCGCGTGATGGCCGCGCGGCTTGCCCTCGCGCAACGCACGCAGGCGACGAAGCCGCTCCTGGTCAAGGTCGCCCCCGACCTCGACGACGCGCAGGTGGAGGTGATCGCCTCCCTCGCCGTGAAGCACGCCGTGGACGGCCTCATCGCCACCAACACCACGGTGAGCCGCGAGGCGATCGCCGGCCACCGCCATGCGCTGCAGAACGGCGGGCTGAGCGGCCGGCCGCTCTTCGCGCTCGCGACCCGCGTCCTGCGCAAGCTCGCCACCGCGCTCGCCGGGCGCGTGCCGCTCGTCGGCGTGGGCGGCATCGTGTCCGGCGCCGACGCGCGCGGCAAGATCGAGGCCGGTGCGGCCCTGGTGCAGCTCTACACCGGCTTCGTCTATCGCGGGCCCGCGCTCATCGGCGAGGCGCGGGCCGCGTTACGCGTTCCTCATTGACCGTTCACGAGCTGGCCACGGATCTCGCCCACGGGAAGCGCCGCGGAATGCACGTTCAGGTAGGTGCCGCCCGTGATGAAGGCGTTGAGCTGCGCATCCGTGAAAGCCGCGTTGGCACCGCTCACCCAGATGCCGGGCGACGTCTGGCTCATCGGCACGATCACCGGCGAAACCACGCCGGGCGGGCCCTGGTGGATATGGGCGAGCGTCGCGACGATGCCCTGGGTCTCGATGCGCGAGGCCACGGCCTTGGTGAACGGATTCACGCCCGCGCAGCCGGTGCCGGTGGCGGCGCTGTTGTTGGGCGGAGTTTCCTGCTGGCCCGTGAGCGTCGTGCATTTCGTCGGCTGGTAGACCTGGCCGCGGATCTCGCCGCCGGGGAACTGGGCACTGTGCGCGTTCGCATAGAAGCCGCCGGAGAGAAGCGCCGTCACCTGGGCGTCGGTGAGGGTGGTGGGAGGCAGGGTCCAGGTGGTCGGTCCGCCGGTGAAGGGAATCGCCACCGGCGCCACGACGCCGACGGGGCCCTGGTGGAAGTGGCTCACGGTGGCCGTCATTCCGGTCACGGTTTCGGTGCCGGAGATGACCTTCGTCACCGGATCGAACACCCACATCCCCACGCCCGTCGCGGCCGAGGCGTTTGCCGGGACCTCCTGCGCGCCGGTGAGCGTGGCGAAGAACACCATGCGGCCCACCTGCCCGCGGATCTCGCCGTTGGGGTGCGCCGACGATTGGACCAGGATGTAGAGCTGGCCATTGTCGAAAGCGGCCACCTGCGTCGGGGTGAGGCTCACGTTTTCCGGCACGACCCACACGCCGGGCGAGGACTGAAAGAGGTCGACGAGCAGCGGGCCATCCGTCCCGGCCGCGCCGGCATGGATCTGGGCAGCGGTGGCGGTGCTGCCGAACGTGAGGGTGACGCTGCCGGCGATGCGGCCGCTCGACTCGTCCACGGTGACGAAGCCCTGGCCCGCCGTGGCGGTCGCGACCCCTGCCGGCATCACCTGCCCGCCGTCGAGGGCGACCGACTTGGTGGTGCCCACCACCGGGCCGTTCGAGCCGCCGCCCGAGCCGCCGCAGCTGGCGAGAAGCATCGCGACGAAGATTCCGCAGATCCCGAGCGTCCAGCCCAGAAGCTTACCCAAGCGCATGGTCATCTCCCTGGTTTCCCGCGCATCGGCGCGTACGGTGACGGGGAAACATCCCCTCCATCAGGACTATTCCTGCAATGCACCAAGAGGCCGACGCGATGATCGTCGGCGTGCCGCGCGAGGTGAAGGAGGGTGAACGCCGCATGGGCCTTGGCCCGGACATGGTGCGCACCCTTGCGAGTGACGGACACGAGATTCGTATCGAGCGCGGGGCGGGTGCTGGCATCGGCATTGCAGACGAGGCCTATGCCGCGGCCGGCGCACGCATGGTCGATGCCGAGGGCGCCTGGGAAGCGGAGCTGGTGGTCAAGGTGAAGGAGCTGCAGGAATCCGAGCTCGCGACATTGCCTCATGGCCGCGTCATCTTCGGCTTCCAGCACCTGCCGGGCGAGCCGCAGCGCACGCGCGCGCTCGCCGCGCGCGGGTCGACGGCCATCGCGTTCGAGATGGTGCGCGACGTCCGCGGCGAGTTTCCGCTGCTGGCCCCGATGTCGGTGATCGCGGGCCGCATGGCGATCGACGTCGCGAGCGACATCCTGCGGGGGGCGCCCCGGCGCGTCCTCGTGCTCGGCGCGGGACATGCGGGGCTCGCGGCCGCGCAGGCTGCCAGGGCTCACGGTGCCGAGGTCGTGGTCCTCACCCGCTCCGGGGCTTCCATCGTCGCGGCAAGGCGCGAAGGGCTGGCCGCGGATGCCGCCACTGCCGCCAGCATCGAGGCGGCGGCGCTGCAGGCGGACCTCGTCGTGGGCGCGGTCTTCGTGCCCGCGATGCGCACGCCGAAGCTCCTGCCCCGCTCGCTCGTGCGCCGCATGCGGCGCGGCGCCATGATCGTGGACATCTCGATCGATGCCGGGGGCGTGGCCGAGACCTCGCGGCCGACCACTCACGCGGATCCCGCCTATGTCGAGGAGGGCGTGGTCCATTACTGCGTCCCCAACATGCCCGCCGCCCGCCCGCGCGAAAGCGCAGCCGCCCTCTGGGAGGCGTCACTGCCGTTCGTGCAGGAGATGTGCGAGCGCGGCATCGCCGCCGCGGTGCGCGATAATGGAGCCTTGCGTTGCGGCGTGCTCCTGTGGCGCGGCCGCGTGGTCCACGAAGGCCTCGCCCACGAGGCAGGCCTCGCCTTCAGCCCGCTCACCTCCGAAGACCTGCGATGAGTTCCGACCTTGCCCGGCGCCTGGATGCGCTGCTGCCGCAGACGCAATGCACGCGCTGCGGCTTTCCCGGCTGCCTGCCCTATGCCGAGGCCATCGCCGCGGGCGAGGCGGACATCGACCGTTGTCCGCCGGGAGGCGACGAGGGCGCCGCGCGCCTGGCGCTCGCCGCGGGGCGCAAGCCGCGACCTGTTGATCGCGCCTGTGGAGAGCCGGGGCTGCCGCGCGTGGCGGTGATCGACGAGGCGACCTGCATCGGCTGCATGAAGTGCATCCACGCGTGTCCCGTGGATGCGATCGTCGGCGCGCGCCAACGCATGCACACCGTGATCGCCGCATGGTGCACGGGCTGCGAGCTGTGCGTGCCGCCCTGCCCCGTGGACTGCATCGACTTCGAGCCTGTGGCCGCGTTGCCCGCGGCGGACGATTCGCGCGAGCGTTTCCGCTTCCGCGCCCTGCGCCTCGAGCGCGAGGAGCGCGAGCACGCCGCGCGCCTCGCGTCGTACGAATGAGCCCGGCGAAGCGCGAGGAGCTCTACCGACGGCTCGCCGAGGCGATGCCGGAGCCGAAGAGCGAGCTCGAATACACGACGCCCTTCGAGCTGCTGGTCGCGGTGGTGCTCTCGGCGCAGGCCACCGACAAGAGCGTGAACCTCGCCACGCAGAAGCTCTTCCCCGTCGCCAACACGCCCGCCAGGATCGCGAAGCTCGGCGTGGCAGGGCTCGAGGAATACATCCGCACGATCGGGCTCTATCGCGGCAAGGCGAAGAACGTGGTGAAGCTCTCCGAGATCATCCTCGCCGAGCATGGCGGCGAGGTGCCGCGCACGCGCGAAGCGTTGGAGGCGCTGCCCGGCGTGGGCCGCAAGACCGCGAACGTCGTGCTCAATGTCGCGTTCGAGGAGCTCACCCTCGCGGTGGATACGCACGTCTTCCGCGTGGCGAACCGCACCGGGCTGGCACCCGGCAAGGACCCGCTCGAGGTGGAGACGAAGCTGCTCAAGGTCACGCCGAAGCAGTACCTGCGCAACGCGCACCACTATTTGATCCTGCACGGCCGCTACACCTGCATCGCGCGCAAGCCCCTTTGCGGCAAGTGCCCGATCTTCGCGCCGTGCGAGTTCCCCGAGAAGAAGAAGATCGCGGCGGAGATGGCCGCGGCCGATGCGCCGAAAAAGAGCGTCCTGCCGAAGGGCCGGCGTGTTTAACCCCAGCCGCAACCAGGCGCGCGAGTTCCTGTTCGAGACCTGGCGCAAGCATCGCGCGGCGGAGGTGCTCACGCCGCTGGAAGCGCTCACGCTGGACGTGATCCTGCGGCATCCGGAGTACCACGCCGTGCTCGAGGACCGCGAGCGCTATCTCGATCGCGACTGGAAGCCCGAAGGCGGCGAGACCAATCCCTTCATGCACCTGCAGATGCACCTCGCGATCGAGGAGCAGCTCTCGATCGACCAGCCGCCCGGCATTCGCGATGCGGTGCAGGCACTCGCGCGGCGCCGCGATTCCGCGCACGACGCGCAGCACGACGTGATGGAATGCCTCGCGGAAACGCTCTGGCAGGCGCAGCGCCACGGCGCCGGCTTCGACAATGCGCGCTATCTCGACTGCATCAGGCGCCGCAAGTGAGGCGCCCGGCGAGCCCGTCGCTCAGCGCTTGCCGTAATTCCTCGCCAGGTACTGGGCGATGACCGGCACATCCTCCGGCTTGATCGGTGCGCCGTAGGCCTTGGTCATCTTGGTCACCGTGGCCTCCCAGCCCTTCTCGTCGAGGAACGGCGAATTGAGCGGGATGTAGTCGAGGCTGTGGCAGGAAATGCAGTTCTGCTGCACCTTGTCGAGCCCCGGACCCGCGGCAAGCCGCACCTTCTCTTCGCCCGCGAGGGCGACCGCGCCCACGGCCGACGCCGCGAGCACCGCCATCACACGCATGCCGTCCATCACGCCACCTCGAGCCTGATGCGCTGGATCACGTTGTGGTGGTAGCCCGCCGGATTCGCGATGAGCTGCGCCACCTGCGTGTCGCCGCGATTGTTGAACGCCCGCACCGCGACGGTCGCCGTGCCGCTTTCTTCCGGGCGGAAGACGTGGCGGAAGGTGCGGAAGGAGAACGGGCCCAGGTCCCTGCCCAGCTGGGCGACGTACCACGAGCTGCCGCCGTCGCTGGAAACCTCGACGTCGCGGATGCCGCGGCCCCCGTCCCATGCGATGCCGGCGACCTCCACGGGCTCGCCGCGGCGCACGCGCTGGCCGTCGTGGATCGAGGTCACCAGCGAATTGACCACGATGTCGGTGATCGGCTGGTTCGCCTGCGTTTCCTGCGTCGGGAAGCGATCGACGTGGGCGAACTTGCCCGCGGGAATGCGGTACGCCGTGGCCATCCAGAAATTGGCGAGCGGTTTCGTGCGCACCTCGATGCTGGTGAGATGCTTGACCCAGTAGGTGCCCGTCCAGCCGGGCACGATGAGACGCGCGGGATAGCCATTCCAGTGCGGCAACGGCTTGCCGTTCATCTCGAATGCGACGAGCGTGTTCCCGTCGAGCGCGCGCTCGATGGGGATGCTCTTCATGAAGTCCGGCGTCGCCTGGATCGCCGGCACGTCGGCGCCATCGAAGGCGACCTCGACCGCGTCCTTGCCGATGCCGACGTGGTTCAGGAGGTCGCGCAGCCGGATGCCCGTCCAGCGCGCATTGCCCATCGCGCCCACGCCCCACTCCACGCCCTGGACATGCGGCTGGAACATGCCGCGCCGGTTGCCCGAGCATTGGCACACGGCCACGATCTCCGCGCGCTCGAACTGCCTGCGCAGCCCGGCGAGGTCGAACTCGCGCTTGTCATTGGCGCCATCGCCGCCGACGGACAGGCGCCACGTCTTCGCATCGACGTGCGGAATGCCCGCGAGGTGGTAGCGGACGAAGAACGCATCGTTGCGCGTGATGGGCTCGCGCAGGAGCTCGATCGGCGTCTCGAAGTTGGGCGGGCGGTAGGTGCGCTTGATGAGCGGGACCTTGCCCGGCAGCGCTTCGAGCACGGCGGGCGAGGTGGCCCCTTCGGGAAGCTCGGACGGCTGCCATACTTTCGCGCCGGCGCGGGCGAGCGGCGACAGCGATGCAAGGGCCGGAATGCCGATCCCGGTGATGAAACGGCGGCGGTCGATCATGGCTCCTCCCTGAAGAGCGCAATCGCGCCCGAGTATAGACAAGAAAGCGCGTACCTTCCATGAACACCCGGATGTCGTGGCGAACCGCCGCGTTGCTCACGTTGCCGCCGCTGCTGTGGGCAGGCAATGCGGTGCTGGGCGCGATCGTCGTGGCGAGCATCCCGCCGCTCGCGCTGAACGCGCTGCGCTGGTCGCTCGCGTTCGTGTTCCTGCTGCCGCTGGGCTTCCGCGCCTTCTCGCGTCCGCGGGAGATCGCGCTGCGCTGGCGCTACCTCGCGCTCGTGGGCCTGCTCGGCATCGGTTGCTACAACGCGTTCCAGTACCTCGCGCTCACGTCGTCCACGCCGCTGAACGTGACGCTGATCGCGGCAAGCTCGTCGCTGTGGATGCTGCTGGTCGGCATGGTGGGCTTTCGCACGCTGCCCACGTGGCGGCAGGCGGCCGGTGCGACGCTCTCCATCGTGGGCGTGCTGCTGGTGCTCTCGCGCGGAAGTGCCGCCACGCTGCTCGGCCTTCGCTTCGTCGCGGGCGACCTCTACATGGTGCTCGCCACGCTCGCGTGGGCGATCTACAGCTGGATGCTGGTTCGCCCGCCGGCGTCGATGCGGGGCGATGCGCGCCCGCGCTGGAACTGGGCGGAGATGCTCATCGTGCAGGTCGCGTTCGGCGCCCTGTGGGCGGCGGCCGGCGCCGCGGCGGAGCAGGCGTTGCATCCGCACGCGATCGCGTGGACGCCCGCGCTGCTGGGCGCATTGGCGTACGTGGCGCTGGGCCCCGCGGTGCTCGCGTATTACGCTTGGGGCGAAGGAGTCGCGCGCGTGGGCCCCACGGTGGCGGCGCTCTTCTCGAATCTCACGCCGCTCTTCACGGCGCTGCTCTCGCTCGCGGTGCTGGGTGCCACGCCGCGCTGGTACCACGCGGCCGCGTTCGCGCTGATCGCCGTTGGGATCGTGATCTCGTCGGCGCGGCGCGCGCCCGTGCGTTGACTTTCTAGCCCCGGGCGCGCCGCGCGCGCTCGCGCGGCATCCGCGAAAGCGCCTGCGACTCGGCTTCCTCGTCTTCGAACGGCTCCTCGTAGTAGTACACGCCGACCACCGCGCGATAGCGGCCCGTGCCGTCCACCTTCGGGTTGGCGTCGCGGTCGTGCGCGGCCAGGTCCCGCACCAGCGTGTCGACCGCCGCCTCGCCGCGGCGCCGCGCGAGAGTGCGCACCGATTCGAGGTGCTCTCGCGGCACGTTGTCGTAGAAGACCTTGCGCTGGAACATGGTCTCGCTCGGCTTGGCGTCCAGGTTGTGGCCGATGGTCGCGATGAGATCCGCCACGTCGTCGCCGAGATACACGAGCTTGCGCTTCTCGCCCTGCGGCGGCACGTAGTGCCGGTTCAGCAGCTCGACCTCGCCGGTGTCCTCGCGCATGCGGATCGCGCCGATGCGCAGCAGCTCGTCGATGACGGCGCGCAGCGGCATGTCGCCGCTGTTGCGCCGGACGAGGTCGGCGAACCCGTCCTTGCCCTCCATCGGCAACGGGGCCACGCCGCTCGCGGTGCCTTCCATCGGATATTCGCGCGACCAGGCGCTCACCACGCGTGCCGCACGGTTGTACGAAAGCTCGGCAGCGCGATCCTCGGGCTTGTCGAGCGACTTGATGCGCGCGACATCCTTGCGGGTGAGGCCCGTCAGGACGGACACCCGCGAATCGGTCTGCTTGCGCCCGGGGATGGCGAAATCCTTCATCGCCACCTCGACGTAGGCCCAGCGGGCGATCTCCGCGAACATGTTGTAGGGCACGCCGCGGTTGAGAAGGATTCGCACCAGCGGGCGCAGCAGCCTCATCACCGCGGAGTACAGGGCATCGCGGCCGTGTGTCTCCGGACTCATGGGACCATAATCCCAAGAAACACCCGCCTTCGTCTACGGCGGCGCGGTTTTCAATTGCAACCGCGCCATATTGGCGATTGCGATTGTGATGCGGATCACACGCCGCGCATGGCCCCCTTGTTACGCTCGCTCGCTCCACCGAACCGGAACCTGCGATGACCCGAATCGTCGAACGCCGCGCGCGCCTGTTGGCCGTCGGCATCGCCATCGTGCTGGCGATCGCTGCGTGGATGGCAAACTTGCAGCAGGCTGACGCCCGGCCCGCGTACGAAGCCTCGAGCCGCTTCAACGTGCGCGAAGTCGACGCGGCGCATGCCCGCTCGCTCATCGACGCGGGCGCGATCGTGATCGACGTGCGCCCGCGCGAAGCCTTCGACCAGGGCCACATCGCAGGCGCCGTGAACATTCCGGTGGCGCGGCTGCGCTCGCTGCTCCCCGACGACCCCGCGTTCGACCGCACGCAGCCGATCATCATCTGCAGCGCCGAGCCCGCCCTCGGCGCCGAGAGCACCGCGATCGTGAACGACGCCGGCTTCTCCGGCGCGGTGAGCCTGCGCGGCGGCGTGGATGCCTGGCTGCGGGCAGGCCTGCCCACCGAGAAGCCCGAAGCCTGAGGCCGGGCCGCGGTAGCGTACGAAGCGCCTGCGGGGCGCGGCGGGCTCGGGCATACTGCTTCGCGCCCCGATGCCCGCCGCCCTGTCCATCTCCCAGCTCACCAAGACCTACGCCTCCGGCCTGCAGGCGCTGAAGGCGGTCGACCTGGAGATCGCGCGCGGCGAGATCTTCGCGCTCCTCGGCCCCAACGGCGCGGGCAAGACGACCCTCATCAACATCGTCTGCGGCATCGTGACCGCGACCTCCGGCACCGTGCTGGTGGACGGCCACGACAACCGCAGCGACTACCGGCGGGCGCGCGCGAAGATCGGGCTCGTGCCGCAGGAGCTCCACACGGACATGTTCGAGACCGTGATGGCGACGCTGCGCTTCAGCCGGGGACTCTTCGGCCGGCCGCCCGACGACGCGCGGCTGGAGGCCGTGCTGCGCGAGCTTTCCCTCTGGGAAAAGCGCGGCGACAAGATCATGACGCTCTCGGGCGGGATGAAGCGGCGCGTGCTCATCGCCAAGGCGCTCGCGCACGAGCCGGAGATCCTCTTCCTCGACGAGCCGACGGCGGGCGTGGACGTGGAGCTGCGCCGCGACATGTGGGCGCTGGTCCGGCGGCTGCGCGAGTCCGGCGTGACCATCATCCTCACCACCCACTACATCGAGGAGGCCGAGGAGATGGCCGACCGCATCGGCGTCATCAGCCGCGGCGAGCTGATCGTCGCCGAGGAGAAGCACCGCCTGATGAAGAAGCTGGGCAAGAAGCAGCTCACGCTGCACCTGCTGGCGCCGCTCGCGCAAGTCCCGCCGGGCCTCGCGCAATGGCCGCTCGTGCTGCGCGACGATGGCGCCACACTCGAGTACACGTTCGACGCCACCGACGAGGCGTCCGGCGTGCCGCCGCTGTTGCGCCGCCTGGACGAGCTCGGCATCGGCTTCAAGGACCTGCAGACGCGCCAGAGCTCGCTCGAGGACATCTTCGTGGGCCTCATCGCGGAGCGGCGGCATTGAACCGCCACTCCGTCGCCGCGATCTACGGCTTCGAGATGGCGCGCTTCCGCCGCACGCTGTGGCAGAGCCTGGTGACGCCGGTGATCACGACCTCGCTCTACTTCGTGGTGTTCGGCGCGGCGATCGGGCGGCGCATGGCCGAGATCGACGGCGTGCCGTACGGCGCCTTCATCGTCCCCGGCCTCATCATGCTGTCCGTGCTGACCGAGAGCCTCAACAACGCGTCGTTCGGCATCTACCTGCCGCGCTTCACGGGGACGATCTACGAGGTGCTGTCGGCGCCGATCTCGCCCTTCGAGATCGTGCTCGCCTACGTGGGTGCCGCGGCCACGAAGTCGGTGCTGCTGGGGCTCGTGATCCTCGCGACGGCGAACCTCTTCGTGCCGGTCCACCTCGCGCACCCGATCTGGATGGCGGCCTTCCTGCTGCTCACGGCGGCCACCTTCTGCCTGTTCGGCTTCATCATCGGCATCTGGGCCAAGGGCTTCGAGCAGTTGCAGTTCATCCCGATGCTCGTGATCACGCCGCTCACGTTCCTCGGCGGCGCCTTCTACTCGATCGACATGCTGCCCGGGGCATGGCGCACGTTCAGCCTGGTGAATCCCGTGGTGTACCTCATCAGCGGCTTCCGCTGGGCCTTCTTCGGCACGTCCGACGTGAGCGTGGCGATGAGCTTCGGGATGACGCTCGCGTTCTTCGCGGCGTGCCTCGCGGGGGCGTGGTGGATCTTCCGGACGGGCTACCGGCTGAAGAGCTGAGGCGCGGCTTCGGCCTGCTCGATCTTGATGTACGAGCTGTCCACCTGCTCGAAGAAGAAGCCTTCCTCCAGCAACTTGGGATGGACCTGCCGGGCGCTCGACGGGATGGGCTCGCACGCGGTGAGCGAGGCGATGGCCTCGGGCGTGCCCCACATGCGCTGCGGCGATATGGTGGGCCCGCTGCCGACGCTGCGGAAGCGGTAGACCGTGATGAGGGTGTCACTCATGGCGATTTCATCGTAGCGGCGGCAGCCTTCAGCAGCACGACAGCGATATTGCGGATGTAGCAATCGGCGTACCCTTGCGCAGGGATCCACGGGCGAACGGCGGCGCACCGGTGCCGTCCTGGCGAAAATGGCAAAGACCTTCGATGCGATCGTGATCGGGACCGGGCAGGCCGGCCCCGCCCTCGCGGCCGCGCTGGCCGCGGCAGGACAGCGTGTCGCGATCGTCGAGCGTGGCGCCTTCGGCGGCACGTGCGTGAACAACGGTTGCACGCCCACCAAGGCCATGGTCGCATCGGCTCATGCGGCCCACATGGCGCGCAGGTCGGCGGAGTACGGCGTCGACGTGGGCGGCGAGGTGCGGGTCGACATGCGCCGCGTGAAGGCGCGCAAGGACGCGATCGTCGCGCACTCCAGCGGTGGGGTGGAGAAGTGGCTGCGCGGCACGGCCAACCTCACCGTCCTGCAGGGGCACGCGCGTTTCACTGCGCCGCACGCCATCGAAGCGGGCGGCGAGGCCCTCGAAGCGCCGCAGGTCTTCATCGACGTGGGCGGCCGCTCGGCGCGTCCCACGGCGGAGCAGGCCCACGGTGTGCCCTGCCTCACCAGCGAGACCGTGATGGACGTGGACACGCTGCCGGCCCACCTCGCGGTGATCGGCGGCAGCTACGTCGGGCTCGAGTTCGCGCAGATGTTCCGGCGCTTCGGCGCGCGCGTGACCGTGGTCGAGATGGGACCGCGCCTCATCGGCCGCGAGGACGAGGACATCTCGCAGGCGGTGCGCGAGATCCTCGAAGGCGAGGGCATCGCGGTGCGCGCGGATGCGAAATGCATCGGCCTCGAGCCCCATGCCGGGGGCGTGAGCGTGTCGGTCGATTGCCGCGAAGGCGAGCCGAAGGTGCTGGCGAGCCACGTGCTGTGGGCGGCGGGCCGCGTGCCGAACACCGACGATCTCGGCCTCGACGCTGCCGGCATCGAGACCGACAAGCGCGGCTACATCCGCGTGGGCGACGACCTGCAGACGAGCGTCGCCGGCGTGTACGCGCTGGGCGATTGCAACGGCCGCGGTGCATTCACCCACACGGCCTGGAACGACTACGAGATCGTGCGCGACAACCTGCTGCACGGTGCCGCGCGGAAGGTGACCGACCGGATCCCGATCTACGCCCTCTATACCGATCCGCCGCTGGGCCGCATCGGCGCCTCCCTCGCGGAAGCGAAGCGCTCGGGTGCGGAAGTGCTTTGCGCAACCTACCCGATGAAGCGCGTCTCGCGCGCGGTCGAGCGCGGCGAGACGCTCGGCTTCATGAAGGCCGTCGCCGATGCGAGCACGCGGCGGCTGCTGGGCGCGGCGATCCTCGGCGCCTCGGGAGACGAGGTGGTGCAGACGCTGGTCGAGGCGATGCATGCGGGGCTCACCGTGGACGACGTCATGCGCGGCGTGCGCATCCATCCCACCGTTGCCGAGCTGGTGCCCACGCTGCTGGGCGAGCTCGCGCCCGTCGAGCGCAGTTAGCACGCGTTTATCGCCGCGCATTTGACCGCGACGCACGCCCCGGCGATCATGCGGGGGCCGAGAACGGCCGGAGCGCGCAGGACTCCCTTGAAAACGTCCACGTCCCTCGCTGGCGGGCTGATCTCGATGTCCGGGGCGACGCTGTGCTGCTTCGGCAAGCTCTACACGAGGCTGGGCATCGGTGCGGACTGGATGGCCCGCCTCGAGTCGCTGGAGCCGCTGCAACCGATCTTCCTGGTGTTCGCGGCCGGCTACATGAGCTTCGCGTTCTACGACGTGTACATCGTCCCGCGCCATGCGCCCCCGGCGCCCCTGTATGCGACCGAGGCGCTGGGCCGGCGGCGCTTCGCGTTCTGGATCTGCACGGCCGCGATGCTCGCGATGCTCGTCGTGGCTTCGTTCGGCGGCAGGAGCGGCTGAGCCGCGATCCGGACGACAGCGCCGCGCGTGGTAGATTGGGCGCCCTCCATCGCCTGCCACGGGAGCCTCCATGAAAGCGGCGAACATCCTCGCTACCATCGGCAACACGCCGCACATCCGCATCAATCGCCTCTTCGGTGCGAGCGAAGTGTGGGTGAAGTCCGAGCGCTCGAATCCCGGCGGCTCGATCAAGGACCGCATCGGGCTCGCGATGATCGAGGCGGCCGAGCGCGACGGGCGGCTCGCCAGGGGTGCGACCATCATCGAGCCCACGTCGGGAAATACCGGCATCGGGCTTGCCATGGCGGCCGCCGTGAAGGGCTACCCGCTCATCCTCGTGATGCCCGACAGCATGTCGGTCGAGCGCCGCCGCCTCGTGCTCGCGTACGGCGCGAAGCTGGTCCTCACGCCGCGCGCGGAGGGCATGAAGGGCGCGATCGCGAAGGCGCAGGAGATCCTCGCCGGCACACCCGGCGGCTGGATCCCGCAGCAGTTCGAGAATCCGGCGAACGTGGAGGTTCACGCGCGCACCACCGCACGCGAGATCCTCGCGGATTTTCCCGAGGGGCTGGATGCGATCATCACCGGCGTCGGCACCGGCGGGCACATCACCGGCTGCGCGCAGGTGCTGAAGAAGCAGTGGAAGCAGCTCAAGGTGTTCGCGGTCGAGCCCACCGCTTCCCCGGTGCTGTCCGGCGGCAAGCACTCGGCGCATCCGATCCAGGGCATCGGCGCGGGCTTCATCCCGGCGATCATGGATACGTCGCTGCTCGACGGCATCATCCTCGTCGAGGCCGAGGCCGCGAAGGAGATGGCGCGGCGCTGCGCGCGCGAGGAAGGCATCCTCGTGGGAATTTCCTCGGGGGCCACGCTCGCCGCGATCGCGCAGAAGCTGCCCGAGCTGGGCAGCGGTGCCCGCGTGCTCGGGTTCAACTACGACACCGGCGAGCGCTACCTCTCCGTGGAGGGATTCCTGCCCACGGAGTAGCAACCCGCGGAGTTACTTGCGAACCTTCGCGTTCTCCACCAGCACCGCATACGCGTAGCCGGAGCCCACGTTCACGTCGGTGCGCACGGTGCCGCTGATGGTGACCACGTCGCCCACGGCGGCGGCATCGGTGGTGGTGACGATGAGGTCGTCGCTGCCGTCGGCCGCCTTGCCCGTGCCGTCCTGCAGGTGCAGCCAGTTCTTGCCGAGGATGCCGGAGTTCACCTTGACGACCTGGCCGCGCACGGTGACGCTGCGGTCCTTGAGGGCGGCCTTGCCGGTGGAAACCTCTCCGACCGTCTTCGCATCCGGTTCGGTCGCCTTTGCCACCTTCGCCACGGGCGCGGGCGCCGGGGCGGCCTTCGGTGCGGCGCGCGGCGCGGCACTCGCGGCTGCCGGCGCGGCATTCGCGGCGGCGGGCGCGGCATCGTTGCCGGCCACGGTTGCGAACACGATGCGGTCGAACTTGCGCTTGAGCGACTTGCTCTCGAAGTTCTCCATCACCATCGGGTCCGCGAGGGTCACGCGCTCGCCGGGCTTGACCGTCGTGGTGGGCACCGCGGCCCACGTCTCGCCGGTCGCAGTCTTGAGGCGCAGGTACGTGTAGCCCTCGACGCTGCGGGCCTCGAGCACCTCGCCCGAGAGCGTGCCACTTTGCGCTGTCGCTGCCATGGCCGGGCCGAGGCTCGCGGCCGCAAGCGCCGCCGCGAGGAAAATGCGTGCTTTCATGGGATCTTTCGCTGGAATGACAGGGACATCTTTACGCATGCTACGCGAACGGCCTTGAGATGGATCAACGCCGCTCAGGGCGCCTCGTCCTCCACCATCAGGCGCAGCCGTCCGAGGGCCGCGTCCCAGTCGCTCGAGATGCGTTCGAGCGCGCGGCGCACCTGCGCGAGCCGTGCCGGGCGCAGCTCCCAGACGCTCTCGCGGCCGGCCCGGGTGCCGTGCACCAGTCCCGCTTCCTCGAGCGCCCGCAAATGCTTCGCCACCGCCTGGCGCGACACCGTCACCCCATCGGCCAGCCGCGCGATGGACAGCGGTCCGCGCTCGCACAGCCGCGCGACGAGCCTCAGGCGCGTCGGATCGCCCAGCGCGGCGAAGACCGGCGCATTGTCCTGCAGCCGCGCGCTGTCCCTCGCCCGCGGCGTCATGCGGGCTGCAGGGCGAGGTACTTGCGCACGAGCTCGAGCTGGTGGGCCCAGCCCGCATCGTTGGCGGCGAACGCCTTCGCGCGCCGCTCGAGCGGGATGCGGTCGAAGCCGGACTCCGTGATCGTGAGCTCGGTGCCGCCCGGCGCATCCGCGAGCTCGAAGACGATGAGCGTCGTTTCCTCGCGCGAATAATCCACGCCCGGCTCGATGGCATAGGGATGCCAGCGGAACTCGATGCGGCGCTGCGGCTCGATGCGCCCGACCGTGAACTCGAACGCCTTGCCGCGATGCGGCTCCTGCAGCTTCGCCACTTCCGGGTCCACCGCCGTGGGCACGATGCGCCCGGTGAGGCGCGTGTTCTCGCGGAACGGGCCGTCGAACTCGACGCCGAACCAGCTGCCGAACGCCTTCGCCTCGCTCACCGCCTTCCATACGCGCTCGCGCGGCGCGCGCAGCACGATGCGCTTCTCGATGCGGTCCGTGTCCATGGGCAACCTCCCGGTTGCCTGTTTTGTACCATGCGCGCCGGCAAAAGGCAACCGGACGGTTGCTCGTGCGGCGGGGCCCGCGGGATGCGCTAGAGTGCGGGGCCGGACATCGACGGGAGGCACGATGAAGTCGTGGTTCATGCAGGCGCAGGCGGACGCGGCCACGCTCGAGCTGCGCGAGGTGCCGATGCCCGAGCCCGCCGCGGGGCAGCTCCTGGTGCGCATGCGCGCGGCGAGCCTCAATCGCGGCGAGTTCATCCTCGGCCACGGGCTGCAGAAGACCGGCACCAGCAAGGCGATCGGCGCCGAGGGCGCGGGCGAGGTGGTACGGGCCGCGACCGGTGACGGCGGCTTCAGCGCGGGCGACCGCGTGATGGGCCGCTGCGCGGGAGCCTTCTCCGAGTACGCGGTGATGGAGGTGCGCGAGGCGATCCGCATGCCCGACGCGCTCACCTACGCCCAGGGCGCCTCCATTCCCCTCACCTTCCTCGTCGTGCACGACATGCTGGTGCAGCAGGGACGGCTTCGTGCGGGCGAATGGGTGTTGGTGACGGCCGTGTCGTCCGGGGTCGGCGTCGCATCGCTGCAGGCTGCGAAGGCGCTGGGCGCGCGCGTCATCGGCACCTCCGGCTCGCCGCAGAAGCTCGAGCGCCTGCGCGCCGAAGGGCTCGACCTCGGGATCGCGGCGCGCGGCGGCGGCTTCCACGATGCCGTGATGGAGGCCACGGGCGGCAAGGGAGTGAACCTCGTCGTGAACGCAGTCGGCGGCACGGTGTTCGCCGAATGCGTGCGCGCGATGGCCTTCGAGGGCCGCCTCGCCACCGTCGGCTACGTCGACGACACGCTCGAGGCCACGATCGACCTGCAGGCGCTGCACACGAAGCGCCTCACGCTCTTCGGCGTCTCCAACAAGCTGCGCACGAAGGAGCAGCGCGCCTCGGGCGTGCCGGCCTTCATGCGCGACCTCATGCCGGCGATCGCCGACGGCCGCATCCGGCCGGTCATCGACAGCAGCTATCCTTTCGAACAGTTGCCGGACGCGCGCGAGCGCATGGATGCGAACCGGCACGTCGGCAAGATCGTCCTGGAGATCGCATGAAGGAGAACTTCGCGCGAAGGCTCGTCGCCGCCGCGCTGCTGGTGGCCGCGTCGCTGCCGGTGTTCGACGCCGCGGCGCAATCGTGGCCTACGCGGCCGATCCGCCTCGTGGTGGGCTTCGCCCCGGGCGGCGCGGCGGACACGGTCGGGCGTGCGTTCGCCGATTCGCTTTCGCGCGCGCTGGGGCAGCCGGTCGTGGTCGAGAATCGCGCCGGCGCGGGATCGTCGATCGCGGCGGAAATGGTCGCGAAGTCGCCACCGGACGGCTACACCGTGCTCATCGCGAGCCCGGCGAGCATCTCCGTCAATCCCGCGCTGAACCCGAAGCTGGGCTACAAGCCGTCGGATCTCGCGCCGGTCACGAAGGTCACCACCTCGCCGCTGCTCATCGTGGTGAATCCCGCCACCGGCATCGCTTCCGTCCAGGACCTCATACGCGAGGCGAAGAAGACGCCCGGCCGCCTCAACTACGCGACCTCCGGCGTGGGCTCCGCGCCGCACTTCGGCGCGGCGCTCTTCACGCAGGTCACGGGGACCGAGATGGTGCACGTCCCGTTCAAGGGCGGCGCGCCCGCGGTCACGTCGGTCGTGGCGGGCGACACGCAGGTCACCTTCGCAACGCCGCCCTCGGTGCTGCCGATGGTCAAGGCGGGGCGGCTGCGGGCCCTCGCGGTCACGAGCCCCGAGCGTTCGCCGTTGATGCCCGAGATCCCCGGCATGGTCGAGGCGGGGCTGCCCGAATACAGCCTGAGCTTCTGGTACGGCCTCTTCGTGCCGGCCGGAACGCCGTCCGATGTCGTGGGAAAGATCTTCGACGCGGCGACCATCGCCGGCCGCCAGCCGCAGGTGAAGGCCACGCTCGCGCTCGAGGGCACGGAGGTGTCGCTGTCGAAGTCGCCCGAGGCGTTCGCGGCGTTCCTCGCGCAGGACGAGAAGCTCTGGGTGCGCCTCGCGAAGGAATCCGGCGCCAAGGCCGAATAGGCGGCGACAGTATCCCGCGCGGGGCAGGCATGGCACAGTAGCCGTGTGGCCGACCACGACCTCATGATCGCAGTCCTCAAGCAGTTCCGCGTCCTGGTGCGGTCCATGGACACCCACTACCGCCGCGTGGAGGAGCGCTCGGGCCTCGGCGGCGCGCAGCTCTGGGCACTGGCCGAGATCGTGGGCGCGCGCCACCTCACCGTCGGCGACCTCGCCCGCAAGCTGGCGATCCACCTCTCCACGGCGAGCAACCTCGTGAAGCGGCTGGAGTCGATGGGCCTGGTCGAGCGCGCCCGCGAAGGCGAGGACCAGCGGGTGGTCACCATTTCCGCCACGGCCACCGGCAAGAAGCGCCTGCAAAAGGCGCCGAAGCCCTCGGCCGGCATCCTGCAGAAGGCGCTCATGGACATGGAAGCGCGCGAGCTGCGGGCGCTCCACACGCAGCTCGAGAAGGTGCTGCAGCGCATGGGCCGCGTCGATCGCCGCGCGGCCTCGACGCCCATCGGCGACATCCTGCGCGACGGCGACGCGGCGGAATAGCCGCGCTTCAGCGCACCGCGCGGGCGACGCCCTTCGCGGGCATGGACTGGTAGAGGACGGCCGGCTGGGGCGCCGCGGTGGAGACCGTGGGCAGGCGCGGCGGGTGGGTGCGCTCCCAGACCACCAGCGTCGCGTACAGCGACGCGGCGACCAGGGCCAGGATGCCGACGACCACGGCGAACGAGCGCATCAGGACCAGCATGGCGGCCTCCTCCGGCAGGGGCGATACCTGCTTCGACTGCACGCAGCGGAGGAGTTTCCCGGCCGCAGGCGAGCCGGAAAAAGCGGGCGGCGCCGAGGGCGCCGCCCCATGTCCCAGCCACCAGCTACTACGACCCACTGCGTACGTGCATACCCGCATCACGCGGGCATGCCTCCTCCTGCCCCGGACGTTTTGTACCAAATATTTTTGGCCCGTGCAAGCGCAGCGCGCGCGTGGGGGCTCAGCGGCGGCCGAGGCCCGCGAGGAAGGCCGCGATCTCGCGGTTCTGCACCTCGTTCTCCTTGGCCGTGGCACCCGCGCCCGAGAGGTGGCCCAGGGGCCGCTCCGCATTGATGCTCACGAAGCGGGCGCCCGGGATCTGGCGCGCCGCCTGCATCGACTCGTACTCCGGATTGAGCAGGTCGGTCGAACCGGCGAGGATCAGCGTCTTCGCGCGAATCGAGCCCAGCGCCCGGTTGTAGTCGCCGTTGAACCCGGGCGTGTTGCCGACGTCGTGCTGGTCGTACGCCCAGCTCTGGTACACCCAGTCGAGCGCGTCCATGCGCTTCCAGCCGCCGTCCTCCACGCCTTTCAGGAACCTGATCTCGTCCTCGCCGCCCTTCGGAAACGACTCTTCCTGGAAGACGGGCGTGCGCACGATCACGCCCGAGAGCCACCCCGCCCAGAGGCGCATGCCCTGCTCGGGCGGATCGCTCGCCTCGTAGTTGCCGCCCTTCCAGCGCGGGTCCGCCATGATGCTCTGGCGCAGCATCTCGAGCACGCCCGTGGTCCACGCCGGAGTGCGCGCGAGCGGGATGATCGGCACCACGCTGTCCATCATGTCGGGATAGCTCACCGCCCACTGCAGCGCCTGCATCCCGCCCATCGAGGCGCCCACCACGGTGACGAGATGGTTTATGCCGAGCTTCCCGGTCACGAGGCGATGCTGCGAGGTCACCATGTCGCGGATGTTGAAGCGCGGGAACTGCGTGCGCGGCTGCGCCTTGCTGTTCGACGGCGACGACGTGAGCCCGTTGCCGATGGCGTCGGTGGCGATGATGAAGTACTTCGCGGGGTCGAGCGCACGGCCGGGGCCGATGAGGTAGTCGATGCGATGATGGTTGCCGCCGATGGCGGTGACCATCAGGACGGCATTGCTGCGGTCGGCGTTGAGCGTGCCGTGCGTCACGTACGAGATGGAGAAATCCCGGATCACCTCGCCGCTTTCGAGCTTGAGATCGCCCATCGCGTACGATTGGTGCGGCGGATCGTTGGGGCCATGGGCGGCGGCGGGGACGGCGGCGGCAAGCAGGAAGGCCAGGACGGCGATGGATGCACGCATGCTTATTCCTCGTCAAATGGGACAGCGAAGGGCCTGCTAGGTTGGAGCCTCCCGCACCCTGCGGGGCCGGCATCCCGGGCAGGATCATCGGGCAGGAAGGAATGTCGTGCAAGCGGCACCGACCTCATGGCACGCGCGCTGGACCCGCCTCCTGCGGGGCTCGCAACCCGGCCGTTTCCGTCTCACCCAGTACTTCACCGTCACCAGCCTGGTCGCATTCGGCGTGGTGGGACTCGCGCTCTTCTTCCTCGAGCGTGCCGAGAGCACGTTCTTCGAGGGCACGGTCGTCGAGACCAACGCGTTCTTCGCGCACGCGCAGGCGGAGCTGGTGCGCGAGCAGAAGGCGGCCGCGCGCGCGAACCTGCTCGCGCAGCACGAGGCGAGCCACGTAAACCTCGCGCGCGTCATCGCAAACGCGGTGTGGGAGCAGCGCTTCGCGCCGCTGGTGGCGCGCGCACGGGCCGTCCCGGTCGAGAGCTGCCGCGGCGCGGCCGAACGCCAATCCTGCTACGCGGCCCTCGGCCGCCAGGTCCGCGCCCTTCCCGGCTTCGCGGCCGCGGACGACGCGGTGCACGCCATGACGGCCGGCACGGCGGTGTTCAAGATCAAGGTCTACGACCTGCGCGGCCTCACGGTCTACTCGTCGGAAGCGGCGCAGGTGGGCGAGGACAAGTCGGACAACGCGGGCTGGCGCGCCGCCGCGCATGGACGGCCCGCAAGCGAGCTGGTGCACCGCGACCGCTTCAGCAGCTTCGAGGGCGAGGTCGAGAACCGCGACCTGATCCAGAGCTACCTGCCGGTGTTCGTTGCCGGCGACGTGAGCGTGCTCGGCGTGTTCGAGATCTATTCCGACGTGACCGCACTGCTGCGGCAGATCGACACCTATACCGCGTCGATCGAGGTCACGGCGGCGGCGAACCAGGCGCAAACCGAGTCCACCGCCCGCAGCAACCAGCGCAAGGTGGATTCGAGCTCGGCGCAGCACTTCGTCATCCTGGGCAGCCTGCTCGCGCTGCTGTACACCGCGCTATGGGTGCTGGTGCGTTACGCGCAGACGGTGATCGACGAGCAGGCCCGGGCCCGCCAGCTCGCCGCCATGCGCGAGCAGGCGGCATACCGCGAGAAGATGGCCGCGCTCGCCACGATGGCCGCGAACGCTTCGCACGACATCGGCAACCCTCTCGCGGTCATCGCCGGCCTCGCCGACGAGCTCGAGCGCGCACGCGGCACCGGTGAGGGCATCGGCGGCCAGCCCGCCGCCATCGTGGAGCAAGTGGACCGCATCGCGGAGATGAGCCGGCGCATCACGCAGTTCGCCTCCGCGCGCAGCGAGACGCCGGAGGCCATCGACCTGAACGAGATGGTGGCCTCGGTCTGCCAGTTCCTCGCGTTCGACGACCGCTTCCGCGGCATCCGCATCGAGACGCGGCTGGCACCCCAGCTGCCCGCCTGCATCGGCATCCCCGAGCACCTGAACGAAGTGCTGATGAGCCTGCTGGAAGTGCACGCCGAGACCGGCTCGAGGGCCGGGGCACGCGGCCGCATCGTGGTGTCCACCGCGCCGGTCGCCGCGGACATCGCGCTCACCATCGCATGCGAGTGCGACGCGCGGACCTCGGTCGAGCTGCCCGCGGCCGATCCGCGGCTCGAGTCCGTCCGCAGCCGCGTCGCCGGCATGGGCGGGCGGCTCGGCGCCACGGCGACCCGCACGACGATCGTCCTGCCGGCGCTGCGCACGCCGCAACCGGCGTAAAGTAACCTCCGCCATGCCCGATACGTACAGCCAGCTCGCATCGCAGAATGCCGCGCTCACGCGCCAGTTGCTCGAGTGGGTCGCCGGCGGCCGCCACACTTATGCGGAAACGCTCGAGGTGTGGCACAGCCACTGCCCGCGCCACACCATCTGGGAGGATGCGCTCGAGGCCGGGCTCGTCGACTGCGCCGGTGGCCGCGAGGACGTGGTCGTCCTGACGCGCGCGGGAGAAGCGGCGCTTCGCGGGCATTCGCGCTGAGGCTATTGCCGCAGTGCACGCAGGCCCGCGGCATGCGAAGCGCCATCCGTCGCATGCTAAATTGCGTGGCCGTCCCTGCCCCGCTCGCCCATGACACGCCCCCCCGAAAACCCATCGCCGCGCATCCCCGGCGAGCGCTTCCTGCACGCGCCCGGCCCGACGCACATTCCGGACGAGGTGCTCAATGCGATGCATCGCCAGCCCATGGACCATGCGGACCCGCGGCTCGATGCGACCATCGCGAATTGCGAAGCGGGTCTGCGGCGGTTGCTCGGCACCGCGGAGGGCGAGCTCTTCTTCTACGCCGCCAACGGCCACGGCGTCTGGGAGGCGGTGAGCGATAACCTGCTGGCACCCGGAGATACCGCGCTCATTCCCGCGACCGGCCATTTTTCCGAGCAGTGGGCGCTGCTGCTGGAAGCGACCGGCCGCCGCGCAATGCGCACGCCTTATAGACCCGGTTATCCGATCGATCCGGCAACCGTCGAGGAGATGCTGCGCGCCGACACCCGGCGCGCGATCGCCGCGGTCTTCATCGTGCATACCGATACGGCGAGCGGCATCACCCACGACGTCGCCGCGATCCGCTCGGCCATCGCCGCGGCGGGCCACCCGGCGCTGCTCGTGGTGGACGTCATCGCCTCGCTCGCCGCGATTCCGTTCGCGATGGACGCGCTCGGTGCCGATGTCGCCGTTGGCGCGACCCAGAAGGGCCTCATGTCGCCGCCGGGCATGGGTTTCGTGGCCGTGGGCCCGCGCGCCGCTGCCGCCGCCGCGCGCAATACGGCGCCGCGCTACTACTGGGACTGGAATCGCCGCCGCGGGTCGTTCAGCTACCAGAAGTTCTGCGGTACGCCCCCACAGAACCTTCTCTATGGAGTGGAAGCGGCGCTGGCGTTGATCGAACGCGAAGGCATCGACAACATCGTCGCGCGGCATGCGTCGCTTGCGCGCGCGGTGCATGCCGCGGTGGAGTGCTGGGCCACTGAGGGCGCGCTCTCGCTGCATTGCCGCGTGCCCGCCGCGCGGTCCGCCTCCGTCACCACCATCGAGGTCCGCGAGGGCATCGATGCGGAGGCGCTCCGCGCCGTCGCCCGCGAGCGCTTCCAGGTGGCTTTCGCGGGCGGGTTGGGGCCGTTCCACGGGAAGGCGTTCCGCATCGGCCACCTGGGCGATCTCAACAGCGCCATGATCCTCGGATGCCTCGCCGGCGTCGAAGCGGCGATGCTCGCGCAGGGCATTCCCTTCGGACGGGATGGAGTCGCGCGCGCAGCGGCGAGCCTCGCATCGGAACCGAAGCGCTGATCCTCGAGCTCAGCGCGACCGGGTGAGCGTGCGATAGCGCGACATGTGCCGGATCGCGGCGCTCTGCTGCCGCATCCGCTCGCAAAGCAGCGCGAGGTTGTAATGGCAGTCCGCCATCGTCGCGTCCTGCGCGAGCGCGGCCTCGTAGGCGGCCCTGGCGTCGGCGAGGCGCTGCTGGTCGTCGAGCAGCACGCCGAGGTTGAAGAACAGCACGGCATCGGGGCCGCATCGATCGAGCGCCTCGCGGTACGCCTTCTCCGCCTGCGCATGCCGGCCCATCTCGTGCAGGAGCCGCCCGAGGTTGATGCGCGCGTCGAGGAAGCAGGCATCGGCGGCGATGGCCTGCTCGTAAGCCTGGATCGCGGCGTCGCGGTCGGCCGATTCGAGCGACACCGCGATATTGAAGAGGTCCGGCGCGGAAACCTCGTTGCCCACCGGCGCGAGAGGCTGGGCGGCGGCCTTCACGCTCAATGCACCCTCGGCCGGATCGCCCTCGAAGCCCAGCAGGTACTGGCCGGAAGCCGCGTCCCAGCGATCGCTTCCCTGCTTCACCACGACGTGGTCGCCGACCGCACCGATGCGCAGCCCCTTCAGCGGCATCGACGCCGGCAGGTGCCGCCGCAGCTCCTTCAACGAGCGCGTGATGCGGCCCTTGGGCACGTTCGCATCGGCGAGCGCCTGCGCGGTGCGAAGCACGATCAGGTCCTGGAAGGAAAATCGCTGGCTGTTGCGCGCGCCACGCGCGGGCGACACGAAACCAGCCGCGACGAACGCACGGATGGTGCTGCGCGGCAGGCGCAGGAGGCGCTCGACCTCCTCCACGCCGTACGGATGCGTGACCTGCTGCGGCACCGGGCGGCGATCAGCCCTTCGCGGCGCGCTTGCGCGCAGTCGTGGCGGGCTCCGCGGGCTCGACGCGCTTGGGCGGCTTGCGTGCCGGGGCCGGCGATGGGGCTGCGGCCTTTGCGGGAGCGGCCGCCTGCGTCGCCGCCGCCGGCTTCCTGGCGGCCGGCTTCTTCTCGAGGCTCGCGCGCAACGCTTCCATCAGGTCGATCACCTGCGCGCTCGTCTCCGGCGCCTCGCTCAGCGTGATCTCCTGGCCCTCGACCTTCCTCTGCACCGCGGCCTCGATGCGCGCGGCGACCTCGTCCCTGTACTGCGCCGGATCGAACGTCTCGCTCGTCTGCGCGTCGATGAGCTGCTTCGCGAGCTTGAGCTCGACGTCCTTCACTTCGGTCGGCGGAATCTCGATGTCGCGTATGGAGCGCACCTCGCCCGCGTAGAGGAGCTGCTGCATGACGAGCCCCTCTTCCACCGGCCGCAGCATCACGATGTACTGCTTGCCGCGCGCGGCCCAGCGTCCCAGCGCACAACGCCCGCTTTCGCGCAGCGCCTTCGTGAGCAGGGCATAGGGCTTGGCGCCGCCCTTGTCCGGGCCGAGGTAGTAAGCCTTGTCGAAATAGACCGGGTCGATCGATTCCAGCGGCACGAACTCCGTGATCTCCGCCATGCCGGTGCCCGTCTCCTCGAGCGCCTTCAGCTCCTCGGGCGAGAAGAGCACGTACTGGTCCTTGGCGAATTCGTAGCCCTTCACCATGTCCTCCCGCGCGACGGGGATCTCTTCCTTCACGCACAGGTACTGCTGCTTCAGGCGCGAGCCGCATCCCTTGTGCAGCATGTTGAACGAGATCGCCTTGCTCGATTCGGTCGCGGAAAAGAGCTTCACCGGGATCGACACGAGCCCGAAGGAGATGGTCAACGAAGCGATGGAGCGTGCAGCCATGGGTGGGTGCCCTCGATGCCTGTCGGACCGCACATCATAAGGATGAAGCACTTGGAGAGCAAATTTCACGTACGTTGGCAGCCTTCGCGGCGGCGAATTACGAAACGCTTGCGTTTCGTATAACGCCGGCGTAAGGTGCGCGAATTATGAAACGCAACCGTCTCGAAATCCCGCCGCCGCGCGGCCGGCCCCGCAGCGGCGAGGCCCATGCCGCCATCCTCGCGGCCGCCGTGGCGCTGGTGCGGGAAGTCGGCTACGACGCGCTCACCATGGAGGCGGTCGCCGCTCGCGCGGGCACGGGCAAGGCCACGCTGTACCGCCGATGGAAGAGCCGGGAAGCGCTCGTCTCGGAAGCGGTCGGGCTCATCGTGGCGCGGATTCCCGTTCCCTCGACCGGCTCGACGCGCAGGGACCTCCTCGCGGTGATGCGCGATACGGTGAGGCTCTATGCGGATCCGGCAACGCTCGGATTGCTGTCCGGGCTGGTGGCCGCCATGGCGCGCAGCCCCGTCATCGCGCGCGCGGTCCGTAACGGATTCGTGGCCGCGTGGAGCGATACGGTCCGGCGCGTGATCGAGAACGGCATCGCACGCGGCGACCTGCGGCGCGGCATCGATATCGATCTCGCCATCGATCTCCTCGGCGGCTGCTTCTCCAACCGGGCGCTGGTCACCGGGCGCCCCATCGACGATCGCCTGGCGCGCGCGCTGGTCGACGCGGCGCTGCGCGGGTTCGGAGCGCCTGCATGATCCCCGCCCTGCTCCGGGACGCCTTGCGCCGCAATCCTTTCCCCCTGTACGCGCAGCTGCGGCGCTTCACGCCGGTCGTGCACGTGCCCGGGCGGGACTTCTACCTGCTCTTCGATCACGCGGACGTACGGCGCGCGCTCACCGACACGGACGCCTTCAGCTCCGCCGCGGCGCCGCCCGGCGGACGCGCGCCCGAGTGGCTGCTGTTCATGGATCCGCCGCGGCATACGCGGCTGCGCGCGATGGCGATGAAGGCCTTTCCGCGGGGATGGCTCGCGGCGTTCGAGCCGCGCGTGCGCACGCTGTCGGCGCGCATCCTCGACGAAAGCCTGCCGCGCGGGCGGATGGATCTCTTCTCCGATTACGCCGCGTTGCTGCCCACCCTGGTCGTCGCCGAGCTGCTCGGCATGCCGCTCCTGGAACTGCCGCGGCTGCAGCGCTGGAGCGACGCGATCGCGAACCTGAGCCAGGTGCTCGCGGGCGGAGAACGCGCGCAGGCGGCGGCCCGCTCGCATGCCGAGGCGCGGCGCGAGATGCGCGAGTACCTCGAGCCGCTGCTCGCGCCCGGCAGCCGCGGGCAGGAGCAGGGCATGCTCACGCGCATGTCCCGCGCGGAGATCGACGGCGCCCGCCTTTCGGTCGATGAGCTGCTCGGCTTCTTCGAGCTGCTGCTGTCGGCGGGCACCGAGACGGCCGCGAGCCTCATCGCGAGCGCGGTGGTGTGCCTCCTCGATCATCCGGACCAGCTCGCGCGGCTGCGGCAGGCGCCGACGCTCCTCGCCTCCGCGATCGAAGAGGTGCTGCGCTTCCGCTCGCCGGCGCAGATGGTCTTCCGGCAGACCACGTGCGCGGTGCGGCTGCATCGCACGCTCATTCCCGCGAATCGGCTGGTGTTGCCGGTGATCGGCTCGGCCAACCGCGACGCGGCGGCCTTCGAATCGCCCGATCGCTTCGACATCGCGCGCACGCCGAACGACCATCTCGCCTTCGGGCACGGCATCCACTTCTGCATCGGTGCGGCGCTCGCGCGGCTGCAGGCGCGGGTGGCGCTGGAGGATGTCCTCGGACGCCTTCACGGGCTTCGCGCGGCCTCGAGGCAGCCGTGGAAGCCGCGCGCGGCGCTGCACCTGCATGGACCGTCCAGCCTGCCGATCGAGTTCGAGCCCGTGGCGCGCAGGGGAGGAAAAGCACTCGACGCAGATGAACACAGATGAACACAGATGAATGAAGTCGATGTAAGCCGGGGCAGGTTCAATGAGCACGGCTCACCCGAATGCCCTTATCCGCGTTCATCTGTGTTCATCTGCGTCCCATGCCTTGCCGGCTTTCTGCAGTGCGCCCAACAGGTCCTGCTTGTCGTCATACGCGCTCGCCCAGCGGTCGCCCAGCTCGCGCACGCGCTGCGCCGCGTTCGTGAGGCGGAAATCGAGCGGATGCGCCCGCGCGAGCTCGTCCCACGTGAGCGGCATCGACACCGGTCCTCCCGGCTCGCCGCGCGGCGAGTAGGCGACGTTGAGCGTCTTGCCGCGCACGTTCATGTTGTAGTCCATGAAGATCTTCCCGGTACGTTTCGGGATGCTCCATTCGACCGTGACGTCCTTGGGGTTTTCCGCGACCAGGTGGCGGCCGACGAGCTCCGAGACATGGCGCGCGGCATCGAAGTCGAGTGCGCGCCTGATCGGCACGAACACGTGCAGCCCGGTCTTGCCCGAGGTCTTCACGATCGGATCGAGACCCAGGCCATGCAGCACCTCGCGCAGCCGGAACGCGACCTCCTTGCCCTTCTCGAATGCGACGGTGTTGAGCTCCGGCTCGGCGCCCGGCGCCTCCTTGCCCGAGTAGATGTACGGATCGATGTCGAACACCACCCAGTCCGGGTAGTTGAGCACCGAAGCCTCGAGCGACTCGAGCGATGTCGCGTAATCGGTCGCCTTCGATGCTGCATCCGGCGCCGGCCGCGCGCGCGAATGCCACACGTGGAACTCGAGCGTGCCGCTTTGCGCGAGCCACAGCAGCGTGGGCAGGTTGTTGCACAGCAGGTACTCGTGGCTCTCGTCCCGGTGGCCGGAGAACACCGTGATGCGCTCGACGAACTCCGGCCGCTCCTGCTCCCAGTGCTTCTGGAAAAAGCGCTGGCCGCCGATGCCCTGCGGCATGCGGATCATCGTGAGGGGCCGGTCGGCGAGGTGCGGCAGCATGAAGGGCGAGATCTCGGCGAGATAGCGCAGCAGGTCGCGCTTCGTGAGCGCACGTTCCCTCAAGCCCGGGTTCGCGGGCCAGTAGACGCGATCGAGGTTGCTGAGCGGGATGGTGTGCGTGCCCACCACGAGGGGCATGGAGGACTTCTTCGCCTCGAGCTGGGCGACGATCGCGGCGATGACGTCGTCGCCGGGAATTGGGCCCCGGCCTCTGCCGGGGCGACGACTGCCGGCTTTTCCCTTCCTGGCGCCCGCGCTTTCCATCGTCGCCCCGGCGGAGGCCGGGGCCCAATTTCCCCGCTTCACCGTCTTCGGCTCGATATCCTCGCGCAGCCGCACGAACACCGGCGCGCGCAGCCGCCCGTCCTCCGTCCAGCTATGGAAGCTCACCTCCGCGACAGCGTGCGGCTTGACCCACACGGGCGGGCCGTTGCGTTCGGGCTCCTCGGCGAAGGGACAATCGGGGCACGCGATCGCCTCGAGCTGGCTGCGCAGCTTCGCGAGCGTGCGCTCGTCGAGGCCGGAGCCCACGTGCGAGGCATACCGCAGCTTGCCCTTGTCCCAGTACCCCACGATGAGCGAGCCCAGCGTCGCACGCGAGCCCTTGCCGCGCGTGTAGCCGCCGATCACGAATTCGGCCGTGGTCGCAGGCTTCACCTTCAGCCACGCGGCCGAACGCTTGCCCGACTCGTACACGCTGTCGATGCGCTTGCCGATCACGCCCTCGAAGCCGCTCGCGAGCGCGGCCTCGTGCAAGGCCACGCCGTCCCCGGACGCATGCACGAGCTGCACCAGCGGTGCGGGCATGAGGCATTGCGCGAGCCAGCGGCGGCGGTCCGCATACGGCGCGGCGCGCAGGTCCACGCCGGCGAAGTAGAGCAGGTCGAAGCACACGAGGGCCGCCAGCGTGCCGGCCCCGGCGTTCTGCAGCGCGTTGAAGGAGGGACGTCCGTCCGCCCCGAAGGCCACCAGCTCCCCGTCGAGGATCATGCGCGCGCCCTGCTTCGCGAGCTCGGCCGCGAGCCGCGGATAGTCGCCGGCCATCTCCAGCCCGCGACGCGAACGCAGGCTCGCGCGTCCCGCATCGATGAACGCCAGGACGCGATAGCCGTCGAGCTTCGGCTCCCACATCCAGCCGTGCCGGTTGAACGGGGCCGGGGCCGATTCGGCATGCATCGGCTCGAGCTTCGCCGGCATCGCGACCAGCTTGCCCGCGGGCACCAGGCGCGCGGCATCGATTCCCTGCGCGGGCACGGCCTTCATCTCGGCGACCGAAGCCCCGCACAGCACGGAGCGGTCGCGCGCGGTGATATCGGCTTGCTGCACGAAGCGGTCCCGGTGCTTGATGAGCAGCCACTGGCCCTGCTGCTTCGTGCGCACCAGCGCGAACGATCCCTTCACTTTCTCGCCGCGGAGCTCGAACGAAAGCTTGCCCGCCTCGAGCTCGCGCGCCACGCGGCGCTCGGCCTCGCCGCGATCGTCGTACGCGGTGCCGCCTTCGTCCGGCGAGTAGACGCCGCAGTCCCACACGATCACCTCGCCCGCGCCATACTGCCCCGGCGGTATCACGCCCTCGAAGGAGGCGTACTCGTAGGGATGGTCCTCGGTCTGCATGGCGAGCCGCTTTTCGCTAGGATCGAGCGACGGGCCCCTGGGCACCGCCCACGATTTCAGCACGCCGTCGCATTCGAGGCGCAGGTCGTAGTGCATGTGGCTCGCCGCATGCTGCTGGATCACGAACAGCAGCGGTCCCGTGCGGCGCTTCGGCGCCGTGGCGGCGGGCTCGGGTGTCGCCGCGAAGCTGCGGCGCGCGGCATATTCAGCCAGGAGGCTCTTGGCCATGGGGGAATTATGACGGGCTCGAAGGTCTTCGCCGGCGCGAGCGGCTATTCGTTCAAGGAATGGAAGGGCACCTTCTATCCGGAGAAGATGAAGCCGGACGAGATGCTGCCCTTCTACGCCCAGCGCCTGCCGACGGTCGAGATCAACAACACGTTCTACCGCATGCCGCGCACCTCGATGCTCGAGGACTGGGTGAAGTGCACGCCGGACGACTTCCGCTTCGCCATCAAGTCGCCGCGACGCATCACGCACATCGGGCGCCTCAAGCCCGAATCGGTGGCGGAGTCCGTGGGCTTCCTCTACCAGGCGCTGGCGTCGCTGGGACCGAAGCGCGGGCCGGTTCTCTTCCAGCTCCCGCCGCTGCTCAAGAAGGACCTCGCACGCCTCCACGGTTTCCTGGCACTCCTGCCCGCGGATCATCGCGCCGCCTTCGAATTCCGCAACGACTCGTGGTTCTCCGACGACGTTTACGACGCCCTGGAGGGCGCGGGCGCGTCGCTGTGCTTTTCCGAGCGCGAGGACAATGCGCCGCCGCCCCTCGTGGAGACCGCGCCCTGGGGCTATGTGCGGTTGCGCCTCGAGGAATACAGCGATGCGGACCTCGAGCAATGGGCGAAGCGCCTCGCGGGCACGGGCTGGCAGGACAAGTACGTGTACTTCATGCACGAGCCCACCGCCCCGGCTTATGCGCAGGCGCTGATGCGTTTCGCGGCCGCGGCCTGACCCATTCGATGGCGGAAGAGCTTTCCATCGACAACGGCACGGAGCCGCTCGCGGCGCTATTGGACCTCCCGCCGCAACCGCTTGCGTGCTATGTCCTCGCGCACGGCGCGGGTGCGGGCATGACGCACGCCTTCATGGCGGCAGTCGCGACCGGGCTCGCCGGCCGCGGCATCGCGACCCTGCGCTACAACTTCCCGTCCATGCAACGCGGATCGAAGCGTCCCGACACGCCGAAGGTGGCGCATGCAGCGGTGCGCGCCGCGGTCGCGGAGGCCGCGCGACGGCTCCCGGGCGTGCCGCTTTTTGCCGGCGGCAAGTCCTTCGGCGGGCGCATGACCTCGCAGGCGCAGGCGCTGGCGCCGCTGCCGGACGTGCGCGGCATCGCCTTCCTGGGATTTCCGCTGCATCCGGCGGGACAGCCGTCCGATGATCGCGCGAAGCATCTCGAGGATGTGCGCGTGCCGATGCTCTTCCTGCAGGGCACGCGCGACGAGCTGGCCGAGCTTGCGTTGCTGCGTCCCGTGGTGGCGAGGCTCGGCGATCGCGCCGCGCTCGAGGTGATCGACGGCGCGGATCATTCCTTCCACGTCCCCGCGAAAAGCGGGCGCACCGACGCGCAGGTGCGCTCGGATGTGCTCGACCGGCTGGCCGCGTGGATGGCAGCGAACGCGGGATGAGGGCATGTGCGCTTTTCGCGATGTGCGCAACGCTCGCGGGTTGCGCAGCCGCGCCTCGTGCGCCCGGGCCGATTCCTTCCAGCCCGCAGGTCGCCGCGATGCTGGGCGAGGTCGTCGGTTGCGACGGCGAGATCGGCATCGTGGTGGGCATCCTCGAGGCCGGCATGCCACCGCGTGTGGTCGCCTGTGGCGGTACGGGCGTGGGCGATGCGAAGCTCGGTGCCGACAGCGTCTTCGAGATCGGCTCGCTCACGAAGGTCTTCACCGGTGTGCTGCTCGCGGACATGGCGGCGCGCGGGGAAGTGGCGCTCGACGATCCGCTGCAGCGCTACCTGCCCGAAGGCGTGCACGTGCCGGGGCCGCCCTGGCGCGCGATCACGCTGCTGGACATGGCCACGCACACCTCCGCCCTGCCCCGCGACCCGCCGAACCTCGGCAACACCCCGCGCGCCTATGCGAGCTACACCACGGCGGACCTGTACGCATTCCTCGCGGGCTATTCGCTGCCGCGCGATCCCGGCACGCGCGACGAATACTCCAATCTCTTCGCGCTGCTGGGCCATGCGCTCGCGCATCGGGCGGGCCGTCCGTACGACGCATTGCTGCGCGAGCGCGTGCTCGCCCCGCTCGATCTCACCGCGACCGGCACGCTGATCGCGAAGGACACGCAGGGCCACGACGACCTGGGCGACGAGAGTGCCGACTTCATCGTGCCGGCGCTGGAGCCCGCGACGGGGCTGCGTTCCTCGGTGAACGACCTGCTGCGTTTCGCCGCGGCAAACCTGCGCGATGGCGACGCGCCGATCGATCGTGCGCTGCGCGAGGCGCGCATTCCCCGGCGGCCGATCGACGGGACGGGACGCTATTGGGGACTGGGATGGGGCGTCGAGCCGCATGGCGGTGCAGTGGCTCACCAGGGCGCCACGTTCGGCTATACGAGCTACCTGCACGTCGATCCGCAACGGCAGCGCGCGATCGTCGTGCTGGCCAATTTCACCGGCACGCAGGTGAGCTCGCTGGGGGCGTGGCTGCTCGAGCCATCACGCCATGCGGTGCCCGCGCCGTCGCCGCGGCGTGCGATGTATCTTGCCTGGCGCCACGCGGGCGTCGATGCGGCGCTCGATCGCGCGCGGGTGCTCGGCGGCACGGAGCAGGACGTGAACGCCGTGGCTTATCGCGTGCTCCTCCAGCGCCACAGCGACGATGCGATCGCCATCTTCGCCTTCAACGCGCGCATGCATCCCGAATCGCCCAACGTCTACGACAGCCTTGCCGAGGCGTACCTCGTCGCCGGCCGCGTGCCCGAGGCCGTGGGGAGCTGCACGCAAGCGGTGGCGATGGCCGAAGAGCAGCACGATCCGCGGCTCACGGTCTTCCGGCGGCAGTGCGACGAGGCGAAGGCGCGGCTGGGGGCCGCACAGTAAGCTCCAAAAAAAGCGGGAGCGCTGCCGGGCAGCGCTCCCGTTCCTCGCCTGACGCGCCTTGTTCGCGGTATTCGCGGCTGTCTCGATTCCAGCATGCGCCATCCCTGCGCCGGACTCAAGGGAATGGCGCCGCTCGGCGGCGTGGGCCCGGGGCGGCCCGCAGGGTCGGTGAACCGCCGACACTCGTAAGCCACACGGCATAATGCGGCCATGCAAAAACGACCCCTCGGCCGCTCCGGCCTCGATGTGGCGCCGCTGGCGCTCGGCGGCAACGTCTTCGGCTGGACCGCGGACGAGGCCACCTCCTTCGCCATCCTCGACCGCTTCGTCGATGCGGGACTCGGCCTCATCGACACCGCGAACAGTTACTCGACCTGGGTGCCCGGGCACGAGGGCGGCGAGTCGGAGACGATCATCGGCAAGTGGCTCAAGCGCTCCGGACGGCGCGATGCCGTGGTGATCGCGACCAAGGTCGGCATGGCGGCCATGGGCGACGCCGCCGGGCTCGAGGCGGCACAGATCGAGCGGCACGTGGAAGGGTCGTTGCGGCGGCTGCAGACCGATCGCATCGATCTCTACCAGACGCACAAGGACGATACGGCCACGCCGGTCGAGGAAACGCTCGAGGCGCTCGCGGCGCTGGTCAAGGCGGGCAAGGTGCGCGCGATCGGCGCCTCGCAGTACGAGCCCGCGCGGCTGCGCGAGTCGCTCGAGGCGAGCGCGCGCCTCGGGATCCCCCGCTACGACACGCTGCAGCCGGAGTACAACCTCTACGACCGCGAGCATTTCGAGCGCACCTACCAGCCGCTCGCGCTCGAACATAGCCTCGCCGTGATTCCGTTCTTCGGGCTCGCGAAGGGTTTCCTTTCCGGGAAGTACCGCAAGGCCGCGGACATCGAAGGCCGTCCGCGCGCGGCGGGCCTCAGGAAATATTTCGAGGGCGAGCGTGGACCGCGCATCCTCGCGGCGCTCGACAAGGTTGCGCAACGCGTGGGAGCCACGCCGGCACAGGTGTCGCTCGCGTGGCTGATGGCGCAGCCCTCCATCGCGGCACCCATCGTGAGCGCGACCTCGGTGGCGCAGGTGGACGAGATCGCCGCTGCGGTGCGGCTCGAGCTCGATGCGGAAGCGCTCGCGGAGCTCGATCGGGCGAGCCGTTGACGGCGAACGGCGCGCGCTGGCGCGTGTCCTAGAATTCCGTTCCGCGCCACCTCGAAGGAATCCACCGTGAGACTGCTCACCTACGCCCCCACGGCGTCGGCCGCCCCCCGCATTGGCGTGCGCCTGGGCGAGCGCGTGCTCGACGTGCAGGCCGCCGCCACCACCGCGGGCCGCCATGTGGCCGGCACCATGAAGGGCCTGCTCGCCGCGGGCGACCTCGGCATGGGCGCGCTGCGCGAGGTGGTGCGCGCCGCCGAGAGCGACGCGAAGCGCTTCGCCGCCGCATTCGCGGACGAGCGCACCATCCGCTACCTGCCGCCCGTGCCCGATCTCGACAAGTTCCTCTGCGTGGGCAAGAACTATCGCGCGCATCTCGAGGAGCTGAGGAAGAACGACCTCATCCGCGAGATGCCGCAGGAAGTCACCGGCTTCGTGAAGATCCACTCGTGCCTCACGGGCCATCGCGAGAAGGTGGCGAAGCCCGCCGCGGTGGAGCATCTCGACTACGAGCCCGAGCTGGTGTTCGTGATCGGGCGGCGCGCGCTCGGCGTGGGCAAGGGCGACGACTGGCGCCCCTATGTGGTGGGCGTGACGGTGCTCAACGACCTCACCGACCGCGACATGCAGAAGCGCGAGGTGGCGTCCGGCTCGCGCTTCTGGACGTCGAAGAACGCGCCAGGCTTCGGTCCCGTCGGCCCCGAGATCGTGACGCTCGACGAGGTGGGCGACCCTTACGACCTGTGGATGGCGTGCAGCGTGAACGGCGAGCAGCGCATGCGCGTTAACACCCGCGAACAGATCTGGAAGATGAACGACATCCTCGCGCATTTCTCGCGTACCATCCCGCTCGAGCCGGGCGACATGTTCGCGACCGGCGCACCCGGCGGCGTGGCCGCCGGGAAACCCAACGCCAATGACTTGTACCTGAAGCCGGGCGACGTGGTCGATTGCTCCATAGAAGGCATCACCACGTTGAGGACGACCATCGTCGCCCCCGACGGAGCTGCATGAGGATCCACCGTTTCGCCCGCGCCGCACTGGCGCTCGCCGCAATATGCATCGCCGGCACGTGCCTCGCAGAGTCGTTCCCGGATCGTCCCGTGACGGTCGTCGTGCCGTTCCCGCCCGGCGGCGGCACCGATGCGCTTGCGCGCATCATGCAGCCCGAGCTCGGCGCGCGGTGGAAGCAGCCCATCATCGTCGAGAACAGGGCGGGCGCCGCCGGCGCCATCGGCGGCGATTATGTGGCGCAGTCGAAGGCCGACGGCCACACGCTGCTCATGAGCTCCACCGCCGGCATCACCGCGAAGAACGTCGGGCGGTTCGCACCGGTCACGCTCGTCTCGGCATCGCCTTACGTGGTGGTCGTGAACGCGAAGGTGCCGGTCGCGAGCATCCGCGAGCTCATCGAATACGCGCGCCGCAACCCGGGCAAGCTCACGTTCGGCTCGTCCGGAACCGGTGCCGCCTCGCATCTCGCCGCGGAGCTCTTCAAGTCGATGGCCCACGTCGAGATGCTGCACGTGCCGTACAAGGGCACGGGGCAGGCGGTGACGGATCTGCTCGGCGGGCAGATCGACGTCATGTTCTCGCCCGCGGAAACGGTGATGCAGCACGTGCAGGCGGGGCGCCTCAAGGCGCTCGCGGTCACGAGCGCCAAGCGCTTCGACGCGCTGCCGAACCTGCCCACCGTGGCGGAAGCCGGCGTGCCGGGCTACGAGGCGATCGGCTGGTTCGGCCTCTTCGCGCCGGCGGCCACGCCGAAGGAGCTGGTCGCGCGCATTTCCGCCGATGCCAACCAGGTGCTGGCCGATCCCGGGGTGAAGCGCAGGATGCTCGCCGCGGGCGCGGAGCCTTCGGGCGATACGCCGGAGCAGTTCGGGCGCTTCGTCCATTCGGAGATGGACAAATGGACCCGCCTGATGAAGGAGCGCGGAATCAATCCGGAATGATCCGCTCCTACAGTTGAATGCGCACTGGAGAGACTGCGCGCCCCCGAACACCGTTGTCCAACAACACAAATAATTTCGACTCGCTGAGAAGAGACGTTGTCACCCGGATTGATTCTCCTTGCCGTCGTGGCCGGCATGGTCGTCGGTGCATTGCCTTTCTGGCCGCATAGCCGGGAGTGGGGCTATGCGCCCTCGGCCGCACTGTCCGTCATGATGCTGCTCGTCGGCTACCTCTGGTTCATCCACCGGATCTGAGCCCGCGCGCGCGTCGCGATCACGGCGGCGTCCTACACCGCAATGCGGTTTTCGTCGGCAACATGGCCATCGCAGGGGGCGTCCAAGCCCTACCACAACGCGAACCAAGGAGAAACCGCATGTCTCTCGGACTGATACTGCTGATCGTCATCGTGCTCCTGCTGCTGGGCGCCGTGCCCGCGTGGCCGCATAGCCGTGGCTGGGGCTACGGCCCGAGCGGCGGGCTGGGCCTGGTGCTCGTGATCCTCATCGTGCTCTTCCTGCTGGGATACCTGCACATCTGATCGTCGCGCGGCCGTGGCGGAGGAATCCAGGTCCTCGGTGATCGCGGCGATCGCGGGCAACGTCGCGATCGCCGTCTCGAAGCTCGGCGCCGCCGCGATCACCGGAAGCGCCGCCATGCTTTCGGAGGCGATCCATTCGCTCGTGGACACGGGCAACGGCGGCCTCATGCTCTACGGCATGCACCGCAGCAAGCTGCCGCCGGACGAGGCGCACCCGTTCGGCCACGGGCACGAGCTGTACTTCTGGTCGGTCATCGTGGGCGTGCTCATCTTCGGCCTCGGCGGCGGCATGTCGATCGTGAGCGGCTGGCGCCACGTCGTCGATCCCGCGGACCTGGGCGAGCCGAAGTGGAGCTACATCGTGCTCGCCGCGTCCGCGTTCTTCGAGGGCGTGTCGTGGTTCTTCGGCTGGAAGGCGTTTCGCGCCGAGCGGCGCGGCCGCGGCGTCGTCGAGACCGTCATCGTGAGCAAGGACCCCACGACCTTCGCCGTGCTGCTCGAGGATTCGGCGGCGCTCGCGGGAATCCTGCTCGCATTCGTGGGCGTCTGGGTATCCACCTCGCTCGGCATCGAGTGGGCCGATGGCGCGGCTTCGATCCTCATCGGCGTGCTGCTCTGCGGGGTGGCGGGCGTGATGGTGAACGAAAGCCGCAAGCTGATCGTCGGCGAAGGCGTGGAGCCGCGCACGCTGCGCGCGATCCGCGGCATCGTTGCCGGCGATTCTTCCATCGTCCACGTGGGCGAGCTGCTCACGATGTACCTCGGGCCCGACGAGGTGCTGCTCGTGGTCGAGGTGCGCTTCCGCTCGGGCGACACGATCGACGTGCGCGGCGCCGTGACGCGCGTGAAGAAGGCCATCCAGGACAAATACCCGCGCATCCGCCGCATCTTCTTCGACTCGGCGTCGCTCGAGGGCAGCGAGGGCTGAGCCTCGGGACTACCCGATCTCGAGCGCGGGATCGAGCCGGATGGTGGACGAGAGGCGCGCGTTCGGCGTGGTCTTCTCCGCGAGCGTCGTGTTGCCGCATTTCACGCGTGCCACCACCGAGGCGCTGCCCGGCGCCACGCTCGCGAGCCGCCCATCCACGACCGACATCTCCGCCGCCTTGAAATGCGCGACCAGCTCGACCGTGAAGCGGATCTCGGGCAACGCCGCCTCGCCCGAGAGCATCTGCAGCACCGGCGTGCAGGTATAGCGCAGGTCGTGCTCGCCGAGCGTGGCGAGCGCGGGCTTGCCCGGCGACGCGAGGCTCGCGGTGGCGGCGTCGCGCAGTGCGCGCGCCCGTGCCCAGCCATGCGCGAGCATGCCGGCCACATCCACCTGCGCGAGCGACTTGTTGATCTCCTCGGCCGCGAGCGTGCACACGGCCGTGGTGAGCTTGGGCGCCCCCTTGTCCCGCGGCAGCGACCTGAGCCCGCTCTCCAGCTGCGCGCCGGTGAGCTCGACCAGCTCGCGCAGGTTGCTGACCTTACTCATGGACGGCCTCCTTCCTCACGACAAGCTCGGCGCGATGGCCGGGAACGATGCGCGCCGCGATGGTGAGCGGCGGCTGCACCGCCTCCCCACCCTCGAGCACGATCGTGGCGCTGCCAGGATCGACATGCGCGGCGACCTGCAGGGCGCGCTTCGGCCCGAACCATCGTGCGAGCCAGGATGCAGCGGTTTCCATGGGGTCCTCCTGCGTGGACATTGGCGCGGAACATGGTGCTCCTGTGGCGTGCGCGTGGCTACTCCCCCCGCGTGGCAGGGCTCGCGGCGGCGATCGCGAGGCCCAACCCCGGCATCCGGGCGATGGCGCCCGCATCGAGCTCGCCGCCGCTGGCGTAAGCGAGCGAGGGCTCGGTGATGTCGCGCTCGAGGAGGTGCGTGCCCAGCGCCCCTTCCTGCGCGACGAGCACGTCCCGTGCAAAGGCGCCCAATGCCAGGCCTGCCCGCGTGAGCAGGCTCGTCTCGCCCACGTGCGCACCGACGAGGACGGCCACACCCGCCGCGCGCGCCGCCTCGACGCATTCCAGCGCACGCAGCAGTCCGCCCATCTTGGAGACGCGTATGTTCGCCACCCAGCGGTTCGGGTCTGCCACGATCGGCTCGAAATCCACGCATTTCACCAGGCTCTCGTCGAGGACGATGCGGGCCTCGAGCGCCCTGGACACGGCCCGCATGCCTTCGAAGTCGCGCAGTGCGACCGGCTCCTCGATCGCCGCGAACGCGAACTCGAGCTTGCGCAGGTAATCGATCGCCTCGCGGGGGTCCTTCCACAGGTTGTGCGCATCGGCGCGCACCAGCCGGGAGGCGACGCCCGCCCGCTCCAGCGCCGCCACCTTCCCCGCGTCGCGTCCGAAGTCGCCCGAAAGCCGGATCCGGATGTCGCGAAAGCCGGCTTGCAGGTAGCTGCGCAGTTGCGCGTCGAAAGCGGCGTCGCTCGCCTCGCCGATGACGGCCGAATAGCGGAAACGCCCGCTGGGCGGCGGCTTGCCCACGAGCGCCTCGACGGGAACGCCGGCGCGCTTGCCGAACAGGTCCAGCAGCGCGAGCTCCACGGCGCACCACGCGGCGGGGTTGCGATCGACCTGCACGCGGTGCACGTGCAGCCATTCGCGCAGCGACTCGATGCCGGTGATCCGCGCCTTCCACGCGGCGCGATGGTCCATGACGAACGTGAGCGCGGTGGCGATGCTCTCGCCGGTGACCGACTCGCGCGGGCAGCCCTCGCCGTCGCCGCGCAGGTCGTGGTCGTCGCGTGCCGTCACCCACAGCGATCGCGTCGTGCGGCGCTCGGAGGGCGAGGGACGGAAAGCGGCGCGATAGGGAATTTCGAGCGCGCGGGCTTCGAGCGAGCGCAGCGCCATTCGGGAGCTCCGTGTGGCGCGGCCACGCGGCCGCGCAGCAAAGATCGGCCCCGGGCGCAGGAGCGGCAACTTCCATCGCCAAAGTCGCCACCGATGGCCACCGCAGTAGCATTTTCTGCTACTTTGCGCGCATGTCGCAGGCCGCACAGCTGGTCGACCTCCTGAAGCGCAGGCTGCGCGATCGCGGCATGACCTACGCCGTGCTGGCCCCGCGGCTGGGCCTGTCGGAGTCGTCGGTGAAGCGCCTTTTCTCGCGCAAGCGCCTCAGCCTCGAGCGGCTCGAGCAGGTGTGCCGCGAGCTCGGCATGGACATCGCCGACCTCCTCGAGGATGCGCGCGCCGCCCAGCCGCGCATCGCCGAGCTCACCGAGGCGCAGGAGCGGCAGCTCGTGGCGGACCAGCGCCTGCTCCTCACCGGGCTGCTCGCGTTGAGCCACTGGAGCGCCGAGGAGATGGTCGCCCACTACAGCATCGAGGAGGCGGAGGTCGTGCGCCTGCTGGCCCGCCTCGACCGCATGGGCATCCTCGACCTCATGCCGGGCAACCGCATCAAGCTGCGGCTCGCGAGCAACTTCGCGTGGCGCAAGGGCGGCCCGCTGGAGCGCTTCTTCGAGGCGCGCGTGCAGGCGGAGTTCTTCCGGTCGTCCTTCCACGGCCGCGGCGAATCGCGCTTCGTGGTGCACGCGGGACTGTCCGAGCGCTCCAACGCGCTGCTGCGCCAGCGCATGGCGCGGCTCGCCGAGGAATTCGCGGCGCTCGCCGAGGAGGACAGCCGCGTGGACCATCGCATGCTCGCGGGGACCACGCTGGTGCTCGCCATGCGGCCCTGGGAGATGGAGATCTTCCGCCACCTGCGCCGTGTACCAGCCTCGCTGTAGCTTTCGAGCTACAGCCGCGTCGGAATCGGGGATGCGCTGTCCGCGCCACGATGCGCTACCGCGTGGTGTAGAAAGCGCGCGGCATCCTGCAACTGCAAAGGAGGCCAAGACATGGTGCACGAGTACGACGTGGAGGGACCGGTGCTGGCGTATCTCGCGATGGCGATCGCGATCGCGATGATGCTGGCCGCGTAGGAGTATTCCCCGCGCGCGTGCGCCTCAGGCCTGGTTCGCCGCCAGCGGCAGGCGCACCACGAAGCGGCAGCCCTTCCCCACGCCGTCGCTGTGCGCCTCGATGCTGCCCGCGTGCATCTCCACGAGGCGGCGCGCGAGCGCGAGCCCGATGCCCAGCCCGCCGTTGGAGCGCTCCATGTTCTCGGAGACCTGGCGGAACATCTCGAAGACGCTTCCCAGCTTCTCTGGCGCAATCCCGGAGCCGTCGTCCTCGACGATGACGACCGCGTAGCCGCCCTCCCTGCGCACCGCAAGCGTGATGTGCCCGCCCCGCGGCGTGTACTTCGCCGCGTTGCTGAGCAGGTTCGAGAACACCTGGGCGAGCCGTGTCGCGTCCGCGTCGAGCTCGAGCGTCTCGCCCGGGAGCGCCACGCTGAACTGGTGCTGGATGTGCGGGGCGGCGGTCTCCAGCGCCGCATCGACGATGCGCTCGATGGAGACGCGCGCCCGCCGCAGCTGCAGCTTGCCGTGCGTGATGCGGCTCACGTCGAGCAGGTCGTCGATGAGGTGCACCATCTGCTTCACCTGCCGCTCGATGATGTCGCGCGCGGCTTGCAGGCGCGGCTCCGGCGGGCCCAGCTTGTTGAGCACCGCGACCGCGTTGCGCACCGGGGCGAGCGGGTTGCGCAGCTCGTGCGCGAGGGTGGCGAGGAACTCGTCCTTGCGCCGGTCGGCCTCGTGCAGCGCCTCGCGAGCGTGCACGTAGACCGAGATGTCGCGGAAGTAGCAGACGAGGCCATGGCGGCCGTCGGGCAGCGGGATGCGGTAGACGCGCCACTCGTAGTATTCGGTCGCGTCGCTGCCGCGGCGCACCTCGGCGCGCTCCGGCAGCACATACGGCTCGCCCGTCTCACGCGTGTTGCGGAAGCTGCGCACGAGCTCTGCCGCGCGCTCGGCCCCGAATGCCGCCTCCATCGCCTGGTCCAGCTTGCGGCCCACCAGGTCGGCCCATTCGGCGAGCGCACCACGCGCCACGGGATTCGCCTCGACGATGCGCAGCTCCGCGTCGACGAGGCAGACGCCGAGCGGGGCGTTGTCGAGCAACGCCTTCACCTGCTGGCCGCGATAGCGCAGCTCGTCCTCGGCGCGCTTGCGGTCCGTCACGTCGCGCGTCGTTCCGGCGATGAACTCGACCTCGCCATCGCCTCCCGGCACCGGCGCGAGGATGTATTCGTACACCCCGAAGACGCCGGTGCGCGGTGCACGGAACGGCACCTCGCCCTTCACCGGCTGGCGCGTGTGCAGGATCTGGGCGATCTCGCGCATGTGCATGTCGTGGTGCCACTGCTCGTAGCCGAGGTCGCGGCAGGTCCTGCCGACGACATCGTCGAGCGTCATTCCCCAGACCTCGAGCAGCCGGCGGTTCGCGTAGATGAAGCGGCCGTCGCGATCGAAGGCGTAGTGGAAGTCGGGCGTCGTGGAGGCCACACCCTCGTAGAGGCGCAATTTCCTCTCGTAATGGTCGATGAGCGCCCGCTCGACCTCGCCGCACTCGGCAGCCGGAGCCAGGCCATCCGTGGGCTGGGGCGCGAGCGGCAAGCCCTGCTCCTGGGCCGAGCGTTCCCCCGCCGCGCCGGAGGCGGCGGGAAGCGCCATCGGGTTTGCGACCAGCTCCTCGGCGGGAGCGGCGAGCACTTCGTCCACCGACGCGACCAGCGGCGCCCCTTCCATGCCGGGCACCAGCAGCGTATCGGGCGGCGGCGGCATCTCGGCGGCGGCGGGCAGCGCTTCCGGCTGGGGTGTCTCTATCGGTGCGAGCAGCGTTTCCGGCTGTGGCGTCTCGATCGGTGCAAGCAGCGTTTCGGGCTGCGGCGTCTCGATCGGTGCGAGCTGGTCTTGGGGCTGGGGCGTCTCCACCGGTGCGAGCTGCGCTTCGGGCTGGGGCGTCTCGCTCGCGACGGGCGTGCCTTCCGGGGCTGGCGGCTCGTCCGGCATGGCAGCATCGGGCGGCCGCGTCGACGGCGCTTCCCTGGGCTTCGAGGGATCCGAGCGGCTCAGCATGGCTCGGCCCCTCGGGCGATCCGGACGACGTTCATGGTTCTCCCGGGCCATCCCCGCGTGCGGCGCGATCACGCCGCATGCGGGTTGGACAACATCGCCGGGCGCGCGTGCCCGGGAGAACCCTTAGTCGCGAGCCAGCGAGAGCATGAGCTCGTTGCTGCGCTTCACGAATTCCGCCGGATCCTCCAGGTGGCCGCCCTCGGCGAGGAGCGCCTGGTCGAAGAGCAGGTTGGCCCACGCGACGAAGCGCTCGTCTTCGGGCTTGAGGCGGGCCACGATCGCATGCGCGGGGTTGATCTCGAGGATCGGGCGCATCTCGGGCAGCTTCTGCCCCGCGGCCCTGAGGATGCGCGCGAGGTTGCCGCCCATGTCGTCCTCGTCGGCCACGAGGCATGACGGCGATTCGGTGAGGCGGGTGGTGATGCGCACGTCCTTCACCTTCCCGGCGAGCGCGGCCTTGAGCCGCTCGACCAGCGGGGCCTTCTCGCGCGCCGCTTCCTCCTGCTGCCGCTTCTCCTGCTCCTCGTCCGCCCCGCCCAGCTCGAGCGCGCCGCGCGCGACGGAAACGAGCGGCTTCTCGTCGAAGTCCATGAGGTTGCCCACGAGCCACTCGTCGATGCGGTCGTGGAGCAGCAGCACCTCGATGCCGCGCTTGCGGAAGATCTCCAGGTGCGGGCTGCTCCTGGCCGCGCGGAAGGTCTCGGCGGTCACGTAGAAGATGCGGTCCTGGCCTTCCTTCATGCGCGAGACGTAGTCGGCGAGGCTCACGCCTTCCTCCTCGCTGTCGTCGTGCGTGGAGGAGAAGCGCAGCAGCTTCGCGATGCGCTCGCGGTTGGCAGCGTCCTCGGCCACACCCTCCTTCAGCACGCGGCCGAACGCCTTCCAGAAGGTGGCGTACTTCTCCTTGCGGTTCTGCGCGAGGTCCTCGAGGAGATCCAGCACGCGGCGCGTGCAGCCGGCGCGGATGGCCTCGATGTCGCGGCTCTGCTGCAGGATCTCGCGGGAGACGTTGAGCGGCAGGTCGCTGGAATCGACCACGCCACGAACGAAGCGCAGGTAGGCGGGCAGGAGGTCCTTCGCGTCGTCCATGATGAACACGCGGCGCACGTAGAGCTTCAGGCCGTGGCGATGCTCGCGGTCCCAGATGTCGAACGGCGCACGCGCGGGGACGTACAGGAGTTGCGTGTATTCCTGCCGTCCCTCGACGCGGTTGTGGGTCCATGCGAGCGGCGGCTCGAAGTCGTGGCCCACGTGCTTGTAGAACTCGATGTACTGCTCTTCGGTGATTTCCGCTTTGGGGCGCACCCAGAGCGCGCTCGCCTGGTTGATGGTCTCGTCGCCCTCGCCCTCCGCCTTCTTCATCACGATGGGCAGCGCGATGTGGTCGGAATACTTGCGCACCATGTGTGCCAGGCGATGGCGCTCGAGGAACTCGTCCTCGCCTTCGCGCAGGTGCAGCGTGACCTCCGTGCCGCGCGCCTCCTTCGTCGCGGGCTCGATGGTGTACTCGCCGCCGCCCTGCGCCATGTCGCACTCCCAGCGCACGGCCTCGTCGGCGCGCGCGCCCGCACGGCGGGTGAGCAAGGTCACGCGGTCGGCC
>DATMJE010000059.1:0-2808 GCA_035553995.1 Usitatibacter sp. | reverse complement strand
CATGACCACGCACAACCTCGGCCTCGCGCGGCGCTTCGCCGACGAGATCGTGTTCCTCGATGCGGGCCGCCTCACCGAGGTCACGCCCGCCGGGCGGTTCTTTTCCGCGCCCGCCTCGCGAGAGGCGGCGCTTTTCCTCGCAGGAGAGCTCCCATGAATCGCTATCGTTGCCTCGAACGCCTCGCCATCGGCCGGACCGCCACCGCCTTGCTCGCGGCATTGCTGCTCGCCGCGCAGCCCACGCAGGCGCAGGACTTCATCACCGTCGCCTCGACGACGTCGACCGAGCAATCGGGCCTCTTCAAGTACCTGCTGCCGGAGGCCAAAAAGGCGCTCGGCTTCGATGTGCACGTGGTGGCCGTGGGCACGGGGCAGGCGCTCGACATGGGACGCCGCGGAGACGCCGACGTGGTCTTCGTCCACGACCGGCCCGCCGAGGAGAAATTTCTCGCCGAAGGCCAGGGCGTCAGGCGCTACGACGTGATGTACAACGATTTCATCGTGGTGGGTCCCCGCGACGATCCGGCGCACGCGAAGGGCAACGATGTGGTGGAAGGCTTCCGCCGCATCGCGCAGGCGCAGGCGCCCTTCGTGTCCCGCGCGGACAAGAGCGGCACGCACTCGGCGGAGCTGCGCTACTGGAAGATGGCCGGCATCGAGCCGAGGGGCGCGTGGTATCGCGAAACCGGCTCCGGCATGGGTCCCACGCTCAACACCGCTTCCGGCATGAACGCGTACACGCTCGCCGATCGCGGCACGTGGCTCTCTTTCAAGAACCGCGGCGAGCTGGTGATCGTCGTGGAAGGCGACAAGCGCCTCTTCAACCAGTACGGCGTGATGCTGGTGAACCCGGCGAAGCATCCGGACGTGAAGAAGGCGATGGGGCAGAAATTCATCGACTGGCTGGTCTCCCCGCAGGGCCAGAAGGCCATCGCCGGCTACGAGATCGGGGGGCAGCAACTCTTCTTCCCCAACGCCGGCACCGGCTCGTGATGCGCGCGCTCGCCACGCCCGAGGCGGGCTTCGCGCCATAATGCCGCGATGATCCGCATCGACATCCGGCCCGTGTGGCGCTTCTGCGCCGGGACCGAGCGCGAGTTCGACTTCCAGCTCATCAAGGTGCTGGGCGAGCTCGACGCCTCGGGAAAGCTCACGCAGGCCGCGGACAAGGCCGGCATCTCGTATCGCCACGCGTGGAACGTCGTGGCGGAGTGGGAAGCGTTCTTCGGCGCGCCGCTGGTGACCAAGGAACGCGGCAAGGGATCGACCCTGACGGCGCTCGGCGAACGGCTGCTCTGGGCCGGGCGGCGCGCACAGGCGCGGCTCGCACCCGAGCTCGAGAACCTCGCCGCGGAATTCGCGCGCTCGCTCAATGCCTCTCTCGGCGAGGCCACCGCGGCCATCGCCGTGCAGGCGAGCCACGACTTCGCCATCGGCGAGCTGCGCGGGCTCGCAGCGGGCGCGGGCATCACGATGGACCTGCAATACAAGGGCAGCTTCGACGCCCTCGCGGCGCTGCGCCGCGGCGAGTGCGACGTGGCGGGCTTCCACGTGCCCGACGGCCCGCTGGGCGAGCTGCTGCGGCGGCGCTATCGCGAAGGGTTGCCGCTCGAGCACTATCGCCTGGTCCAGTTCGCCACCCGCACGCAGGGGCTCATGGTGCGCGCGGGCAACCCCAGGGGTATCGGCGGCATCGCGGACATCGCACGTCCCGGGGTGCGGCTTGCCAACCGGCAGCGCGGCTCGGGCACGCGCGCGCTCCTCGAGTTCTTCATCTCCGCGACCGGGCTCGACCGCGCCCGCATCCAGGGCTACGACAGCGAGGAAATGACCCACGCCGCGGTCGCCGCGCTCATCGCCGGGCAGCAGGCCGACGTGGGGCTCGGCGTGCAGGCCGCCGCCGCCCTCTACCGGCTCGATTTCGTGCCGCTGTGCGACGAGCGCTACTACCTCGCCTGCCACGAGGAAGCGCTCGACATGCCGGCGATGCGCCGCCTGGTCGAGCTGCTTCGAAGCGACGAATTCGCGGCGATGGTGGCCACGCTGCCCGGTTATTCGGCCGAAGGCGCCGGCCGCGTCACGCAGGCGTTCGAGCCGGCCACGCCCACGGCGTGACGCCCCGATGATCATCGCGCGCGCCCGCTTTCCGCTGTGGCTCGCGGCGGCGTGCGCGTTGCTGGCGCTCCTGGTGCTGTGGAGCTTCGGCATGGGCCGCTTTCCGGTCCCCATGGGCGACGTGTGGGCGGCGTTGTGGTCGGCGATCGCCGGCGAGGACAGCGGGCTTGCGGCCAACGTGCAGGCGGTGGTGCTGCAAGTGCGCGCGCCGCGCGTGGCCGCGGCACTGGCGGTGGGTGCCGCGCTCGCCGCGGCCGGGGCTTCCTACCAGGGGCTCTTCAAGAATGCGCTGGTATCGCCGGACATCCTCGGCGTGGCGGCCGGCTGTGCGCTCGGCGCGGCGGCGGCGATCCTGCTCGCGCTGCCGATCGTGGCGATCCAGGCGCTCGCGTTCGCCGGCGGCCTGCTGGCGGTGGGCATCGTCGTGGCCGTCGCGACGTGGGTACGCGGACGCGACGCGCTGCTCACGCTGATACTCAGCGGCGTGGTGGTGGGCTCGCTCTTCGGCGCCGGCATCGCGTTCGCCGAATATCTCGCGGACCCCTACAACCAGCTTCCCGCGATCACCTTCTGGCTCCTGGGCAGCTTCACCAGTGTCACGGCGCGCGACCTGGGGCCCACGCTCGCGGCCATCGTCGTGGGGCTGGTGCCGCTGGTGCTCCTGCGCTGGCGCATCGACGTGCTCGCGCTGTC
>DATMJE010000058.1:0-6466 GCA_035553995.1 Usitatibacter sp. | reverse complement strand
AACGGATCTTCGAGCTGATGCTGGCGACCGCTTCCGGGGAACCCAGCAAGAGCGAGAAGCATGGGTTCGGGGCGGACGAGTTCGTGCCCTGGCAGCTCGGCGCTGTCATGTAGCGGGCGAAAAACGTTTTGACGCAGATGAACGCAGATGAACGCAGATATTCGTGCTCAATGTTCGGGATATACCCTGAAGGTTTTATCTGCGTTCATCTGCGTTCATCTGCGTCGGAAAGCCTTTTGTCCCAAATAGAGGAGGAACGATGAGAAGAATCACCACTTTGTTTGCGGTCGCGGCGCTCGCCGTCGCGTCGTCGGTGTCCGCGCAGACGAAGCTCAAGTGGGCCCACGTCTACGAGACCAGCGAGCCGTACCACACGGCCGCCCTGTGGGCCGCGCAGGAGATCCAGAAGCGCACCAACAACCGCTACGTGATCGAGGTCTTCCCCGCTTCCACCCTCGGCAAGGAAACCGACATCAACCAGGGCCTCACGCTGGGGACGGTCGACATCATCTACACGGGGCAGCTTTTCGCGGGGCGCACCTACGGTCCGCTCGCGATCGGCGGCGCGCCGTACATGTTCCGCGACTTCGACCATTGGAAGCGCTATGCCGCGAGCCCGCTCTTCGCCGAGCTCTCCGAGGGCTACCGGCAGAAGAGCGGCGGCAACAAGGTCGCGGCGATCACCTACTACGGGGAGCGCCACGTGACCTCGAACAAGCCGATCAACAAGCCCGAGGACATGAAGGGGCTGAAGATCCGCGTCCCGGACGCGCCCCTGTACACCATGTTCCCGCGGGCCGTGGGGGCGAACCCGACGCCGATCGCCTTCGCCGAGGTGTACCTCGCGCTGCAGAACGGCACCGTGGACGCGCAGGAGAACCCGCTGCCGACCATCGACGCGAAGAAGTTCTACGAGGTGCAGAAGTACATCGTGCTCACCGGCCACATCACCGACGCGATCATCACCATCGTGGGCGGGCCCACCTGGAACAAGCTTTCGGAGCAGGACCGCAAGATCTTCGAGACCACGCTCAAGGAAGCCGCCGCGCGCGCCACGAGCGAGATCGTCGAGACCGAGAAGAAGATGGCGGCCGAGTTCGAGAAGCGCGGCAAGACGGTGGTCCGTGTGGACCGCAAGCCCTTCCGCGATGCCACGGTGAAGCTGCACAACGGGCCCGATGCCACGTGGCCCAGGGACGTGTACGACAGGCTCCAAGCGCTCTAGGAAGCGCGCCGACAGGGGCGTGGCTTTTTGAAGCGACGGCTTTTCCGCTCGGCTAGTCCGACCTTCCCACGGAATTTCCGGGGACATGCAATGTTGGGAGCGGCGTCCGGGGCGGCGAGGCTTGTAGGACGACTTCGGTGTAGCCGCAGCCGCAGAAAAAGTCGTTCCCCTCTGTTTAACCTGTAGGAGCCCGGCTACAGGCACCCGGCCTGTTCCGACAGGAGATTCATGGGGTGCCTGACTTCGTGACAAATTGGATCCGCCTACGATGGCTCACAAGTACCCCGCCAAACGGACCGCGACATGGATAACACGATTCTCGTAGTCGAAGACGATCCCGAGCTCCAGGAAGTCCTCACCCTGAACCTGCAGAACGCCGGCTACCGCGTCCTGCGGGCCAGCAACATCCGCCAGGCCGAAGCGCTGGTGAACACCACGCTGCCGCAGATGGTCCTGCTGGACTGGATGCTTCCGGATACGCCGGGCCTCACCTTCGCCCGCCGCCTGCGCTCCGAGGCGCGTACCGCCGCAGTGCCGATCATCATGCTCACGGGCCGCGATTGCGAGTCCGACAAGATCACCGGGCTCGAGGCCGGGGTCGACGATTACCTCATCAAGCCCTTCTCGCCGCGCGAGCTCCTCGCCCGGATCAAGGCCGTCATGCGCCGCTGCGCCCCGCAGCACGCCGACATGGTGGTGGAGATCGCCGGCCTCAAGCTCGATCCCGCGTCGCGCCGCATCGTCGGCGGCGGCCAGGACATCGAGCTGGGCGCCCTCGAGTTCCGCATGCTGCGCTTCTTCATGACCCACCCGGGCCGCGTCTACAGCCGCGCCCAGCTCCTGGACGAGATCTGGGGCAACAACGTGTACGTGGAAGAGCGCACCGTGGACGTCCACATCCGGCGCCTGCGCCAGGCGCTCGAGCCCACCGGCCACAAGAGCCTGCTGGAGACCGTGCGCGGCGTCGGTTACTGCTTCCGCCGCGAGCTCCCGCCGGAAGAGATGAAGCCCGCGCGCATGCCGTCGATCATGCGGCAGCCGCCGTCGATGGGCGATTATTTGCCCGCAGCGGCGTAAGAGGTGCAGGGGCGCAAATGCGCCCCTGCTTCACTCCGGCACGTTTTCCCGCAACTCCGCCAACCACAGCCGCGAATTGCCGTCCGATGGCGCGCGCCAGTCGCCGCGCGGCGAAAGGCTTCCGCCCGCGACGACCTTCGGCCCGTTGGGCAGCGCCGAGCGCTTGAACTGGCTCAGCTCGAAGAAGCGGTGCACGAAGACCTCGAGCCACTTGCGGATCTCGCCCAGTGAATAGCTGCGCCGGTCGTGTTCGTCGACCAGCGCCGGCCAGTCGCCCAGGGCCTTGTCCCTCCACGCGTGCCATGCGAGGAACGCGACCTTCGAGGGACGCAGGCCGAAGCGCGTGATGTAGTAGAGGTTGAAATCCTGCAATTCGTAGGGACCGATCGCATCCTCGGTCGCCTGCATCTTTCCCTCGGCATTCGCCGGCACCAGCTCCGGCGAGATCGGCGTGCCGATGACCGAGCGCAGCGTCGCCGACGTGGCCTCGTCGAACTGCCCCGAGCGTGCCACCCAGCCCACGAGGTGCCTGATCAGCGTCTTCGCGACCGCCGCGTTCACGTTGTAGTGGCTCATGTGGTCGCCGACGCCGTAAGTGCACCAGCCCAGCGCCAGCTCCGAGAGGTCGCCCGTGCCGAGCACCAGCCCGTGCCGCTGGTTGGCGAGGCGGAAGAGATAGTCCGTGCGCAAGCCCGCCTGCACGTTCTCGAACGTGACGTCGTAGACGGGCTTGCCCTCCGCGAACGGATGGCCCAGGTCCTTCAGCATGCGTTCGGCGGCGGGACGGATATCGATCTCGCTCGCCGTGATGCCCAATGCCCGCATGAGGCTCCAGGCATTCGATTTGGTGGTGCCCGATGTCGCGAAGCCCGGCATCGTGAAGCCGAGGATGCCGGTGCGCGGCAGGCCCAGCGCGTCGAACGCCTTTGCCGCCACGATGAGCGCGTGCGTCGAGTCGAGGCCGCCGGAGACGCCGATCACGATGCGTTCGATGCGCGTGGCCTCGAGGCGCTTCGCGAGACCCTGCACCTGGATGTTGAAGGCCTCGAAGCAGTCGAGGTCGAGCTTCGCCGGATCGTCGGGCACGAAGGGAAAGCGGTCGAGCTTGCGTTCGAGCCCGATGTCCGCGAACGTGGAGCGATGCTCGAACGCGACGCGCCGGAAGCGCGTCTCCGGCCGGCCCGCGGCGATACCCGCCGCGTTGAAGCTGCCGGTGCGCAAGCGCTCCAGCCGCAGGCGCTCGACGTCCACATCGGCGACCGCAACCTGGCTCTGGCGCGGGAAGCGTTGCGTGTGCGCGAGGAGCGCGCCCAGCTCGTGGACGGTGGCCTGGCCATCCCACGCGAGGTCGGTGGTGCTCTCGCCGGGTCCCGACGCCGAGTAGAGATAAGCGGCGAGGCAGCGGATGGATTGGGAGGCGCACAGCACCGCGCGGTCCTCGGCCTTGCCGATCACGACGTTCGAAGCCGACAGGTTGCAGAGGATCAACGCGCCGGCAAGCGCGCCATCGGAGGAGGGCGGCTTCGCGGTCCAGAAATCCTCGCAGATCTCGACGTGGAAGCTGAAGTCGGGATTGTCCGTGGCGGCGAAGATGAGGTCGGTGCCGAAGGGCGCCTCCTGCCCCGCCACGCGGATCGTCGCATCGCGGATGCCGGCTCCGGGGGCGAACCAGCGGTTCTCGTAGAACTCGCGGTAGTTGGGCAGGAACGACTTCGGCACCACGCCGAGCACGTTGCCCGCGCCTATGACGACCGCGCAGTTGTAGAGCCGCTGGTTGCAGCGCAGCGGCGCGCCCACGACGATGATGCGCGGCGAGCCGCGCGAGGCTTCCCGCAGCGTGGCGATCGCGGCCTCGACGCCGTCGAGCAGCGCGTCCTGCAGGAAGAGATCGTCGATGGCATACGCGCTCAGGCACAGCTCGGGAAAGAGCAGCAGGTCCACGGACCTGCCGGCCCCTTCCTCGATGAGCGCGGTGACTTCCTGCGCGTTACGCGCGGGATCGCCGATATGGATGCGTGGCGTGCAGACGCCCACGCGGACGAAGCCCTGGCGATGGGCGGAAAAGAAGCGGTCCTTCACCGGGTCTCCTGGCTCGGATCGAACAGGCTTCCATCATGCCGCAACTGCGCGCCGTCATTGCCGCGAAGGCAACCCGATCCGCGAAATGGGGTTCCACGCCGCGCCCGGGACGACGCTCAGGGCTGGCGCAGCTTGCACCCTTCCTGTGCCCACCGCTCGATCGCCGCGGGCACGGCCTTGTCCGCGTAGGCCTTCACCGCCGCTTCGAGTCCGGGCGTGTCGAGCTTGAGGAAGCCCGCGTCGCCCAGCTCGTCGACGTTGCGCAGCTCGTAGCGACGGAATTCGCGCAGCTCGATCACGCCGCGGCTCTTGCCCGAGGCGTCGGCGACATCGAGGTCGAGCGCGATATAAGGCGCGATGTACGCGGTGCTGCGGCCGGTCGTGACGCCGGCCTCGGGCAGTCCGACGTAAAGTCCCGCGCCCGTGAGGTGCGTGCCGGTGTAGCCGATGCGGTCGGGCATCGAGGCGGCCTCGATGGTGTACTGCGCGTTCGCGAGGAACTCCGCGCAGGCCGCGTCGGACTTGATGTACGGCGTCATCAGCTCCTTCATCCGGCCGGGCGCGAGCGCGCGCTTGTCGACTTTCGCGCGATTCACGTTGGAGCCCACGCCGGAGGGGCGCGAGACGAGCCAAAGCTCGTCGACCGCCTGGGCGAGGCTAAGCATCGGCAGGGTGAGGGCGATCACGGCAAGTGCGGATCTAAGCATGGCGGCTCCGGCATCGGGACCGCCTACTTTAGCCGTGCGTCCGGGCGCGGCGTCCTACCTCCACGGGTAGGAAATCGCCGGAGCCGGCTGGCCGGGGCGCCGCTGCGCTCCAGCCGCCGCGGGACCCCGGCTAAAGCCGTGCAGCGATCAAGGCAGCGACGCGCGAGCTCGAAGGCAGCAGCGAGTGCGGAACCGGCACCTGCACCGCATCCTCGATCCAGGCCGCGCTCGCCTCGGCGACCGACACCAGGCCATCGTTCGGCTCGCTGCCGAAAGGGCCGTGTCCGCGCGGCCAGCCGAGCGTGCCGATAATCGCCGTCGTGGGAACCGTGAGCGCAGGGATGGCGCACATCCTTTCCGGCGATGCGAGGAACTGGCCGCAGTCCCCGGCGATGAGCCGGTAGGCGCCATTGCCGGAGAGGTTCGTCGCCACCCGTGCGGGCGAGATGGGCGAGCCCAGCAGGAACACGCGTGCCGGCGGCGTGCAGCGCCGGTCGAGCGAATGAAGTGCGGATCGAAGGAGAACGCCGCCCAGTGAATGGCCGATCAGCACATACTCGCCGCGGCTCGCCACATTCGCGATGCTCCTGGCGAGCCTGTGCTCGATCCCCGCGAAATCCTCGAGCGCCGCCGCATAGCCGAACGTGTGCGTCGCCACACCGTGGCCCTGCAGCCGCCACAGCAGCGGCCAACCCGAAAGCGGGGAGCGCCCCATGCCGTGGACGAACAGCGCCTGCACGCAGGTTACCGGTCGCTGCGCCGGCGGTCGTACTTGCGGTTGGTGCGGCGCAGCTCGTGCAGCTTGCGCAGCAGGTCGTCGACGAGCTTCTGCAGGCCCTCGGCGCACTTCACCGCGTCGTCGACGTCCTTGCGCAGCCGGGTGAGAAACGCGCGATCCAGCACCGGCGTCTCCGGCCAGTCGCCGGTGCGGATGACTTCCGCGTCCTGGGCGCGCGCCCACGAGCCGTGCACCAGGTGGATGCGCTCGGCACGCACGTTGATATCGCGCATGTAGACCGAATGCACGAGCATGTCGCGCGCGCGGTCCGCGGCCTCGACGCACGTGTTCAGCTCTTCGAAGTCGAAGTTGCAGTCGATCTTCTGGAAGGCGCAGAGGCCCTGGATGGAGGCCGCGTATTGCCGCGGCTGCGGCCTCTGGACCACCGCGCGCCCCTGCTTGATCGAGATCTCCAGCAGGCTGTAGAGCACCTGCCCCAGCACCCACTCCATGTACGAGTGGCGGGCGATGGTGCGTCCGATGCTGGACGCGATCGTCTCGGGCAGTGGCTGCGTGAACGGCTCGAGGGCCGGGTTGAAGACGGACTTTTTCGTCGCCATGGCGCGTAAGGATACCGCGCGCCACGGGGAAATGGGAAAG
>DATMJE010000057.1:0-5746 GCA_035553995.1 Usitatibacter sp. | reverse complement strand
ATCAAGTACGCCCCCGATGCGCAGGTCTACCTGTACAACAACGGGCTGCGCCTGCAGAAGACCATCGGCAGCACGCTGCTTCGGTTCAAGTCGGGTTCGGAGGAGACCGGCGAGATCGTTGCGGAGCTGCTGTCCGCGCTGATGCGATAGGGCAGGTATGGGGTATGAGGTATGGGGTATGAGGTAGCGTCGACCTCAATCCTCAATCCTCACACCTCAATCCTTCTTCACTGTGCCTTCGCGGGCACCACGGGCGCGGGGGTGGGCGCTGCTTCCTTCGCCCCCGGTTCCTTCGCCGGTTCCGTCGCCGGTTCCTTGCCGGGCGTGATGAGCTCGGCGTAGTTGAACATCGGCAGCGGCGGCGGAAGCTTCAGCTGCTCGGCCACGTCCATGCGCACCTGCAGCGAGAAGCGGGTGAGCGTCTCCACCGGGATCTTCGCCGGCGGCACCTTCTGCACCAGGATCTGCTCCGCCTTGTACGCGGTGAACTGCCCGATGGAGTGATAGCGGCTCACCAGTCCCGTGAGCGCGCCGGTTTCCATGAGCTGCTCGGTCGAGGCGAAGGTGGGCAGCTTCTCGTTCATCGCGGCGGGGATGATCACGTTCTTCGCCTGCGTGCCGAGGTACGAATCGGGCGGCAGGTAGAGCCAGTCCACCTTCTGCTGCTTGAGCTCGCGGATCATTTCCGGCGCGCCGTCGGCGGTGACGCGCTTCTGCGAGTCGAGCTTGAGCGGCTTCGCGATGACGGAGAAGCCCAGCCGCTTCGAGACCTCGCGCACCTCGTCCACCACCACGACGGAATTCTGCTCCGTCGGCGTGTAGAGGATGCCGATCGACTTGAACGGACGGTACGACGCCATCGCACGGATCTGCGCTTCGGTCGGCGCCACGTGGAAGACGCCCGTCACGTTCCGGCGCGAGCTCTTGAGGTCCGGAACGATCTTGGCAAGGACCGGTGCGGCCACCAGCGTGAATACCACCGGGATGTCGGTGATCTGCGTGCTCGGGTCGTACGAATCGTAGGTGCCGACCACGCCCAGCGTGACGGAGGTTCCCCACGTATAGACCAGGTCAGGCCGCGTCCGCTTGATCTCCTCGAGGAAGCCGGGCATGCGCGAGGGATCGCGATTGAGGTCGCGGAAGGTGATCTGGACCGGGATGCGGCGCGAGGCGAAGTAGTCCTGGAAGCCGCGCTCGACGTCCGTCATGCCGCGGAACGTGATGGCGTAGATGCGATAGGGGCGGCTCGGAACCTGCGCCAGGCCGTCCGCGGCCAGGAGGCCCGCCAGGACGAGCAGCAAGACGATGAGGCGGAAAACCTTCATGGGTTCGCCGTCACCGGTTGTTGCCACTCGAGCCCGCGAGTGGCGATGGTGAAGGCGATGCCGCAGACGAGCACCAGCGCGCTCAGGGCGATGAAGGCACCCTGGTATCCCCAGAGCACGACGAGCACGCTCGCCATGAGGGGACCCAGCGCATTGCCGAGCCGCTCGAGCAGCCGATAGACGCCGTACACCGCATCGTGGCCGTAGACGCGGATCTCTTCCTGGCAGTGCTCGGCCACGAGCGCGCTTTGTGCCGCGATGGACAGCGCCTGCCCCAGGCCCAGCAGGAACACCACGCCGAAGAGCACCAGGAAACTGTCCGAGAGCAGCAGCAGCAATCCCGAAAGGCCGGAGATGATGAGGCCGACCGAGACGTAGCGATCGCGCCGCATGCTGTTGTCCGAAAGGCTCGCCGACAGCGGCACGATCAGCACCATCATCACCGCGTACACCATCAGCATGCGCCCCGCCATGGCGGAGGTGTTGCCGATGGAGACGATGTAGAGCGGCACCAGGTAGAAGCACACGCCGGTGAGGATGATCTTCGCCGGCATGGCCGCCAGCCCCGTGAGCGTCATGAAGCGCTTGTTGAACATCAGCGCCACGATCTCGCGCATGCGCGGCCCGCGCGAGGGCTTGGCCGCCGGCGCGCGCACCTCGATGGTGGGCAGGCGCGCGATGGTGAGCAGGGAGAGCATCGCCATCACCGCGGAGACGCCGAAGGAAGCGCGGAACCCGATGTTGTCGGCGAGGATGCCGCCGATGGACGGGCCGCAGACGGTCGCCACCATGATCGCGCCGATGAAGAGCGCGAAGCCCTGCGCCCGGTTGGCCTGCCCGGTGCGGTCGAGCACGTAGCCTTGCGCGGCCACGAACACCATCGCGTAGCCCAGCGCGCCGAGCCCGCGCCAGACGAGGAGGTCGTACAGGTTGAATGCGAGCGCCGTCGCGGCGAAGCCCACGGTCGCGATCGAGGCGCCGATCAGCATCGCGCGGCGGCGGCCCACGCGCTCGCTCCAGCTGCCGAGATACGGCTGGCCGAGCGCCACGATGAGCATGAACAGCATGATCGGCAGGCCGATCACGATCTGCGGCGAGAACCCGGGGATGGCGACCAGCAGCTGGTTCACGTAGCTCGGCAGGTACGAGCGCGTCATCTCCTCGGCGAGGATGAAGGCGAAAAGCGGCGCGCGGATGCGGTTCAGGTTCATCTCGTCGCCTTCCGTGTTGGTCGGCGCGGAACCGAAGCGGTAGCGGCTGCGGATGCCTTCGAGTGCCGCCATGGCGGGCTTGAGCGCCTCGCGGCGTGCCCCCAGCGCCGAGCGCAGCTTGTCGTCGAGCTCGCCCACGAGGAACTCGTAGCGCACGTTCAGGTGGTCGATGGCGGCATCGATGCGGCGCAGCAGCCGGCCGATCTCGTCGTTGGCGCGGATGCGCGTGGTGGCGGTGAAGTCGCCCGAGCGCATGCGCTCCACCTGCTGGGCGAACTCGCCCAGCCCGGAGGCGAGCCGCGCGCCGGCCATGAAGTTGAGCAGCTCCAGCGTGAAGAAGAGCGAGACCACGAGCACGACGACCACGTCCAGCATCACTTCCAGCAGCACGTTGTCGACGAACTTGGAATCGATGCCGATGTGCAGCATGCCGAGCGGCTTGTCGGAGGCGATCGGCATGGAGATGAAATACTGCTGCCCCACCTTCGAGGCCTTCCACGTGGCCGAAGGATCGAGGCCCACCGCGAGGATCACCGGCGAGCGGAAATATTCACGCGCACCCTGCGGCTCCTTCCCGCGGTAATAGAGGAGCTGGCCGTCGAGGTCCGTCACGGCGGCATAGTTGAACTCGGGGTTTTCCTCGAACACGTCGCCGAAGGTCTGGTCGACGCCGTAGAGCTCGTTGAACGGCACGCCGTAGCCCACGGCCTTCAGCATGAGCGTGCGAACCGAGTTGGCCACCGTGGCGGCCTTCTGCTGCGTTTCCGGGACGAGCTCGCGGTCGAACACGCGATGCGAGAAGTACGACACCACCGCGAGCGCGATCACGACGCAAACCATGATCACGCCGGCGAGCCGCCAGTAGATCCGCCACAGGTAGTTCTTCTCGAGCATTGCCATGCGTTACGCCGCCGAATCGAGCTTGGCGCGAAGGTCGTCCAGCGACCGGTTCGCGTCGCGCAGGGAGGCGCGCAGGTGGCCGATGGAGGAGTCGAATGCGGAACCCGTGGGGACTGCAGGCTCCACGCGGTCTTCCAGGTGGGTGGCGGCGGCTTCGAGGGTGCGCAGGTCGCGCTCGAAGCGGCGGATGACGACGATCAGTGCAAGGGGGGCGACGATGGCGATGCCGAAGAACGAGCCGAGTGCCGCGAGCAGTATCTCGCGGCCTGCCACCGATGCGGCGCGCTCGACCTCCTCGCGAGAATAACGGAGGGCGAGATAGCCGACGGTGAGGTCGAAGGCGTTCTTGAGCGAGATGCCGGCGACGTAATCCTCGCCCTCGTCCGAGGCCCACTCGGTGGTCTTGGAGCGCTCGGCAGCGCCGATCCACGGCCCGGGCACCTTCTGCCCCACGCGCGTGCGGTCCGTGCTGTAGATGACCTGGCCGCTGGTGTCGAAGACATCGATGGCGCGCACCAGCCGGTCGCTCGATTTCTCACGCGACATCACCTGCGGCAACTGCGCCAGCTCGGCGAACTGCATGCCGATCGCGAGCGATGCCTGGACGCTGTTCTCGATGTTGCGGCCCACCACCAGCACGCGCGATTTCACGATGTTGCCGATGGTGCTCTTGTACTTGAAGTAGTTCAGGAATGCGGACATGCCAACGGCGAAGAAACTCACCGCCAGCGCCACCAATATGAACCGCACCCGTATCGTGCCCATTCTCGAGCAGGCCTCTCCCTCATTTTGGGAAATGTTAGCACGGGCGTGTTCAAATCACTAAAAGAATTACTCCTAAGTGTTTGTCCCCTGTGGGTTTTTCAACTGCCAGCGGGCGCCGGATTGTGCTACGTTAGGTTGGGGCCTCGCGTTCTTGCGCGTGAGGGGACATTGGACCCTAGAACAAGCCGGAAAGGCGACATCGACAGGAGGCGCACAAGTGGTCGAGCGCGCAATTGGCGCCGCGGACGGACGTTCCAGGTCCGCCGATCCTGCGATGGGGCTGCAGCCGGAGGCACGCCAGCTCGCGCTGCCGCCCGGCTTCCGGCTCCACGAGTACCGCATCGACGCCGTCCTCGGGCAGGGCGGGTTCGGTATCGCCTATGCGGCTACCGACGTGAACCTGGACGCGCGCGTGGTCATCAAGGAGTACCTCCCGGAAGCCTTCGCCTGCCGCGCCGCGGATTACTCCGTGGCGCCATGCTCCGTTCGCGACCACGATGCCTACCAGGGCGGCCTCGACAGCTTCCTCGTGGAGGCGCGCACCCTCGCGACCTTCCGGCATCCGAACATCGTACGGGTGGCGCGCTTCTTCGAGGCGAACCACACCGCGTACATGGTGCTCGAGTTCGAGCGCGGCCAATCCCTGAAGCAGTGGCGCCAGAAACGCCCGCTCGTGCCGGAGAACGTGCTGGTGGAGCTGCTGGCACCCCTTCTCGACGGGCTCGCCGCGGTCCACGCCGCGGGCTACCTGCATCGCGACATCAAGCCCGACAACATCCACGTGCGCGACGACGACGGCAGCCTCGTGCTGCTCGATTTCGGCTCCGCGCGCCAGACCGCGATCGAGAAGGCCGAGGCCGGCATGGTCGTGACGCCGGGGTACGGGCCGATCGAGCAATACGCGAACGGCGGCCGCCAGGGCCCGTGGACCGACATCTACTCGTTTGGCGCCACGCTTTTCTGGCTGGTGACCGGCCGCAAGCCGATCGATGCGCCCTCGCGCCTCGCCGATCCGGACCCCCAGCCGCGCGCCGAGGACCTCTGCCGTGGCCGTTACTCGCCGGAATTCCTGCGCGCGATCGACTGGGCCCTCGCGATGCATCCGACGCACCGGCCGCAGGACGTGGCGCAATTCCGCTCGGCCCTGTTCGCCCGCCATTCGGCGCTGCTCGGGCTGGAGGAGGCCCTGCGCGACGGGGAAGAGGACAACACGGCCGGCAACGAGGGGTGGGCGGCGACGCTGCGTTCGCCGCATCTCATCCGCGGCCGGCTCGCCCGCTTCACCCGCAGCCTCGAGCGGCCGGGGTCGTGGCCGCTGGTGGCGAAGATGACCATCGCGATGGTGGCGACGGCATTGCTGCCGATGATGATCACGGCGTACTACAACCTGCAGAGGTCGCAGGATTACGTGGCGAGCGTCGAGCGCAGCAACCTGGAGCAGCTCGCCACGAGCACGGCCGGGCGCATCGCGCAGTTCCTGGCCGACAGCCGCAACCTCGCGGACTACGTGGGCACCGACGAGGACTTCCTCGCGTACCTTTCCCG